>CASGEP010000014.1 GCA_949300515.1 uncultured bacterium
AATTTTACAATTTTTAACAAATAAAACAAAAACAGGGATAAACCCTGTTTGCTATATCTGATACTAACCGCCGTAAGCCATTTGAATATTTGAAGATATTGAAGAGTTAACGCTCTGGATTTCGCTTTCAACCATCTTGAGCTGAATTTGATATCTTTGCGCCTGTTCCTCAAGCCGCTGTTCAACGATTTTCAACCGCTCCATCCGCTTTTGCAGTGCTTTAGATTCCGCAGAATCAGGGTCAAGGTCGCTGCCGAGCGTTTCAAGGTCGCCTGTCGATGCGGTTAATTGCATACGTGATGTGTTAATCAGCATAAGCTTGTACTCAAGGTCAAGCCTCATACTGTTTAGCTGCATTAATCTGATTGTCGATACAATTAATCCCATTTTATCTCATTTCGTTAAATTTATTCCCCTTGAGGAATACGTGATCATTATTTTGTGCAATCAATTTTTCCATCTGATTCAGTTTATAGAGCTGATAATTAAGTCTGTACTTAACCATTTTTCTCTTTTTGTTTATGGAAAAAAAGTTTTTCAACATTGCGGCAAATTCTTTTGAAAAAATTTTAAGAGGGTTTTTTCTGATTAGAAAACTCTTGGAAAATCCCAAAAAATTTTTCATTCTTCTTATATGTGCCTGAATGTTTTGCTGCACGAGCTTACTCCTTTTAGGGGTAACCCTAAACTAATAAAAACAAAAACTGAGATAAAATTGCCACCTGCGGGATTATTTATATTTTTGTAAATATCCTCGAAAAGCAGACAGTGTATATATTTTATAACGTCACTTTAAAATAAAAACTTTAGAGGAACAATAAAATTGTTACAAAAATTTACAAAAATACTATAAATCTTGTGCCAGTTTTGAATCCGATTCAATATCGTTCTTGAGTGTCTGTCTTACGATATCTGCCTGAGTATCCAGCATTTTGCAAACCGTTTCTATGTTTTTTACCCTGTCTGATAAAATAACGTCGGCGTTTGTGGTAATTCTTCCCGTAATATTTTGATAGGCGCTGACTGCAGCGTTACCCGTACCCTGCATTAAGTTACCTGCAACGATTGCACCCAAACCCCACTCGCCCATATACGGCGACAAAGCCTGCAGCAAACCGCCCCAACCCGAAACCAAACCGGCAAGGGGAAGTACAATGTTTTGTCCAAAACTAAATCCGCCCGAAGCAGTACCCAGAGCGGCAGAGGCCGTATTCATGGCGGCAATTCCCGCGGAACTTACCGCATACCCCGTTGCAGTACCTGCGGCACCGCCTGTTGGCACACCGTCGGTTCCAAAGCCGAGAGTAATTCCTGCGGCACCTGACGGAAAACCGGGATAAGAACCTAAGTCACCTATTCCGAATGCGGAAGTGGCGCCGTCATAAGATGCGGTAGAGCCTGTAATCGGCGACCAGTAAGAGGTACCGGGGATGTTCATCATACTGCTTCCGCCCATAACAGGCATAAATATACTCGGAGAGAACATGCTTGCCAATTGCCACAAAAAGCCGCCTGCCGTACCAAAGCCGCTGCCCGAAGATGCAGAGCTTGATACCGTCAAATCGCGCAATCTGTCGTAAGTTTCATACAGTTCAGCTTTTGCAATAGAGCTTGCGGAACCGTATTTATTTGCAATTGTAAGCGCATGCATGTTTTTGTAAGAAACCATATACTAACCCTCGTGTACCTTTTATTTTTGCACCATGCCGAGTTTTTAGCATGGTGCAAAGTGTCAATTCTTTATGCGAACGTCTTAAATGTAGATTCGACGTTGTTTTGGATAATTTCCTGGACTGCGTCCATTTCGGTTTTAAGAGCTTCTTGCTCTGTATCAAGCTGTTTCAGTCTTAATTCAAGAGTTCTGTCTTGTTGCTGGATAATTTCTGTTCTTGCGTTAATATCCTGAATAGCTCTTTCGTATATCATTTTTTGATATTCGTAGTCCTTCATGGCTTGTTCATAGCCTTCGGTGTCATCGACCTGAGTAAGGTCAAGGTCAAATGTTTTTCCCGTGAGTTTTTCGCTCAACTCATCATTGCTGACACCTGTAATTTGAACAGATTCAAACCTTCCGTCGGATGTAGCCTGAAAAGTTGCCGTTGCATTGGATTTTTTCTTAACCGTTGCATCCATGGCAAAGTACTGGGTCAAACCTCCCGTATACATTTCAGAGGGATCTTCCGGAAGCTGTGCCCTTTCAATATCATAAGAAGATATATAATAAGTTCTTTCATCAGTTTCGCCCTCATTGATTGTGTATTTGTAATAAGTGTCTTCTTCGGGGTTTCTTAAAGAATCGTTAGCTCTTATTGCAGAGTTGATTACTTCGATATTGCCCTTATCAATACCTGTAGTATCCGCGGGAGTTATTTCGTACTCCTGACCGTCCAGGTATATTTTAGTAGGCACTTGATCTTCAAACTCCATCGGGGTGCCTTGAGTAATGGGAACCGATGAATAACCGTTGCGCTCAAGTGTAGAATACTCAAGAACAATGTTATATGTACCGTTTGTGCTGCCTGCTGCAGTATCAAACTTGGTTATGGAATAATCCTCGCCCATAGAGTCAAATACATAGCGGGTATTATAATAGTCTGTAGCACTCGGAGGCGTCGGGACCTGAAGCTCTAACATCTGATTAAACAGACCCGCACTTTCGTTAGAAAGCACCGTTCTTTGTTGGTTAACCTGCTGCCCTTCATATTCAACATTTGTTTTCCTTGCCGTAAGACCTAAAAATCTTGCCTGGCTTGCTGCCATTCCCATAGCTTTCTATGCCTCCATTGTTCTTACATTATCCATATCGGCAATATTATTTTTCAACTTTAGCTTTTTAAAAATATTGTTACATTTCTTCAACATTTTATTGATACCAACTTTTACACACCTGAATTTTTTAATGTTTTTATAAAAAAAGTCAAAAGATGTATAATATTCTTATGAAATATATTGATATACACATCCACGGCGGATATGGAGTAAACTTTAATACCTCGGGCAGCAAAGAAATAAAAGAGCTTTTAAAAAAGCTCAAAAAAAGAAACATCACAGCCATATGCCCGACACTTACGGGAGATAGCACCCAAAAACTAAAAGAGCGCTTTGAATTATTCAGAGAGCTAAAAAACTCTCAAGAGCATGACGAATCTAAAATAATCGGACTGCACCTTGAGGGGACTTTTTTAAACCCCGATAAACCGGGAATTCAAGACAAAAAAGTATTTATGGCACCGACGGTTGAAAACTTTAAACATCTTGCACAGGGGTACACCGACATTATAAAAATAGTGACTTATGCGCCCGAGCTTGATAAAGACAACTCTTTTGCCCGACTTTTAAACAAAAATAACATAAAAGCACATGCCGGACATACTCTGAGTGATGATAAGGGCGGCGCAAATGCTACGACACATCATTTTAACGCTATGCCAAACATTTCCCACAGGGGCAAAAATCTGGCTCTGGATTGTCTTTTTGACGATGAAATATATTGTGAAATAATTTGCGACACAATTCATTTGAGCAAAAACATGCTAAAACTGTTTTTTGCAATAAAAAATCCTTCAAAAATCATGATGATTAGCGATGCGCTGCCCGCCGCACACTGTAAGGGCGAGGTAATTTTTTGCGGCAAAAAAATAAACAGCTATGGAAGGGCTGAGGACGGCACACTCGGCGGCTCGGTGATGTTTTTGGATGAAATAGCCGAACTTGCGGTAAAAAATGGTATAATGAGCACACGGGAAGTTCAAAAATATGCGTATTACAATGTTGTTGAATATCTCGATTTAGACGGGCGCAACTTGTAAATTTAGCATAAGACGGCTATTGTACAAGGGTTAAAATATGTTAGAATATATGAAAAAAGGAGTTTTAAATGTTTAGGAAGATAAAAAATATCACATTGGCGGTTTTGTTTACGGCATTGTTAACTTTTTCGCCCTCTTTTTCACCTTCATACGCGGCAAGTTCCGCTTCTGTAGTTGCTACATCACCGCTGAGCGTTGTTGCATCACCGCAAAAGTTTCTTAATAAAACAGTCACCATGAAGGCAACATTTGATAAGTTTTCAACACTCGGGCTGGACTATAAAAAAGCAATGCGCTCCTCAAGCGACTATATAGGCTTTTTAATTCAAAGAGATGACGTTGTTGACCACAATGTACCGCTGTCAGAGATGAAATTATTTATTAAAAGGGATTATGCCGAAAAGTTTATAGAACTTGATACGGGCGATAAAATCCAAATCACGGGAAAAGTATTTTCAACCGCATTGGGCGACCCGTGGATAGATATTAACAAAATTACGATTTTGCAAAAGAAAGCCGGTTCCGACAAAGATAAAAAATAACATTTTTAAAATTGGGCATTGGGAATAGTATGAGCGAAGAAAAAAAAGACAATAAACATACAAAATATTTAACAATCCACGGACATTTTTATCAGCCGCCGCGCGAAAACCCCTGGATTGAAGAAATAGAACTTCAGGAGAGCGCCGCACCAAAGCATGACTGGAACGACAAAATCTGCTGGCAGTGCTATGAACCAAACTCTGTTTCAAGAATTGTAGACAATCAAAACAGAATATTAAATATTGTAAACAATTACGAACTTATGAGTTTTAATTTCGGCCCCACGCTTTTAAGCTGGATGCAAGTACACGCAAAAAGTGCGTATAAAAGGATTATAGAGGCTGATAAAAACTCTCTTTCGCTCTACGACGGGCACGGGTGCGCCATTGCACAGGTATACAATCATATGATTTTACCCCTTGCAAACTTAAATGACAAATACACTCAGGTAATTTGGGGGATAAGGGATTTTGAAAAACGCTTTAACCGCAAACCCGAAGGTATTTGGCTGGCTGAAACGGCGGTAGACAGCGAAACGCTTGAAGTTCTCATCGACTGCGGCATAAAATTTACAATTTTATCACCCCATCAGGCGCAATGTGTCAGAAAAATGGACGGAGATGACAGCTGGCATGACGTCAGCTGGGGCAGTATAGACCCGTCTATGCCGTACAGATACTTTCCCGATGAAAATGATGAGAAAAAATATATAGATTTATTTTTCTACGACGGTGCAATATCAAAATCCGTAGCCTTTGACAATCTTTTGTGCGACGGCAACAAATTTGCCTACAGACTGCAAGACGGCTATGTTGAAAACAGGAGGCATCCGCAGCTTGTAAATATTGCAACGGACGGAGAAAGCTACGGACACCACACAAAATTCGGCGATATGGCTCTCTCGTACGTCCTTGAAGTAAAAGCGGAGGAGCTTGGTTTTAAAATAACAAACTACGGCTGGTTTCTGGAAAATTTCCCTCCGACTTTTCAGGTCGATATTAAACCGCAATCATCCTGGAGCTGCTGTCACGGTGTGGGCAGATGGATTGAGGACTGCGGATGTTCAACAGGTGCGCAGTGCGGCTGGAACCAAAAATGGCGCCGCCCGCTTCGCGATGCTCTTGACTATATAAGAGATGAACTCATAAAAGTATGCTCCTGCGAGGGTGCCAAATATTACAAAGATTTTTGGGATGCCAGAAATAAATATATCGACGTTATTTTAGACAGAAGCGAAAAAAGCTATGAGGAATTTTTCAAGGCAAACGCAAAGAAAAACCTCTCTCAAAAAGACAGGGTAAAAGCCATTAAACTTATGGAAATGCAGCGTTTTTGCCAGCTTATGTACACAAGCTGCGGCTGGTTCTTCGCCGAAATTTCAGGCATTGAAACAACGCAAATTATGAAATATGCGCTTCGTGCAATAGAGCTGTCGGGCGAATTTACAAAAACAGACATAGAAAAGAAATTTTTATCAATCTTAAATAAGGCAAAAAGTAATATAGAAGGCTACGGCACGGGCAAAAACGTTTACGAAAGATTTGTCAAACCTTCCGTCGTTACGGTAGAAAAACTTGCGGCACAGTGGGCATTTTCAAGCAAGTTTTTAAATTCGGAAGAATTGGATGAAATATATTGCTATAAAGTTAAAAAAATCAACACAAAAACCGTGAAGAAAAATCAGGCTTCAATTAACTTCGGACACATTGAGATGACATCAAAAATAACTTTTGAAAAGTTTGATATGTCTTTTGTGATTTTTAACACGGCAAGCGGCGAGTTTTACTGCAGCGTTAAAAGGCTGAACTCGCAGGAAGAATACAACAACGACAAGAGTGAAATCACAAAAGTATTTATGGCATGCGATTTAATTGAAACCCTAAAAACCATTCAAAAACACATAAGCAGCGAATATTACACACTAAAAGATATTTTAATCGACAAAAGGAAAGTAATCCTTGAAAAGATATTGATTTCAAAGCTTATAAAAACCGAAAAAACTTATCAGGACCTCTACGACGAGCTTAAAGCTCCTGTTTCATACTATATTGATCTTGGTATGGATATACCCGACGTGTTTCGCGTAAGTGCCAAATTTACGCTTTTAAGGAGGCTTGAGGACGAACTGAACAAACTTGAAGCGTACTGCAGCGAAAAGGCACATGCAAAAATTACCCTGATAAAGCAAAATGCCGATAAATTCTGCATTAATCTGAACAAATGCAGAGCAGGGCAGATAATATCAAGGAAGCTTGAAACGCTGATACAAAAGCTCGCGGATGAAATGGAGCTTGATGTGGCGGATAACATTCTGGGGCTTTTAAATATACTTGAAAAGCTTGAGATACAGGCAAATATCAACGAGGCGCAAAATATCTTCTTTGACTCAATATATTCTAAAATTAACATTTTAATCGAGCACCTTGAAACATCCAAAAATAAAAATCACGACAGGAGTCTGGCGCTTAAAATTCTTGAAATAGGACAGATGTTAAATATTAATACCGAATTTTTCAGAGAACATATCGACAGGGCGAGTTTACCGAGAAGAAAATAGCTAGCCAATCGGTCTTGAAAGGGTTTTCAGTCCTTCAAACTCGTATAGCTCTTTTGTTTTTCCGCCAAGCGAAATATACCTTGCAAACATCGCGCAAACTATCGCCTCAAGGGAAGATGCCGCCAGCATATTGTCGGGCAGCTGTTCAAAACCGTATTTCAACCTCAGCGAACTTTGCAGATTTTTACAATCGAGAGAAGTACGCGAAAGGTAGTGAGCATTTAGTCCGTATGCCTGACGAAGCTGGTTGATGTCGCATCTGAAAATTTTAACCCCTTCTTCACGAAGATTTAAAAGAGCCGGACAAAGCCTTCCCGAGAGTCTTTTTGTCCAGTTTTGCCTGTCTATTTTAAAATAATTGCCAAGCATTTTGTAATTTTTTGAATGAATTCTCCATTTACCCTCAAGCAGCGAGTTATCATAGGGGACAGAAACGCACATAAGAGAGTTGTTTATGTAGGGAGAACTTTTAAAAAACAGCTCGATATCCTGTGTAAAGTAAAATTTATCAAGCAGTAAAATTTTTGAATTTCTGTCAAGGACACACACTGAACTGTCGTAATTTGAGGAATTAGACAAGGATAAACCGATAAAGAAATTTTCACTACTTGACTTTTCAATCATACTTTAGAGTATAATTAATTATAATTATTTTTTCAAGGAAAAATTATCCTTCTTATGTTTATTGCGGATTTTTTTGATTTCATAAACACACACGCAAAAAAATACAGGGCGAAGTTATCTTTGCTTGTGCTGTCATCTGCCATAGCCGGCTGTTTTGAATTTGCAGGGCTGTCTTTAATCTGGTTTTTTGTGCTTTTGCTTACAAAAAACACTCTGAACACACCTTTTATACATTTTGAAAACAACAGTAAAACCGCGCTTTTTTTAGGGGTTTTGGTGGCTTTTATATACATATTAAAAGATGTTTTTATGATAGTGCATATTAATTTTCAAAATATGCTGCTGGCGGATATTTCGGATGATATTTTCAGGAAAAATTACACCTGCTTTATATCGCAAAACTACCTGACTACAAGCAAAATCCCCCCGTCAGACAAATTAAGAATTCTTGATTACTCTATAACTACCGTAATCAACGGCTTTTTAGGTTCTGTCCTGTCATTTTTTGCAAATTCAATCGTGGCGCTTGGCATAATATCATATCTTTTTGTGAAATTTCGCACAACCGCAATACTTATAGGGATTTTTATTTTTACCGTCTGGTTTTTTGAAAGCAATTATTTTAAAAACAGAGCAAAATACTACGGCGAAAAATCCCATCTGGCAGAGAGAAACAAGCACAACTTTATTCTCTCAACCGTAAATGCGCAAAAAGATATTATTATCTACAACAAAAAAGATGAATTCAGCCAAAGTGCCTACAAACTGCAAAAAAATTCTTCCCTGCAGAAAAGAAAAATTCAGACCAATTTACAAATCCCGACATACATAACGGAAATAGGTGTTATGGGGGCATTTGTATTGTTTGTCGTGCTTATGCTTGTAAATAACTACTCGAATTCCGAACTTGGCGCGGGACTTGCAGCGCTTGCCGCAGTTATTTTAAGGATTGTCCCCAACATTAATAAAATCCAAAACTGCCTTCAGGGTATTAACTCGGCAAAAGCCGAACTTAAATGGTTTAAAAATATAACACTGCCCATGTATGAGTGCAAATTGCAAAATAAAAACACGGATAAAAAACTCGAGTTCAGGGGGTCGATAAGGTTTAAAAACGTTAATTTTTGTTACGAAAAAGATAACTATGCACTAAAGGACATAAACCTTACAATCAACAAAAATGAATTTATAGGAATAATAGGAGCCTCGGGAAGCGGCAAAACAACACTGTTTAATTTAATTTGCGGGCTTTTTGAGCCCTCCTGCGGCACGATAGAAGCGGATAACACCGTACTTAATTCAAATACCATACCCCTGTGGCAAAACAATATCAGTATATTATCTCAGGACTATTCGCTTCCTTTTGAAACAGTCCGCCAAAATGTTACTTTAGAGGCAGACTTAAGCAAAAAAACAGACAAAGATAAGATAATTGAAGCGCTGAAAGCTGCAAATATCTACACGGAAATTAATTGCGATATAAATAGGAACATAAATGAACTGTCCTGCGGACAAAGGCACAGGGTGGCGCTTGCAAGAGTCTTTTACTTTAACAGAGATATAATAATGCTGGATGAAGCCACATCGGCACTTGATGTACAGAGCGAAAACGAAGTAAACAAAAGCATTGACGCAGTAAAAGGCAAAAAGACAGTAATCGCAATAGCGCACAGACTTACAACTCTTAAAAACAGCGACAGACTTATATATATGGACAAAGGTAAAATCATTGATACGGGAACTTTTTTAGAACTTGAAAACAAGCACCCCTCCTTTAAAAAACTTATAGAACTCTCCCAATTTTAATAAAAAGCCCCTGTAGAACAGGGGCACACACTCAAGCAGGGTAAATTTATCTTTTAGAAAAACAGCTCCTTGCAACGCCGAAAAGTACCACAAAAGATTCGATAAAAGCTATCAAGCTCTCGACAAGGGCTTTTTCTTCCTCCTCTCCGACTCCTTTAATATTTATTATTTCAATCAAAAAGTCATAAATAAAGACTTTTTTGTTCTTTGTTTTGGCATACTGAGCCAAAATACCCGCAAAATTACACAGTTTTGAAAAAACATCTTTGATAACAACATCTTTTGCCATGGTTAACTCCTTTTTATCTGTACCAAAAAAATAATATTACACCCCCGGGGCAAAAAATTTTTTTTGGTATTATAAAAAGTTAAAATTTAAGCAAATATGTTAATTTTGTGATACAATTCGGACTATGAAAAATGCTGATAAAAAACTTTTTTGGATAGGTACATTTTTTTTGTATATTGCAATGCTTATACTCACTGTGCTTCCCGTTTTCATAAGCAGCTATATTTCTTTTATATATGTAAACGCATCAAATTACAAAAACACTGCGGCGGTATTTTTTGCAATTGCCCTTGTTTTATATCTTCTTAGCAAAACAACTTTCAAAAGACAGCTTCTGACAATCGCCCTTGCATTTTGCTATTTTTATATCTATATAAACTTCTTTACGGACTAAATTCCTTCCTCATCATCCGAATCAACGGCAGGAAGTGTTTGCCCGATAGCGCGCTCCAGATTAGCCTTTGCACTGTTGTACTGATAAATTGTATTAAGGTAAGATAATCTTGCATCATAGTATTGAATTTGCGCCTCTTTGTACTCAATAGCATCGCTCACGCCGACTTTGTAGCGCCCTTGCGAGAGTTCATAGTTTTCTTTAGCTTTTTTAACCGCAAGTTTTGCGACAGGCACACGCTGTTTAGCATCGATTAATCTTACAAAAGTGCTTTGAATGTCGTAATAAACATCGTTTACTGTTGCTTTAGAGTCAAATTTCTGCTTTTCTAAAAGTGCACGCGCTTCTTTTATTTGATTTCTTATCAAAAAAGGATTTATCGCGGGAAAAGTCAAATATCCGCCAAAATCCCACCAGTTTGTATCGGCAACAGTTGTGCCCACACCGCCTATTGAAAAATTTGCACTCACTTCAAGTGACGGAAAATAGGTCTTTTTTGCAAGTTTTATCGCCTGATCGGCAGCCTCTACACTGATTTTTGCAATTTTAAGCTCCGGACGCGACTCGTTTGCAATCTCGACTGCTTTTCTCATGTCAATCTCAACATTTTGATAAGGCGCGCTTGTATCTATTATATACGCCGGAATAAAGGGTAAACCCATTATGTTATTCAAATTTGATATTGCAATATCCACACTGTTGCTTGCACTGATTAGTTTTGCTCTTGCATCCTCCATATTAACCTGTGCTATTGTAACATCAACTTTCGGGCGAGTTCCGACCTCATAGAACGCAAGCGCCTGATTGTACATCTGCTCGAACTGTTCCAGTGTTTCCTGTGCAACGCGTTTTGCCTCAATGGTATAAATAAGATTATAATAGGCATCTTTTACCTGACATACCACATCATTTACAACAGAGTCAATATTAGACTTTGACGATTCCCAGTTTAATTTGTCAATTGTATATTGATTTTGAGTGTAGCCAAAATCGTAAACAAGCTGAGAAATTCCGATTGTACCCATGACGTATTTAGTAAATGGGTCAATCACAAAACCTCTGCTCCTAAAATTGCTCATATCCGGCTTAATTCTTGAAATACCGCCTTGCAGATTTACAACGGGCGAATAGTTTGAAAGGGTTTGTCCTTTTTTAAATTTTACGGCTTCCGCATTTGCGTAGGCAGATTTAATTTTGGGATTATTAATCAAAGAAAGCTCAAGGCAATCTGCAAGGTTTAACTCAAGAGTTTTTTGAACCGAGCCCGAAATTGTAATAGCCTTATCAGAACTCAGCCCCACTGGCATATAAGCATCAATCGGAATAGAGTACTCGTCGTATTTGTGTTCATTTTTCTTTTTCTTTGCAATTTTTTTCTCTTTTTTGGCTTCCTGTTTTACTTTTGCACTATCGCTGTCCTTGTCGCTCTTTGCATTGTCCTGTTTTGCGCTTTGCCCGTCATTAGCTGCGGTATCAACCGTTTTTTCTCTTTTTTTAAAAAGCGCAAAAGTTTTAGCTTCGCGTTTTTGTTCTTCCGTTTTTTCCGTTTTATCCTTTTTGAAGAACCAAAATGCAACTTTCTTTTCTTTTCGCTCAGCCGAATTATCCGCTTGCAGCACTGTTTTTTGCTCCTGTTGTGCGGTTTTCTCCTCGCTCTGCAGAGTTTGAACGGTTTTACCCTCGGGACCCGGCACGGCTGCAGCCTCCTGCGCAAGCGCAAAAATAAAAGCGTTTGAGTTGACAGCTATACAAAAAACTACAAAAAAACAGGCGATTTTATTCATTTAAACTTTTTCCTTTATTTTGCATTTTTTTCATTTTTCTGTTGTTTGCAAACCTCTCTCTGGACTCTTGAATAACAACGTAAAATGCTGGCACCAAAATTGTACCCACAATCGCCGCCGCTATCATACCGCCAAAAACCGTCGTACCGAGCGAACGGCGGCTTTCAGCCCCGGGACCCACCGCAAGCACAAGCGGCACCATACCTAAAATAAAAGCAATTACCGTCATCATAACGGCTCTAAACCTTATTTTTGCGGCCTCAATTGCCGCATCAAATATACTCATTCCCTGTTCTTCGCGCGCAACTTTAGCAAATTCGATAATCAAAATTGCCTGTTTTGCCGCAAGCCCGATTAGCATAATAAGCCCGATTTGCGCGTATAGATCAAGAGCGTAGCCTGCTATATACTGGAATATCAAGGCACCGAGCATTGCAATCGGTGCAATCAGCATTACACCCACTGGAAGCATCCAGCTCTCATAGAGTGCAACAAGGAACAGATAGACAAAAATCAAAGACATCGCAAGCACAACTGCCGTTTGACCGCTTGATTCAATCTCCTGCAAACTTGTTCCCGACCATGCAAAAGTCATATCCTCCGGTAATATTTCATTTGAAATACGCTCCATTTCTTTAATGGCTTCACCCGAACTTTTGCCCTTTGCAGGGTTTCCGCTTATCTGCACGGATTTATACATATTAAACCTTGTAATATCATAAGGTCCCGTCACAGGCTCAATCCTTACAACGGAACTTAAGGGAGAAGATTTACCGTCAGAGGATTTTATAAATACTTTACCCATATCGGAAGGTGTGGAGCGAAACATTTCCTGTGCCTGCAAAACAACCCTAAAGACACGTCCGTAAAGGTTAAAGTCATTTACATAGGTTTGCCCGAATTGCGAAGATAAGGCAGTATAGATTTCATCAACCGGAATACCCTGCGCAAGCGCTTTTTTGTAGTCTATATTTATCAAAAACTGCGGTATATTTGCGTTGTACTGGGTAAATACCCCTGTTACGACAGAGCTTCTGTTTGCCTCATAAATTAATTTATTCGCTTCTTCATCCAGCTCCTGCGGCGTTCTGTTTGCTTTATCAAGAAGCTGGTATTCAAAACCGCCGTACATACTAAGACCCGTAATCGCGGGCGGGATGAAAGAGAATATTTTTGCGTCCGGA
The DNA here is from genome assembly GCA_949300515.1 of uncultured bacterium. GTDB lineage: Bacteria > Cyanobacteriota > Vampirovibrionia > Gastranaerophilales > Gastranaerophilaceae > Galligastranaerophilus. Next base: position 12,991 of record CASGEP010000014.1, read on the forward strand.
TATTTTGCACTCAGCGCGTTTACATTAGAGCGAATATCGTCCAAAGATCGTTTTGACTCGTATTTTTGTTCTTTGCTCATAAAAATCTGCCTGTACCAGGGCACATTTTTTCTCTCCTCCCAGGGTTTAAAATGGGTAATAATCATTGAAGTGTTCTGTCCGTTAATACCTTCAAGACCAAGCACGTTGTGCACGCCCGGGATTTTTTTAATGTCGCGCTCAAACTCGTCCGTTATGGACATAGTTTTAGACAGCGATGAGCCGTCTTTCAGCTGTACGCTTGTAAAGAGCGCTCCCGAGTCCTCGTTTGGCAAAAAGCCCGTGGGGATTATTTTAAAGAGAAATAATAGCGCCAAAACAAGCGCAACATAAGTTATTTTTGTACGAGAAGGCTTTTCTATGTAGTATTTCGAGCCTTCGATATAAGTATCTCTTATGTTATCAAACATTCTGTTGAATTTTTTAATTGTAATTTCCCATGCGGTTGCAAAAAATTCGCCCCACGCCCCAAGGAGTGCAAAACCACTTAAATTCTGATTATGTGACCAGTAATCACGGTATAATTCTCTGTAACGGTTAAAAAACGTACGTTTTGGCATTTCATCCTTCGACCTTAAAATCGTAGCGCAAAGCGCAGGGGCAAGAGTAAGTGCCACAAGGGTTGAAAAACCGATAGAAACGGCAATTGTAACCGCAAACTGCTGATACATTTTGCCCGTAATCCCCGGGATAAAAGCAACCGGAACAAATACCGCCATAAGTACAAGTGAAGTCGCAAGAACCGCGCCCGATACTTCATCCATTGATATAATAGAAGCCTCGCGCGGCGATAAGCCCGCCTCTATATGCCTTTGTACGTTTTCAATAACTACAATGGCATCATCCACGACGGTACCGACCGCAAGCACAAAACCAAAGAGGGTAAGAGTATTTATTGAAAAACCGAGCATTGCAAAAACAATTATTGTACCTATAAGCGACACGGGAATTGCCACAAACGGTATAAAAGAAGCCCGAACATCGCCCAAAAAGAGGTATACAACCATAATTACAAGGAAAATCGCAAGAACAATCGCCTTTATTACCTCGCTTAAAGACTCTTTAATAAAGTCAGTAGAGTCCCTGAAAACCTCATAAGCTATACCGTCGGGGAAATTTTTGGACAATTCTTCCATTTTTTTATTACAGTCATTTGCGAGTGCAACGGCGTTTGCGTCAGCGAGCTGTATTACCTGTATAACCGCAACAGGCTGCAAATCTACACGCCCCATATAGTCATAGGTTTCAGCCGCCAGCTCCACGTTAGCCACATCCGACACTTTAACCGATGAGCCGTCAGGGTTTGACCTTACTATAATATTCTCGAACTCTTGCACAGTCTTAAGCCTGCCCTGTGTCCTTAAGACAATAGACATATCTTTTTTGTTTAAAAGAGGCTCGTTACCTATGTTTCCCGCGGGAACCTGAGCATTTTGTGCGGCTATCGCGGCATTTACTTCCGCAGGTGAAACATTCAGCGCCGCAAGCTTTTGCGCATCAAGCCAAATTCGCATGGCGTAATCTTTTCCGCCAAAAACCGTAACTTCACCCACCCCTTTTACACGGGCAAGCTCGTCTTTAATAAATATTGAAGCGTAATTTGCAAGTTCTACAAGGCTTTTAGAGTTATCGGGCGAAAAGACTTTGTAAATTACAAGCCCTGCGCCTGCCGTGGATTCTTTAATGGTAAGCCCGTATCTTCTTACTTCATCGGGCAGCCTTGCCGTTGCAAGCGATGTTTTATTCTGCACATTTACAACCGCCATATCGGGGTTTGTACCGACTTTAAAATAAATACTTAACCTGTAGCTGCCGTTTTTTGAGTCGGAAGTCATATAGAGCATATCCTCTACACCGTTAACGGCTGATTCAATAGGGGCGGCAACCGTGGATTCAATAACATCCGAGCTTGCCCCCGGATATGTAGCGGATACAATTACCTGCGGAGGGGTAATTGTCGGATACTGTTCAAAGGGAAGATTTTTAAGTGCAATTAAGCCCGCAAGCGTTATAACAAGCGAGATTACAATTGCAAATCTTGGTCTGTCTATAAAAAACTTTGAAAACATGCTCTGATTTTCCGTTACTTTTTGTCTTTTAGCTCTGCCTGCGGCTCATCCTCTAAAACAACTACAGGCTTGTCGGAGAGAACTTTTACAAGCCCTTCGCCGATAAACTCATCCCCCGGGTTAAGCCCTTTGGTTACTACCCAGAATTTCTGATATTCGTTTGAAATTTCTATATATTTTTTTCTGGCAATTGAATCTTTATCAACCACATATACATATCTTCCCGTAGAGTCCTGCAAAACGTAGTCTTGCGGGACGACGGTTTTTCTTTGGATTTTATTTGAATAAACTTTAACTTTTACAAAATCCCCCGGAATAAGCCTGTTGTCGGGGTTTTGAAATGTCGCGCGGAGTGTGATAGTACCTGTAGTCTGGGAAATCTGGTTATCCCAAAAGTCGCCGACCCCCTTATGCTCGTATTTTGTGCCATCGGGAAGGGTTACTTCAACGCTTATGGGCTGCTCTTTTTCGTCATTTTGGATAATTTCATTATCCCTTAAACTTGCAAACTGCTTAGAGTCTACATTATAGGTTACATAAATCGGGTTTGTACTTACAACTCTGGCAAGCGCACCGCTTTGATTGCTTACATAGTTGCCCTGAGTAACGTTTAACATACCTATTCTGCCGTCAATCGGCGAAGTTATTCTTGTGTAGTTATAATTTCTCTTGGCATCGTTAACTGCGGCAATTGCGGCTTTTACGTTTGCATTTGCGACATCTCTTTGTGCAAGAGTGTCATCATAGGTCGACTTTGCAATATAGTCTTTCTCGACAAGTTCTTTTGAGCGGGCAAAATCCTTACTTGCTTTAATTGCCTGGGCACGCGCCGTTGCTAAGTCTGCCTGAGCTTTATTCAGCGCAATCAAATACTGCTGCGGCTCAATTACAAAAAGGAGCTGTCCTTTTTTAACGTAATCACCTTCATTAAATTTCTTCTCAAGCAGATATCCGTCAACACGGGCAATAAGGTCTACGGAGTATTTTGCAACAACCCTGCCCGGAGCTTCTATTTCATTTTTATATTCAATCTCCTCAGCCTGCGACAGTTTGACTTTCGGAGTCATCATAGCGCCCATCATTTTTGCACGCATAAATTCGCCAAATTTGCCGCTTCCCCAGCGAAGAGCAATAAGCGCAACTATAACAAGCAATACAATGCCTATTTTTTTCTTCATATAATCCTCAAAATGCTTCTCCTCAACAAAAATACTACCACCAAAAAAATATGGAATCAACCGAAAGAATAGTACTTTCGTCCTAGTGCACAATGTATACCAGGGCGGGATAAAAATAAAAAACGATATGAGATAATGGTTATGTGAGAGTATTTTAAAACAGTTGGAAAAATTATGAGAATATCGGAGTATTTTAAAGAAATCAACTCAAAAGTTGATAACATAAACAAAAAAGCCGGAAATCCTTTTGTAGACTATGACTACTCAAACAACCCTTTTCGCGGAGCGTTTAAGAAAACATACATCTGGATTGAAAAGAGTGATGACGAAGAAACTAGCAAATAGCCTCTTTAGTATCCGCATCAAAGAACTTAAGCTTAAGAGGGTTAATTGAAAAGTCAATCGTGTTGCCGAATCTGTAATCGCTTGATGTGGCGGCAATTGCCTCGTGGGTGCCTATGTTAAAGTAAACAAGTTTTTTTGAACCCAGTGACTCCTCAAAGTGCGGAAGGGCTTTGAATTTTATAAGATTAAACGAAAAGTCCGCGCACGAGCGGTCTAAAATGTCCTCCATTCTGACACCGACAATAATGTTTTTGGCGGTTTTAGGATAAAGCGTGCAGGTACTTTTTAAATCAAGGAAAATATTGCCGAAATTCAAAATACCATCCTCTATTGTTGCAGGGAAAAGATTCATCGGATATGTACCCATAAAGGAAGCAACAAAGGTGTTTTTCGGTCTGTTGTACACGTTATATGCGCTGTCTGCCTGCTGTATCGTGCCATTATTTAAAACAACAATCTTTTGCCCCATGGTAAGCGCTTCGATTTGATCGTGGGTAACGTATACAAAGGTCGTATCAAGCTTTTTGTGCAGTCTTTTAATTTCGGAGCGCATTGCAACTCTGAGTTTTGCATCAAGGTTACTTAACGGCTCATCCATTAAAAACACTTTAGGCTCGCGCACAATCGCACGTCCCAGAGCAACACGCTGGCGCTGCCCGCCCGAGAGTTCTCTTGGTTTTGACTTCAGGTATTCTTCAAGCCCCAAAATGCCTGCCGCTTCGTTTACGCGTTTTTTTATTTCACAATCGGCGATTTTTCTTACTTTTAGCCCGAAAGCCATATTCTCAAAGACATTCATTTGAGGATAAAGCGCATAATTTTGGAAAACCATTGCAATGTCGCGGTCTTTCGGCTCGACATTATTTACGCATTTTGAGTCGATAAAAACTTCACCGAAATTCGGACGCTCAAGACCTGCAATAATTCGCAGCAATGTAGACTTGCCGCAGCCTGAGGCGCCGACAAGGATATTAAACTCTTTATCTTGAATATCCAGAGAAATATTATCCAGAATTGTTTTTTTACCAAAACGTTTTGTAATGTTTTTTAAAACAACTTTTGCCACAAATTTTCCCCTTATTTTCTATCCAAAGGCACAACAAAAGTAACCATTGTGCCAAATGCCGGTTTTGAATATACCCAGATATCACCCTTAAAATATTTTATAAACTTTTTAGCAAGTACAAAAGTAAGTTTTGTGCTTAGCGGACGTTTGTTTTTATTGAGTGTGCAATACGGCTCAAAAAGAGTCTGCAGTTCGTCTTCATCAAAAAACAGTTCGCTGGCTTTCATCTCAAAAAGAACGTAAGAATTAGAATCCTTCGACACCTTTGCATCAAAGTCATGCTTTTCCAAAAAAGCAATCGGAGGATTCCCCGCACTGAGTGCAACCCTTCCGATTTGAACATTTTCTATAAAGGCATCTAAAATGCTTTTTATTACATACTCCAAAACCCCTTGATCCAAAAAACAGCCCCTTGTTGCAATCGCCGAAAAATTTGACTCAAAAATAATTTTCTTCCTCGCAAAGACGGGTGCGTACTGTTTTACTATGGCATTTAAGAGATTTACCAGATCAAAATTTCTGAAATCGTACTGGTAAAGATTTGACTCCAGCCTGAATATGGTAAAAAGCTTTTCTAAATCATATGTTAAATCTTTTGCATTTTTATTTATTATGTTGACGTATTTCATTTGCTTGTCAACAAGCACCCCGCCGACACCGTCGGATAAAGCACGCGAAAAACCATCTATTGTGGCAAGAGAAGATAAAATCTCGCCCGAAATACTCACAAGATAGTTATTTTTCTCATCTATAATATTTTTTGCGATTTCATACTGACCGTTTACCATGTTTTGCATTTTATAGCTGTTTGTAACATTCCTAAGAGTTACATAGACTTTTTGCACAAGAGAATCCCTTGAGGCGGATATTTCAAAATAATAATCATCCTGTGCATCTTTAACTCTTGCTTTTGAAACCATTACACACTTTTGCAAAACAAGTTTATTGAGAAGATTTGAACCGCCATCCACAAAAGCCGAGAAAAACTCCCCGACAATTTGAGATTTTGAAACCCTGAACATCTCAAGCGCCTTTGAATTTGCATCAAGGATTTTTCCCTCAAGCGAAACAATAAGTACACCGTCGGGAAATTTATTAAAAAGATCTTCCTTTTGTGGTCTTTTAAATAATCCTAGTAAATCCATTATGGACTAATCTTATCATAAAATGAATTAAAAAAACAAATTATATATCAAACCAAAGTATAAAAAACACCAAACAAAAAGATAATTACAGAGTGCAAAAATAAGCAATAGAATAGTATGTGTAACTTTGCAAAGGATGACTTAACAAAATGGATTTTGTTACAAAAAAAATCGGCAAAAAAAGGATATTTGCACCTGAAAATAAGGTTTTTAGCGCCTCATGCGCAAAAAATATACTTAAAAAAGCAAAGAACACACCCTGTGCAATAGACTGCACATATATTGAACGCTTTTTTGATGCAAAAACTCTTGAAATTATTATTGAAAACAACATTGCATTATGCAGTGCAAAAACAGAGCTTATCTGTCAGATAAGCCTCTTGAATACAAAAAAATTTCCGAGAGTTTTTTTAAACACGCAAGATTTTATCTGCGGCAGGAGAATACTTGTCAAAAGAAGGTTTAAGGTAGCGTAACAACATGCAGTCGCACTGTCGTTTGAACTTCGCCAAGAACGGTTTCGGGCTTCGGCAAGGCTCACGCCTTCCCGTGCGCCCTCACACACTGTAGACTCGCGGGCTTCGGCAAGGCTCACGCCTTCCCGTGCGCCCTCACACACTGTAGACTCGCTTGTTCAAACGACGTGCAGTCGCACTGTCGTTTGAACTTCGCTCGTATAAAAAAAGCCGATAACTGCGATAGTTATCGGGCAAAACAGTTTACGAGTGAGAGTGGAATATGCACTATAGAAATAATAAAACTCTTAAGAGATATCGTAAATAGTACACTCGGGTATATTTACACGCACACGTTTCCAAATAAAAAATAATCTGGTATAATAAGCACAAGTATGAATGAGTATATTCAAAATATAAAAGAAGCAAAGAAAATTGAGATAGTAGTCAGAGAGCTGTCCTGCACAACGAGATTTCAGTGCAGCTTCATCAAAAAGCAGGATGACTCCCTGATTTTTACAAAACCTCTTTGCGGCAGTCGCGAGTTCGACTACCCCAAGGGGCAGCCTCTTGAGATTTATGTTTACACGCCAAACGGAGTTTTCAGGCTAAAGTGCCGGCTTTTAGAGTGTATGAGCGAAACATGTGCCGTATCGACACCTTTTGAAACAAATAAAATTCAAAGACGGGAATTTATAAGAGTGAAGCTGAAAGTTAAAACCATAGTAACCATTGAAACTCCGACCTTTTCAAAAAAAATTACAACCGGCACAAAAGACATAAGTGCAAAAGGCATGAAGATTTTATTGGACGAGGATATCTCCAAATACACAAACAAAATCGAACTTTCAATTTTATTCCCGGAAAATATAATAAAAACTCTCGCCCGTATCATAAAAGTAATCCCCACAAAAACGCAAGACGGGCTGCGCTTTGTAACTTCTCTTATGTTTATTACAATAAGCGGAAAAGATATGGATTTTATTGTAAAAAAATGCTTTGAATTTCAAGCTGCACAGAGAAGAAAAATGCTTGATGAGAAAAATTAAAGGAGAAATCAATGCTTAAAAAAACTCTCGGCACAATGGTTTTAGCTGCATTTATAAGTACGTTTAATGCCCCGCTTGCCCTTGCACAGGACTTTGAAAACCCGCCCTGCGACAACGAAGTCAGTGTTGAACACCTCAAGGACAATAAATACTCAAAAATAAATCTGGTAAAAGTTACAAATTTTTCAAACATAGTACAAAAAGAAAATGTAATTGAGATAACATTTTCACAAAACTTCAACTCAAAATACTACAAAGAGGGTGATTTTGTTCAATTCGACCTTTTAGACGGATTATCAACGGTTGAAGGCACCTGTATCATACCAAAAGGCTCATCACTCATCGCAAAAATTGTAAAAATACAAAAGCCGCGCTGGTTTTCAAGAAATGCTATAGTCTGTATTAACTTTACCCATATTCTGTTTCCGGATGGGAAAAATATCCCCATAACAGCAAAAATTGCCGGCAAAAAAGACTATCTGCAGCTTGGCGGCAAAGACACCGCTAAAAAAATTGCTGCATACACGCTTTCAATAGGCGGTTTCGGAACGGGTCTGGGTGCCGCAATCGGTGTTGCAGGCGGAAATGTTATAACGGGCGTGATAATCGGCGGCTCGGTAGGCGGCGGTGTAGGACTTTTGACGGGTATTATTTCCCCCGGACTGCACTACAAAGCAAAAAAGGGGCAAAAACTTCCCGTAGAGCTGCAGGAAAACCTCAAAGTGCCTAAATTATAGCCTTATACAATCTGCCCTTGCGAAATCTTAACGATTTCAACATCGGACAAAAACTCCTTATCAAAAGCAAATGTATCCACACTTGTTATAATTGTCTGCGTGTTTTCGCCTATTGCCCTCAAAAGATAGTTCTGCCTTATGTTATCAAGTTCTGCCAGAACATCATCCAAAAGCAATACCGGCTGCTCACCCGCTTTTTCCTTTATTATGTCAAGCTCTGCAAGCTTCAGGGCAAGCACAAGGGTCCTTTGCTGTCCTTGTGAAGCATATTTTTTGGCATCAATTTCATTTATAAAAAAAGAAATGTCGTCCCTGTGCGGTCCGAAAAGACACTGTGTGCGGCGTATTTCATCATCTTTTATCAGGCACAGTCTGTCGTATATAAACTCCGAAAGTTCTTTTATACCGCACTCCTTTGGAACGTCAGAATCATAGTAAAAAGTCAGTTCTTCATCCTGTGAAACTGTTTTGTGCTTATCAAATGCAATTTTTTGCAGTTCGGACAAAAATTTTACCCTCAAATACACAATGTTTGCTGCGGCAATTGACATCTGAGTGTTAAATGCATCCAAAAGTCCGTCATCGCGATATCCTTGCGCCAAAAAGTTGCTCTTTTGCAGGCGTATTTTGTTATATTTTGCAAGTTTATCATAATACGCGCCATAAACCTGACAAATCGCCAAATCAAGCCACTTGCGCCTGTTGGAAGGCTCGCCGCGAAGCAGCATTAAATCTGCACTTGAAAAGTTTACAACCTTTAGAACTCTCAGAAAATCCTGCGATTTATTTTTCTTTAAACCGTTTACTTTTAAAATTTTATTTTTAGGCGGGTTAATAAAGACTTCAAGCGCAACCTCGGTGTCGCTTTTTATGCACTGCGCGCAGATCGTACAGCTTTGCTCGTCAAATTTAATAAGCTCCGAGTCTTTTTTAATTCTGTTTGAATTTAGCGCGCTTAAATAATAAACAGCCTCGAGTAAATTTGTCTTTCCCTGTGCGTTTTTGCCCACAAAAAGGGTTTTATTCTTTAAAAAAGTGTGCTCTAAATAGCCGTAATTTCTGAAATTTTTTAATTTCAAAGATTTTAAAAACATTTTATACTCTATACAAAGTTATTATTATAGTATAATAAAGAAAAGGTATTTTATAAAGAGGGGTTAAAATGTATGATGTTATTACAATAGGCTCGGCGACACTGGATGTTTTTGTTGAAAGCGACGGCGCAAACATTGTTTCCGTAAATTCCCTTAGGAGAAAAACGGAATTTATGTCGTTTCCCTACGGCGCAAAAGTTGAGATAGACGGCTTTTCAAGGAATATCGGCGGAGGCGGGGTAAACACTGCCGCAAACTTTGCAAACTTAGGGTTAAAAACCTCGACAATTGTTAAACTCGGCAACGATGAAATTGCCCCCGTTATAACAAAAAAAATGCAGCAGGATGGCGTGGATACTTCAAATATCATCACGTCAAAAGACCGGCTCAGCGGATTTTCAATCATTCTTGTAAGTTTTCAGGGGGACAGAACCGTTCTTGCACACCGCGGAGCAAATGCTTCAATAAGCGAGGATGAAATAGATTTTAATGTATTTAAAAATACAAAATGGATTTACGTTGCACCCCTCGCCGGAGCTACAAACAAACTGCTTGATAAAATAGCCGAATTTGCAGACAAAAATAATATAAACCTTGCGATAAACGCGGGCAGCACGGCAATAAAAAAAGGTGAATCGTATTTCCACAACATAATAAAAACCGCAAAAATTGTGGTCATGAACAAAGAAGAGGCCTCAATGCTCACAAAAATACAGGTTCGCCCCGATACAAAAGATGAAAAATTTTCGCAAAAAGAAATACACCCCGATGTTGTTACCATGCTGAAAAAACTTCACTGCAGAGAAGACTCTCTTGCGGTAATAACGGACGGAAAGTACGGCGTATACTGTTATGACGGCAAAGACTTCTACCGCGCTCCCGAGTTTAGCGCAAAAGTAGTGTCAACACTCGGCGCAGGCGATGCATTCAGCTCCACGCTTGTGGCAACAATTCACAAATACGGCTGGGATGTCAAAAGAGCGCTCGCATACGCTTCCGTTAATGCAGCCTCGGTAATAGAAAAATTCGGCGCACAGGAAGGCTTTGCAACAATGGAAGAAATTGAGGAAAAACTGCGCAAACACAGTGAATACAAGGTTAAAACAGTCCAATGCGATTAGATAAATTCTTAAAAGTTTCAAGACTTATAAAAAGAAGAACTGTTGCAAATTCAATTTGCGAAAGCGCCAGAGTATTTGTCAACGACAATCCGGCAAAACCTGCAAAAACGTTAAAAGAAGGAGATATTATAACAATAGAATTTAAAGACAGCATAAAAAAAGTAAAAATTTTAAAAATACCAAACGGCAATGTGTCAATTAATGAAGCACAGAGTTTGTATGAAACAATACAGGATTGACATTTTAAGTTAGCATTTTTGACACGAATAAAGTTTACAGCTTTTTATAAATAAACCCAAAGACAGGTTACCCCTTAAGTTTGCATATGGCAAACACCTCTTTGGGCTTTTTTTATGCCCTTACAAAAAAAGAGCCGCACCCGCGGCTGATTAGGGATATTCGATCTGTTACCAATTTGTAACAATTTTATTTTACAAAATATAAAAAATATAACATCATCTGTTAAAGCGAATAAAAACAAGCGTTTTCATATAGATATATGATGTCAAAAAAGCATTATTAAATGACAATATTGTTAAAATAGGACTTGGGATATAGTATTAATGGATCATCAGAATATAGAGGTCGATTCGTATCGGAAAATAGTGAGGTTGTCTGACGAAGATTTAAAAAATCTTTGGGATGAATATTACAGTGACCGCAGCAATAAAATTGTCCGCGATAAACTTATCGTGCAGTACATCTACCTTACAAGATATGTAATAGGCAGGGTAAAGGTCAACCTGCCGCCGAGCTTCTCATATGAAGATATAGCAAGCTACGGAGTAGAGGGACTTATTGATGCCATTGAAAAATTTTCTCCCTCAAAAGGGGCAAAGTTTGAAACATACGCCCTTATGCGCATAAGAGGCGCAATTATAGACAGGATAAGGTCATCAGACTGGCTCCCCAGGACAATAAGAAAAAAAATAAAAGACGTAAAACTGACCGCGGAAAAACTAAAACAAGAACTCGGAAGGGCGGCAACAAGCAAAGAAATAGCAGACGTTATGGGTATAGAAAAGGAAAAAGTGGACGAAATTTTAGCCTCCGATACATCTGTTGACTCGATATATGATAAAAAAGGTATCGGCGAAGAAAGTGTTGAAATTATCGATACAATAGAGGACAAAAACGGCGCCCGTCCCGAAGAAGAAATAGAAAAGAAAGATGCAAAACGCGAACTTGAAGCGGCTCTTAAAAAACTCCCCGACCGCGAAAGAATGCTTTTGATTTTGTATTACCACGAAAATATGACACTTAAAGAAATCGGCGAGGCGATTAATGTGTCGGAATCCCGTGTCTGCCAGCTCCATGCACAGGCAATTATGAAGCTTAGAAATATCCTCAGTGCAAAAAGAAGCGAAAGACTGAACAGGTCAATCGTGTAGTTTTGCGCATAAAAAAAATGTTTGCAGTTATCGCAAACATTTAAAACACGAGGATATTAAGAGAGAGTAATAAATTATATCTTTTTGTACTTTAGGATATCCCAAAGTCTTTATTATTTTGCTTTTCCTTTAAATTTAATTCCCTTACTCCTTAATAAAGTTTTTTTGATTAAAAAAATTGCCACATTAAAAAAGAATGTTAAGAAATATTAAAAAGACCCGCATTTGCGGGTCGAAAAAAGCTGTATTATTTGTTTTCCTATTTAACTTCTTTTGCCTCGATTACCTTTGCATCGTCTGCAAGCGTGTCGCTGTTTTTGTGCGCATTCTCCTTATCAAGCTGCTTGTTTATGATAACAGTTTGAACTATTTGGAAAATATTACTTGTTACAAGATACAGAAGCACACCCGCGGGAATAGGGATGAAAATAAAAGTTAAACCAATCATAAGCGGCATAAACGTGCCCATAGACTTTTGAATTGCCTGCTGTGTAGCATCCTGCTGAATACCTTTTTGTGTCTGCATCATAACTTTTTGTGAAACCCACATGGTAAGCGCAAAAAGGACTACAAGCAATATGACGTCATAATGAATGGCATTTTGAACCTGCGCCACGGGAACATTTGCGGCAAGTATATTATTCATCGGGGTAAATGTAATCGTTTCCGTTTCTTTTGTTTGGTTATCTATTACATTAACCTCAACTTTTTTAATCGCCTTCAGCTCTGCAAATGTAAGCTTCAGGCTGTCGGGATACATTTTAAGGTCAAAGTTTTGATTTGGTTTTATTTCGCCCTGAACACTGATTGCTTTTGCGGGTCTGTCAATTTTTACATTATCCAGAACTTTATCTTCAAGATAAACTTTTGCCGTTTTGCCCGCCGTAAAGCTATCGTATGGACCGACAACAAATTTTCCGTCAAAAGACTGTCCCGCGCTTGATTTTATGGTTGCATCAAGTCTTTTTATAAAAAGAAAACTCGCATCTCCGGCCTGCTGTATAAATTGCGGGCTCATAAGGGCGCTGTAGAGCAAAATAAAAATCGGAAGCTGCAGCAGCAGGGGCAGACAACCCGCCATCGGGTTAAATTTATGTTCTTTATAGAACTCCATCATTTTCTGCTGCATCATCTGAGGATTGCTTTTATATCTGTCCTGAATAGCTTTCATTTTTGGCTGCAAAAGCTGCATATTTCTCATAGAGCGCTGCTGGCTTATGCTTGAGGGCCACAAGCAGCCTCTTACAATTATTGTTAACAGTATTATTGCCAAACCCCAGTTACCTGCGACTTTTGCCAGAGCCTGCAAAAAAGAAAGGGTTAATCCTATAAAATCCATATTCTCTCCTATGTTGTCATGCCAATTTGACGATTATCAATTTAAATTTTACCTTAAACATGATATTATTCACATATGGATTACACTTTTGATACAATTTGCGCCATAGCAACCCCTTTGAGCAAAGGGGGAATAGGCATTATAAGGGTCAGCGGCGAAAATGCCATCGAGATGGTGCAAAAAATATTTACAAAAACCATTGCCCCGAAGATGATAAACCACGGCTGGATTGTTGATAACGGCAAAAAAATAGATGAGGTAATTGTACTTCCTTTTGTTGCCCCTAACAGCTACACAGGCGAAAACGTCGCAGAAATTCAAACACACGGCTCTCCTGTCGTGATAAATCAAATATTGGAGATACTTTTAAACTCGGGCGCAAGACTTGCCCAAAGGGGTGAATTTACAAAAAGGGCATTTTTAAACCACAAAATGGATTTGTCGCAGGCGGAAGCGGTGCTGGATTTGATAAACGCAAAAACGCAAGCAACTGCTCACGGTGCGGCGGGGAGCCTTTGCGGACTTTTAAAAACAAAAATCGAAGAAATAAAATCCAAAATCAGTGCTCTTTTGGGTAAAATTATCGCCTCGCTTGATTTTCCGCAGGATGTTGCGGAAGTGGACTATGAGGAAATAATAAAAGAAACCCTGTCGGCAGCAGATGAAATAAAAGATATTTTAAAAAATGCAAAAATGCACAATATTTTAAGACAGGGTATAAAAATAGCCGTCGCGGGACGTCCGAACGCAGGCAAATCATCTCTTTTTAACGCGCTTTTAAATGTCGAGCGCGCAATTGTAACGGAAATCGAAGGTACAACACGTGATACAATTACCGAAACGCTTGATATAAACGGCATAAGCGCAACTCTTATTGATACTGCAGGCATCAGAGAAAAAAGTCCCGACAAGGTGGAGAAAATAGGGATAGAACAGTCAAAAGCCGCAATAGAAGAAGCAGACATTGTCCTTTGTCTCTATGACGGTCAGGCAGGAATTTGCGAAGCCGACAGAAAAATTTTCGACCTTGCAAAAGATAAGAAAAAAATTATAGTAAGAACAAAATGCGACCTTAGCGGCAATATTTCAAAGGACGGTGAGATTTCAACCAGTTCCAAAACAAAAGAAGGTATCGAAAAACTGAAAAATGCCATTTACGAAGAAATCATTGGAGTAAATCCGGCACAGAGCGAATTTTTGACAAATAAAAGACATCAGTACTGTCTTAAAAAAGCTCTTGAGGCTCTTGAAAATGCACTGAACGGCGCAAAAACAGGCGAGCTGCAGGACTTAATCAGCATTGACCTGAAAGCTGCAGTTACAATCCTTGGCGAAATTAGCGGAGAGGTAATCACGGATGACATTTTGAACGATATTTTTATGAATTTTTGTATAGGAAAGTAATTTTTTACACTTTATATGTAACAAAACGTAAACTTTTTTATACAAAATGTTATAAAGAAAATTATCGGGGGAATAGTACATAGTGTAAAGATGATATGGCTTAACTGGTTTCAAAGTTTTCTCTCTAATTCCTCTCTCTAATATGTGGTAAAATTTACTGGCTCTCTCGGGTCAGTTTTTTTTATGTCTGTATTTTTATTTTTGCTATATAATATGGCTATGTTAATGGAATTTTTATACGCAAAAATACACAGAGCAACCGTAACCGACGCAAATCTTGAATACGTCGGCTCTATTACGATAGATAAAGCATTACTTAGGGCTTCAAATATTAAAGTAAATCAAAAAGTTGAAATTTTAGACATAAACAACGGTGAAAGGTTTTCCACATACGTAATCGAGGGAGAAGAAAACTCGGGAGTAATATGCCTGAACGGAGCCGCAGCACGAAAAGTACAAAAGGGCGATAAGGTGATAATAGTTGCCTATGCAATTTTGGATGAAAAAGAACAGCAAACCTTTACCCCGAAGGTCGTACATGTCGATGAAAACAATAAGATTATCTAGCCCCTTGCTATTGCAACTTTTCCGCTTCTGACAAAATCTTTATAGCCATAGGGCTTTATAAGCTCTATTAATGCCTGTATCTGCTTTTCGTCCGCAACCATGCGAAGTGTATAGTTTTTATCCGTTATATCAATAACTTTTGCGCCCGTGACCTCTGCAATTCGCAAAATTTTATCCGCATCTTCGTCTTTTACCTGAATTTTTACCATAACAATCTCACGCTCAATCGCTTCATTTACCGATAAATCCGAAACTTTTAAAACAGGTATCAATCTGTGCAGCTGTTTACAAATCTGCTCTATAGCTTCGCTTGTCGCAACGGTTGTAATGGTAATTCTTGAATAATTTCTGTCAATCGTAGGCGCAACGGTTAAGCTTTCAATGTTATAACCGCGCCCCGAAAACAGGTCAACCACGCGCGAAAGCACGCCCGCTTCGTTTGTTACAAGTATAGATAAAGTATGTAATGTGCTCATATTCTCTCCTAGCAAACCTTTTGATCGTTTGAAAGCAACACCTTGTTCAGCGGCTGACCTGCAAGTACCCACGGGTAAACCATTTCAAAGCTTTCTACAACAAAGTCTATAAAAACGGAACAATTTGACTCCATCGCCTCTTTGAGCGCGGGTACAATATCCTGTTCTTTCTCGACTCTAATACCCTTTGCACCGTATGCCTCCGCTAATTTAACAAAGTCGGGCGACGATATTTTTGTCTGGCTGTAATGCTCATTAAAAAGCTTTTCCTGCCACTGGCGCACCATACCCAGATATCCGTTATTTATTACACAGTTTACGACTTTCAAGCCGTAATCCATACAGGTTGCAAGCTCCTGAATGTTCATCTGGATAGAGCCGTCGCCCGCAATATTTAAAACGAGCGAATTTTTATTTGCAATTGCCGCCCCTATTGCAGCGGGAAAACCAAATCCCATAGTCCCGAGCCCGCCCGATGTTATAAAATGGCGCGGCTCGTCGAATTTGAAAAACTGTGCACACCACATCTGATGTTGTCCGACTTCTGTTGTAACAATAGGATGAAAAGGTTTTGTATATTCATAAATTGTCTTAATCACTTTAACTGCGCTTAATTTATCCGACGGACACTCGGGAATTGCACGCTTTTTCTTCCATTCATCAATTTGATTAAGCCATTTTTCTTTTACTGTGTGGTCTATCACAATCGGTTTTGAGGTAAGCTCCTCAATCATTGCTTTTAAAACATTTTTTGCATCCCCTACAATAGGAATATCCACCTTAACATTTTTGGAAATTGAACAGGGGTCTATATCTATATGGATTACCTGAGAATCACGCGCAAAACGTTTCAGACAGCCCGTAATCCTGTCATTAAAACGAGTGCCCACCGCAATAATAACATCGGCATGCACAACCGCATAATTTGCCCAGTAGTTTCCGTGCATACCCAGCATACCGAGGCTTTGTGAGGAGCTTTCGGGATAAGTTCCCTTTCCCATAAGCGTGTGGGCAACAGGAATTTCTAAAAGCTGTGCCAGTTTTGTAAGTTCGTATGACGCGCCCGCCTGCAAAACACCGCCGCCCGAGATTATAACGGGTCTTTGCGCCTCTCTTATTAATTTCAGGGCTTTTGAAATCTGCAAAGGGTGTCCTTTGTATGTCGGGTTGTAGCCTGCAAGTTTTACTTCTTTCGGGTACTCAAAAGGCGCTTTTGCTACAAGGATATCTTTTGGCATATCAATCACGACAGGCCCCGGTTTGCCCGTTGTTGCTATATAAAACGCTTCCCTAATTACTCTGGCTAAATCTTTAACATCTTTCACCAGATAGTTGTGTTTGCAGCACGAGCGCGTAATACCTATTATATCAGCCTCCTGAAAAGCATCATTTCCTATTTGTTCCGTTGAAACCTGACCCGTAAAAACAACTAGCGGATAGCCGTCATAATAGGCATTTGCAATACCCGTTACGGTATTTGTTGCCCCCGGACCCGACGTTACAAGCGCCACCCCGGGGCGTCCCGATACTCTTGCATACCCTTCCGCGGCATGAATAGCCGCCTGCTCGTGGCGTACAAGATAGTGTTTTATTTTATCCTGATTGTATAAGGCTTCGTAAATGTTTAAAATGACGCCGCCCGGATAACCGAAAATTTCCGTAACACCTTGTGCTTCAAGTGATTTAAGGAAAATCTGTGCGCCCGTAAACATTTCTTTAGCCATGTCATTTTCTCCATTACTTTTTGGTATAATTGCATTATACTATGAACATAAAGTCAAGTGAAATTAAATTAAAAAGTATATGCAAAGATTTAACGGGAGGAGCTTTAGGTGCAGTAATAGCCCTTCCTCAGGCGCTTGCATTCGGCGTTGCAATAGGCACCGGAGCCTCAAGCGGTCTGTGGGGCGCAATTATACTGTGCTTTACGGTCGGACTCTTAGGCTGTAATCAGCCTCTCCTGTCAGGTCCGACGGGTCCTGCGGCAATTGTTTGCGCTTCTGCGCTTGCAGTTTTAGGCGGCAATATCAACTCGCTTTTTGCGGTAATTTTCCTTGCGGGGCTGTTCCAGATAATAATTTCGCGCACAAGTTTAACAAAAATCGTTAAATATATTCCCTATCCCGTTATTTCAGGGTTTATGAATGCCGTGGGCGTAATATTGATAATTTTGCAGCTAAACCCTTTTCTGGGCACAAAGTCATCATCTACCCCGATATCAGCCTTTGAAAGTATCTCTTACGTGCTTCAAAACGTCAATGAAAACGCACTTTTAACAGGTATTTTAACCCTGACGATTATTTTTTGCACACCGAAAAAAATTTCAAAAATTATCCCTTCGCAAATACTTGCCCTTATTATAAGCACAATTGCGGCTATGGCATACAATCTTGACCTGCCTGTAGTTCAAGGGGTTACGTCCAATCTCCCCTCCGTTATACGGGCGGATTTTTCAAACATAAAGACACTTTTAGTGCCCGCGCTTGTAATTGCAATCGTATGCACCTCGGAAAGCCTTATGACAAGCCTTGTCACCGACTCGCTCACCAAAACAAACGGTAATACAAAAAGAATGGTCCTCTCGCAAGGGCTTGGAAACTTAATGTGTTCGCTGTTTGGTGCAATCCCCGGCTCCGGCGCCACCATGCGCTCCGTTGCAGCCGTAAAAGCCGGAGGCAGAACAAGGTTTTGCGCACTGACCTGTGCCGTGATTTTACTTTTAGTGGTGCTTTTTGCCCACGATTTTGCAAATAATATACCGCTTAGCGCTCTTGCTGCCATACTTTTTAAAGTCGGGTGGGATATAGTTGATACAAAACTTTTAAAAGTTGTAAAATACGCCCCGAAACAAGATTTGATAGTAATGTTCATTGTATTTTTCCTCACCGTTTTCTATGATTTGATACTTGGGGTAAGCACGGGAATAGTGCTCTCTGCGCTAATTTTTGCCAAACAGCTCGCCGACAGTACAAATGTAAAATTCAGAGATATTGAGGATGAACACTCAATTGAAATTGAGAAAAAATTGCAGAGTGAAGCAGGGTATAAAATAAGAGCGGTGCATATTTTCGGGGAGTTTTTCTTTGGCAGCGCAACACAAATTATTTCACATTTTGAAGAAATTCTCGGCACAAAATACCTTATAATATGCTATGAATCTGAAAATGTCCTTGATATCAGCGCCGTTTTTGCACTTGAGGACATTATCACAAGACTGAAATCGCAAGACATAACCCCTCATCTCGTCATAAAAAATTCAAAAATCCTAAAACAGCTGGATGACCTTGGAATTTGCGCACAGATAGGCAGGGAAAATGTTTTCTACAGCGAAGATGAAGCCATTGAAAATGCAAAAAAGCTTTTAAAACTTGAAAATAATAACAAACATCGCGGTGAGTAAATCTTAAGGGTAATTATTTTTTTAATCGTTTTGCGTATCTTTTTTAAAAAAGAAAGGATAAGCAAAATGACAAACAAACTGGATATATTCAAGTGTAATGTATGCGGAAACATAGTCGAGGTAGTGCTCTCTGGCGGGGGCGAGCTTGTATGCTGCAATGAACCCATGGAGCTTGTCACACCAAAGACGGTAGAGTCAATGAATGAAAAACACGTACCCGTATTGGAAGAAAACGGTGACGAAAAAATAATTAAAGTAGGCTCAATACCCCACCCTATGGAAGATGAGCACTATATTCAATTTATAGAGGTAATTTCAAAAGACCACAGGTGGGTAAAGAGAAAATATCTGCACCCGCACGAACAACCCGAGGCAAAATTCAGCTGCAAATGCGACAAGAAATTTGATGCATATGCCTACTGCAATATACACGGACTCTGGGAAAATAAATTTGAAGGAGAAAACTAAATATGGATAACAGAACAAATGACCTTTTAAACAGGCAAATTAATATTGAATTTTACAGTGCATATCTGTATCTTGCAATGTCGACATATTTTAGCGAAATAAATATGGACGGCTTTGCAAAATTTATGAAAAAACAGGCAAAAGAGGAGCTTGAACATGCGCAAAAAATCTATGATTATCTGCTTTTAAGGGATAAGAAAATCACTTATCAGAGAATTGAAGCGCCTGACACAGACTGGATTAGCGCGCTTGATGTATTGGATGATGCAATTGAACATGAAAAAACGGTAAGTGCAAAGATTAACGAATTGTACAGAGTTGCAAAAGAAACCGATGACTATGCAACGATGAACTTTTTGGATTGGTTTGTTGAAGAACAACTTGAAGAAGAAGAAAAATTTCGTATCTTAAGAGAAAAAATAAAAGCTTTTGACGAGTGCAGCTGTACTCTTGAGGCTATGGACAGAGAACTCAACAAAGAATAATACAGGGGGCTTATGCCCTCTTATTTTATTATTTTTTTGCAAAAATCACCAATCGAGCATATCTCGCACAGAGGTTTTTGGGGCTTGCAGACGTTTTGCCCGTGGGTAACAAGCAGAGTATTAAAATCAATCCAGTATTTTTTCGGCAATTTATCCCTCAGTGCAAATTCCGTTTCGTCGGGATTTTTTGTTTTTACATACCCCAGACGGTTGCAAATCCTGTGAACATGAACATCAACACATATTGCAGGCTTATTAAAACCTTTTGTCAAAACAAGATTTGCGGTTTTTCTTCCCACCCCTTTAAGTTTAACAAGTTCATCTATGGTATCAGGGACCTTCGAGTTATATTTTTCAACAATTTCTCTTGATAAATCAATTATCTGCCGTGCTTTGTTCCTATAAAAACCGACAGGATAAATAGCATCGGTGAGTTTTTGTAAATCGGCTTTCATAATCTCCTGCGGCGTTCTTCCAAGCTCAAGCATGCGCATTGCGGCGGGATAAGTTGTTTTATCGTTTGTCCTGAGGCTTAAAATGCAGCAGATTAAAACAATATAAGGATCGGCAGCGCGCTCCATAAATTCAACAAACTCGGTCCTTTTGACCACATTTGTTTTGTTATCCTTCTCTAAGTTATTTATAATTTTATCTATATCCATTTTGGCAACTTGCATGTAATTATAATTGTGATTATAATACGTAAAAAAGGAGAAAACAAATTATGAGTAATGCCAAAGATATAAGCGATGCAACTTTTGAAGCGGAAGTTCTAAAAAGCGAAAGTCTTACACTGGTTGATTTCTGGGCACCATGGTGCGGTCCGTGCAGAAAAATGGGTCCGCTTTTGGATGAAATTGCCTCGGAATTTGAAGGCAAACTGAAAGTTGTAAAAATTAACACGGATGAAAACCTCAAAACCGCAAAAGAATATCAAATAAGCGGTCTGCCGAGCCTCTTACTCTTTAAAAACGGCGAAGCAAAAGAGATTATGGTAGGATTAATGCCAAAATCTTCAATCATATCAAACATTGAAAAACTTTTATAAAAAATAACGCCTCCAAAATGGAGGCGTTAATATTAATATTATTTCAAAAACGTATTTTTGTAGTTTGGAATTTTAAACTCCCTTTTATCTTCATCTTCTCTTGCGAATTTTTCATAGACTTTAAGCGATTTTTCCTTAACCGTGTTAACATAATCTTCGCTCAGATATTTTTTGTATTCATTGCTCAACTCGCCGCTGTAGTTTCCGAGAGTTTTTGCAAATACAAAGAGTTCATCTCTGTCTGCGCCGCCCGCGTAGGCTTTTGTCTTAGCATCCGTTCCCGAGGGGCGTATTTCAACAAACTTGTCGCTAAAGTCAAAATAAGTGCCGTCGCCGACAAATTTTACGTCGAGCAGGTTTGAAAAATCGAGATTTTTAAACACTGAAGATAAAATATCTTTTATATTTTCAAGAGTGATTTTATTTTCATATTTTGCAATTGCAAGCGCAAGGAAAAATAAATCGTTTTTAGTCCTTAGCCCTTCGCCTGCTTTTTTTGCTTCTTTCAGCTTATCAATATTAGGCTCCGACTCGTTGTAGTAGGCAATATCCTCTCTTACGTCAAATTTTGCAATGATATTATTTTTATCATACACACGCCCTAAGTGCTTCCACAGCGGAACATCCAAACTTGCAACAAGCGCCGATGTGATAATAATTGCCTCTGTAGCGCTTTTTTCTCTCATAGCAAGTGCACATCTTCCGTTTAGCGACTTTATGATATCTTGTGCACCGACAATCATGCCGCCTGACTCCTCCCCGCCTAAAATCATTCTGGGCGAATTTCCAAGCGAGATGGTTTTGCCGAAAATATCTTTTATTTTAATATCTTTTACGCCCTGTTCAATTTGATATTCAATCTTTTTGGCGGCGTTTGCAATTTCTTTAAACCCGACAGGGGTGTTAATAACCTCGATATTGTTATTTTTTGCCCACTCGTCCCAGGTTTTTGAACTTGCCGTTGTTTTTATGATAAACCTTTTGTGCTCATCAAAACTGCCGTTTTCTTTCAGCATTTGAGTCCAAAAATCCATAATCATCAAAAATGCCTGATTGGCGCTGAAAACACATAAAACCCGCGTATCATCAAGCCTTACCGTGTCCACACCCGCTGCCTTTATGGCATTTTCATTTTTAATATCATCAACCTGAACAACGCTCAGTCTGTCATGGTCCGGATCGGTCACAAGGCAAACTGTGTCTGTCGGGTAGTTTTTCAGCTTTTCATCATATTTTAGCGTTTCAATGACGGGGAAATACTCCCTGCTGTTTTTATCCTTTGCAACAACCGTAATATCAAGCGACCAGTCGTAGAATTTTCCGTCTTTTATGTCTTTTCCGATAGAGTGAAAGAACGGATCCTCCTGCGTATTCAGCCAGTCAAAATTCTTTTGCACGCCAAGCTGCTCCAGAATTTTGCTCAGTGTATTGTAAGCCGCGCCGCCGACCGCATCAATTACGATTTTTTTATCAAAATTTTTGATAAGTTCTATATTTTTATCATTAGCAACGCCGTTTTTTAAATATTCAACATACAAATCTATGCCATTATTCAGCTTTTGCATTGTTTTTTCGTCAATTAAATCGTTTTTTGAAGCTTCGAATTGAATTTTATACTCGCCTTTTTCATCAACCGTTTTTAAAATTTGCTCAATTTTATTAACAAACTCCATGCTCTCATCCGGCAAAAACTGCGAACCCTGATTATTTAAGTCTTTTGTCGCATTTTTAACACTTATGCCATGCGAGCTTGTAATGTATTCGGCGCCGACCAAATCGAGCTTAAAAGCCAGAAACGAAGCAAGCCAGATTGGTATTGTCCTGCGCTCGGTCGGGGTCAGCGTTCTTATGCCGAGTGCGCTCTGGATACGCGCGATAATATCAAGATAAATTTTTGAATTATATCTTACCTCGCAGCCCACAAGCTTAACAAGCTCGTCGTTCGGATATTTTTCTTTCAGCACGAGAGCTTTTGCAAGTGTGGCAAGAGTTATACCTATTGTATTAATAGGAAACCTTGTATCATGCGGATACAAGACGTTTTGAGGCCCTCTGATACCTGCGGTTGAAACCATTGCTTCTTTTTTATAGGAGTCAAACCATTTTTTAAGCTCCAGCTTTTCAACTAATTCTTTCGTAAGAGTAAAAGTAAATTTATTTTCGTTGGTATAATCAAAAATTTTATCCTGTTTTACACTTTCAGGCGTGTTATTTTCAACGCCGTCAAGCAGCATTTTCTCCAATTGAGACGGGTTATCTTTGCTCATGTGTTGTCCTTCCGTACTAGTATTGTATCGGAATTATTTTAACACAAAAAATATAATTTTTAAGCCTTAGCGCTCTTTTGCTGCTTCTTTTTTTCTTCATCCAGCACTTTTTGTGAAATTGTCTTTTTACCCGTTAATTTGGACATAAGACGGAAATATTTGCCCCAGAAGTCATTACGTTCAAGATTGTGTCTGTCATGTTCTATAATCTCGTCGCGGGTCAACTTCCTTGTCGGAACTCCGATTGACTTACGTATCAGATTTTCGTTTGTAAATTCTGTTGCGGCAGCCACGAGTCCCGCACCCAAAAGACTTCCATGGTAAGCCTTTTCAAATACCGTATTAAACAAATTCATAAGCAGTGAATTAAAGAAGAAATTAGAAACCTTGTGCATAACTCTTTCTTTTGCAACGGTATTTGCACCTTCTATATCCTCGCCATGAGAAGTTATAAGCACTTCATTCCTGTAGTCGTTTACAAAGAAATAGCTGGCAATGAGCGTTACAAGAGGTCTTGAAATCGCAGCGAGGGATGAGTTTTTATAGGTCGATTTTCCGGTTTTATTTTCGGCACCCATAATGACTTTTCTCTTTATAAATTCCTCAAGCTCGGCATTTGTCATCTTGCCCGATTCGACTTTTTTATAGGCTTTATCAAACACTTTGTAAAGGCTTGTTAAATCCTCGGGAGTAACATTCGGGCTGACTTTGTTCTGCTGCTTGCCAAGCACGCCTTTTAGTATTCTTACGGGGAAATTTATTGCATTAGAAACAAAGACAAAAGGGTACGTAAGCGTCCTAAAGACCGGAGCGGCGATTTTTTTATCGACCTGACCCAATTTAACGAACTCAACTTCTTTTCCGTCAATGTTTTTGATTTTTCTTGTATATTTTTCGCTATCCGAAAGTGCATCTCTGAACTTTTGCGCATATTGGTGCATATTGTACTCATTGTCGATTTTATCCAATATTTTTGTTATTTTATCGTACTCGACTTCAAAATCTTTTTTCGTAATCATGCCGTATGCATCGTTAAGCCCTTCTTTTATGCATTCAAGGAAGCTATCGAAGTTTTTATTTTGACCGCGAAGGAAATACACGCCCAAACTCGTACCAAAGAGCACCCCTGCAACCTTCAGGACATTTTTTAAATTTAGAGCACTCTGTGTTTCGCCGTTTTTATCTTCATGTTCTGCGGCACCAAAGCCGACACCTTTAGAGTTTTCTTTCGGTTTCGCACTAAATGCGCCGAATACGCTCGGCATTGAGCCGAGTATATTTTCTCCTGCGGCATTTTTATTTTGCGCGGGAGCGTCATTTTTCTTATCTTTATCTTTGTTTTTGGGTTTATGATAAGCATAGTCGCGGGCTTCCTCCGGAGTGAGCGGATGAAGCGGCATGTGATTTAAAAGTCTTGATAAAATCTCCGAAACAAGGGCGGTGCCCGAAATCGTAACAAGTGCAACATATTTGTTTGAATTTACGTATTTTGAAAGCGTACCGAGAGAAAGGAAAGTCATGGCAGCACTCATCAAAATTCTTGACGACTCTTGTTTAAAGCGCTTTTTCTGAGATTTTCTTGCAAGAGTGTCATTATCGTTTTGCATTCTTGAAATGTTATAAAAATCTATACCCGCCATGGTGGAGCTTACAAGACCCGTGCAAATACGGTTAACGGTGCGCTCATCAGCCGTTTTATAGTTCCCCTTAACGCTGCTTGTCGCATGTACTATGTTATTTAAGACATTCTCCGGAGTATCGGCGGGCATCTTTGCACCCAGAGCCGAAGCTGCCGTTTCAAGTCCCGCTGTTTTCAATTTTGAAAGCGCTCTGTCGTCCTTTGCAATATCGCTCATTGTACCTTGTAAAATACAAAAGAGTTCTTCCGCTTTTTTTACGTCCGCTCTTTTTTGAAGAACGGGCGAATTTAGAACATTTTGGGCAAAATTTGAAAGCGAGGGCAGACTTTTTGCCTTAGCCGCCCCTCTTAAAATCCAGCTGCTAAGGTCAAGCCACAAATCTTTAAAGGGATATGTCGCGCTTTTGAAAAGCTTTGGTAAAATTCCGTCGTCAACAAATGTTACTTTTCCCGCATCGTCAACTATAAGCCTGCTTTTTGCATTTAATTTGCGGTAAGTATCGAGTAAATCACTCTCCATTTTTGAAAACTCACCGCCGAATATTTCATCAAGTTTTAATTTTCGTGCGCCGTAATCACTGAAACTTACCGTATCTCTGGTAAGCTTTGAAAATAAATCCGAACCCTTAAAAGAAACATCAGAGCCTTTGTTATTTTGGGGATAAAAACCCGACCCGTCGTTTTCTCTGCATAATCCACGGTCACTGTAAACTATTCCCGTATTCACTTTTTTTACTTTAAGGTTCATTTTTACCTGTAAGAATTATTTCACACTCTATGCTCTTAAAACAAGTATTTGTAAAGTAATTTTATAAATTTATTCTCATCTTCGGCTCTACAAAACTCATAAAATGCAAAATTTGCTATTTTGTTACGAAATTTGTATTTTTGTTAAATATTTGTCATATGCCCGTAAATAAATTATCCTGTAAATATGGATACTAACGGGAAAATTGTACTTGTAGACGACGAGGTAATGGTTACAAAAACTCTCTCAACCCTTTTAAAGCTTGAAGGGTTAAGGGATACTGCGACTTTTAACAACCCGAAAGATGCCCTTGAATATCTCAAGGATAATCCGTGCGAACTTATAATTTCAGATTTCATCATGCCCGAAATGGACGGAATTGAATTTCTCTCAAAAGCAAAAGAGCTTCCGCTGCAGGCAGAAACAACCCAGATGCTTCTTACGGGCTATGCCGACAAGGAAAATGCAATAAAGGCGATAAATGAAGTAGGGATATTTAAGTACGTTGAAAAGCCCTGGAATAACGACGATTTAATTTTAAATATAAAAAACGCAATAGAGCGGACGAATTTAAAAAGGGCGCTCAGAGAAAAAATCATCCAGCTTAAAAAAGCAAACTCCGAACTTGAGGAGTATTCAAAAAATCTTGAAAGCCTTGTGCAAAAACGAACAAAAGAGCTCTGGGAGAGCAGGGAAAAGTTAAACGCCATATTTACAAACTGCGCGGACGGGATTGTAACCTTTAAAAAAGATAACAGGCTTGTTTCGCTAAATCAGGCAGCATGCAAACTCTTTGGGCTGGAAGAAAAAAATCTTTTAAACAAAAACTTCTTTGAGCTTATTATTAACGAAAAAAATCAAAAAATCCAAAGCCCCGCAAAACAGGACGAACCGCTTTTCTTAAGGGATTTTAGCCTGATAAACTATGAAAAAGATATCAAAATACCCGTAGAAATAAGCCTTGCAAAGATAGAAAACGGCTCGGACTCTTTTGTGGTCGGAGTTTTAAGGGATGTTTCCTATCAGAGAGAAAACGAAAGGCTGCGCGATGACTTTATCGCAACGCTTACTCACGATTTAAGAACTCCGCTCCTTGCGGCGATAAGCGGTCTTGAGTTTATTTTAAACGGAACTCTTGGGGAAACCACGCAAAAACAAAAAGAGCTGCTTGAAGCAATGAAAAAAAGCAACGAGGACATGCTCGGCTTAACAAATGCGCTGCTTGAAGTATACAGATACGAAGCGGGCAAAATATTCCTGTGTAAAACAAGATTTCCCGTATACAAACTTGTAAAAGACTGCGTAAAAGAGCTTGATATTTTATTTAAACAGAACAACAGCAGTATAGAAATTGAATGCAAAAATGAAGGCATGGAAATAAATGCCGACAAAAACGAAATAAGAAGGGTGATTTTAAATTTATTGGGCAACGCCATAAAGCATGGCGGAGAAAATACAAAAATAAAAGTTTTTATCCAAAAAGCGGACAAAGACCTTATTTTAAGCGTTGAGGACAACGGAGCCGGACTTGATGAAGAAGACCAAAAGAAACTCTTTAAGAGATTTTCTCAGGGAACAAGCAAAAAACGCTCCTGCTCGACGGGTCTGGGGCTTTATCTGTCAAGAAGGATAGTTGAGGCGCACAACGGCACAATCTGGGTTGAGAGCAAATTAAACAAAGGCTCAAAGTTCACTTTTTGCCTCAAAAACGCAGCTATTGAAAGCAAGGTATTACTATGAGCGATAACAAAATTAAAATTCTGATAGTTGAAGATCACATGGTTGCAAGGATGGGCATTGCAATTATCGTAGAAAATACGGAAAACTTTGAACTTGCGGGACAGGCGCAGGACGGACAGGAGGGAGTTAATCTCGCCTTAAAACTGAAACCCGACGTAATTTTAATGGACATCGGACTGCCAAAAATTGACGGCATTGAAGCAACAAGAAAAATTAAAGAGGCAGCACCGGACTCGTCCGTTCTTATGTTTACATCGAGGGATAACAGCGAGGATATTTTTGCCGCACTGAGAGCCGGTGCCGACGGATATATTATGAAAGGCTCGGATGAAAAAACTCTCAAAAACGCAATTGAAGCGGTAAATCAAAAAGCAGGCTGGCTCGACCCGCAGATTGCGCGAATTGTACTGAGCGGCATAAACGAGCAAAAAGAAAACTCTCAGGATAAAACAAAAAATACGAACAACAAATACGGGCTCACAAAAAAAGAGCTTGAAGTGCTTTCTTTAATTGTAGACGGTCTTTCAAATCAGGAAATAGCCCAAAAGCTTGTTGTATCGCTGTCTACAACAAAAGCCCATGTACACAGTATTTTACAAAAACTCTATCTTACGGACAGGACAAAAGCGGCTGTAACCGCACTTAAAGAAGGTCTTGTGTAATAATGAAAAAATCTCTTTTTGCACTTTTAATTTTCCTGTTTTCAATAGCAGAGTGCGCATATGCACTTGAATTTTTTAACAACCCGTTTTCACTGAAAATCAAACAGAAAAACGAGCCTATGGTGCAGACATGGGAAGAATGGCACGAAAAAGCAAAAAACGTTAATCTTGAAGACAGAGAAACATTTTCATATCAAGCACCTCAAGACAAGGACTTTAAACCGAAACAGCCCCCGCCGAAAAAATTTGCAAAATATAACGTAAGCCCCGGCGAAAACGAAACAGACATTTCGCAAATTAAAAATAAAACGGAATTAAGGAGTCAGGGGGTGGTTTCGCCCGATTTTAAATACATGGCTTACGGCGAATATTACTACAGCGCGCCGTATGATATGGTATCAAGCGAAATATACGTGCAAAAACTCAACAGCGGCTTGACCCGTATGCAAAGAGTGCTTAATACAACAGTGCAAAACACTCCGCACATTCCCGCAATCTCAAGCGGTACAAAGGAATTTAGAAAAAATCTGTATACAACGCTCACCATCGTAGACTTTTCAAAAAAATCCGATATGCTCCTTGTAAAGGAAAAAGTAGGCTCAAGCATTGAAGGAATATTCAGAAATTACGTCTGGGTTTATTATATGAAGGGCGATGAAACAAAATGGAGCGCGGTAAAATATGATATATTAAACGAAACAATTAAAAATTATTATACCGAAAACTCCGGAGTTGCACTTAATCTTTACAGATGGGATATAAGACCGCTGGGCTTCAGCAAAGAAAATCCAAATGTTGTTGTGGCGGAAGCCTTTGCCTGGGATAAAGATAAAAAACAAATTTTTCTCGGTTTTTGGGGACTTAACACGGATAACGGCGAAGTAAGCCTTATCTCAAAAGAGCAAATACCTATTGAAATCAGCGCAAACGGAATAATTGTTAAAGAATATTTACCATGACCCCTGTTGAAAAACGAAAAAATGTGCTATAATTATAGTAGTTGGAGGACAAGCGGTAAGATATGATTGACGTTAAAAATTACGCATTTCTGGGACAAAGAAGTCAAGAAAAGAAAATCGAGAACTTAAAAAAGGAAAACTACAGCAGGATTTACGCTCATGAAGCAGCGCACAAAAATGCTGCGGGTTCACTTGGCGGACCGATTGTCATTGAATACTCCCCCCAAGGAATCCCCATTGGCGGACATGTTAATATCAGAATTCCGTCGCTAAACAGAGAAAATCCTGACGAAACAATTTCTCAAGCTAAACAAATCAAAAGAGCGGCACTTGCGCCGGTTACTGATTTGTCAGACGCCGATTTAAACGTTGCAAGACAAGCAGAAGCACTTCTGAGCGAAGCTCAGGACTACAAAAGGGATATGTCGCAAAACGGCGAAACTCTTGATATTGTCGGCTAGCCTTTTGTAAAAACAGGCGGAGTCTGAATGTAGTTAGCCTTCAACTTTGTGTGCGAGAAATCGCATACAATGTCTTTTGAGCTGTTTATTTTTTCTAAACCCAGATTGTACATCACCTCTGCCAGGGGGTAGTTTTGATCTTCATAATTAATAAACCTTGCCCCATCATGGCAGGAAAAGTCTTTATATACGTTTGAATCGCATACAACATCATAATCACGGATTAAATCCGCCAAATTATCTTTTAAAACAAGTTTTATTTCGCTGCCGTCATAAAAATAATACATTCCCCGCCTTGCATCAAGCACAACACAGGGGGTTTTTACACCGTGTTTTAAAGCGGCATTTTTTAATATCTCGCATGAGTTTAATCTCACAACGGGCAAATCAAGCTCAAGTGCCATGACTTTTGCTACACTTAAAGCCGCCCGAATACCCGTAAAGCTTCCGGGGCCACAGTTTGTAACTATTGCATTTACGTCTTTGGGGGTGATTTTTGCTCTTTTCAGGATTTCTTTAATTTTTGGCAAAAGGTAGGCGCTGTGATAGTTTTTCTCGTCCGAATTTATTTGAATTTGTTCAAAAAACCCGTCAAACCCCAGAGCTATGTACGTTTTATCAAGAGATGTATCAAAGCATAATATCTTCATTTTGCAGCCTCAAAGTCTTTTTTAATGTTATTTAGAAAAACAAGATTATTTTCTCCCCGTGCATCCAGTTCAAAATACCTTACATCGCCTTCTTCGCTGTAGTCTACGTCCTTAGGGTAAGATATTTTTATGTCCATTCTGTCATAGCTTAGCGCATCTTCGCCGAAATTTGCCCACTCGACAAAAGTTAAAACATTTCTGTGAGAATAGTCCAAAAGCTCCTCCATTATTGTTTTAAGCCCCTCTTTTTCAAGTCGGTACAAATCAAAATGGTAAACAGGCATTTTATATCCCAAATATTCGTTTAAAATTACAAAGCTCGGGCTGGTTATTTTTTCTTTAACGCCCATTTCTTTCAGCACATACCTCACAAAAGCCGTTTTGCCCGCGCCTATGTCACCATATAGCGACACAAAACAGCCGCTTTCGGGCAGATTTTTTGCAAAGGCATGTGCGAGTTTTCGGGTGTCTTTTAAATTTTTACATTCAATCTTCATAAAAAAATTTTAACATAAATATACAAACTCTAAAGTTTTATTCAAATTGTGCCGAAGTAAAAATTACAAGGATTTGGTTAATATAGCGCAGAAAGGTGAAGTTTTATGAACGAATATCAAAACTACGGCGAATATAATCCTGATTTGTGCGAATACAACCCGAGAAGCGCCGAACTTGAAGGTGAATTGAGAGAGCTTGTAAAAAGTGTTGAAAATTCTAAGAT
The DNA here is from genome assembly GCA_949300515.1 of uncultured bacterium. GTDB lineage: Bacteria > Cyanobacteriota > Vampirovibrionia > Gastranaerophilales > Gastranaerophilaceae > Galligastranaerophilus. The sequence continues at coordinate 43,714 of CASGEP010000014.1, forward strand.
GACATTACTCCAAAACTTTATGAAAAAGATCTTACTTTTATCCTCCGCACAAAACTAGAAAACAGCCCTCTTACGAGGGCTTTTTATTTAAAACAGCTTTTTTGTACCCTGTTCGTGGAACTGACCGCCCGCACAGACAAGCTCGATTACTTTTAATAAAAACTCTCTTGAAGCGTCAATCGGGCTTATTAAAAATTCCTGATTATCCTTGTGTCTTATTGTCATAATAGAATTTTGCGTTTTTTCCGCGGGCACATAAAGAGAGGCAATTTCATTATCCAAAAGCGCCTTCATTTGCGACTCGTAGTCGTCCGCACCTTTCATTATCGCATTGTAATTCCCGTTCAGCGCAAATATACGCCCGCAAAACAGCGGAGCGCGCCCCTCCTGCGGCAGAGCCTTTGGAGATATATTGAAGCGCGAAGTAAAAGTAATCTTGTGCCAGAGAATATTAACATATGCAAGGGTTTGCGAGTTGTCTATCTCATAGTACACATTTTGTGTGGGGATGTTTCTTATTTTAAAAGACTGCTTTAAATACTCAACAACAGACTGCATTGTGTCAATCATTTTTATAAACATTTCCTGTGTAAGCTGGCTTGACTGCTGAAAATCAAGAAATTGTTTATACATATAAACCGCGACAAGTCCCGCTCGTTCTTGAACAACCGAGGATTTGCGCACCTGTATATCCAAATTATCCAAACTATCAAAATTATTTTGCAATTTAAAGCGCCTTTTTTTGGGTTAATGTCTAAATGATATAACAAAAACGGGGATAAATATACACTAAGAATAATATTATTTTCAAAAATTTTAAATACTGGATTTATATTATTTTTTCAAAAAAGTTGTATAATTGTTTGAGAGGGTAATTTTTATGGGAGTATCTGACAGCTCAAAAAAATATCTGGAGGAGTTTAAAATTTATTTAAAGAGCGAAAAAAACTTTTCCAATCATACAATAAGAGCCTACAGCGCAGATGTATACACTTTTCTCATCTGGGCTGATAACTTAGATGTCGATGAAATTAACTCTAAAAAATTCAGCGAATATCTCTATTTTATACAAAAAATCAACTATACAAAAACTACGATAGCAAGGAAAATCGCCTCAATTCGCGCTTTTTACAAATTTTTATTTCAGGAAGAAATTATAGAAACAAACCCCGCTGATGCCCTTGTAGCGCCAAAACGCCCGAAATCACTTCCGGATTTTATGAGCGAAGATGAAGTTGAAAATATATTAAGAAATGTAAAAATTGAAACTCCTGCAGGATACAGAAACAGGGTCATTTTTGAACTTTTATGGGTGTCGGGAATGCGTATCAGCGAGCTTTCAAACCTTAACTATGAAAACCTTAACCTGCAGCAAAATGAAATAAGGGTTCTGGGCAAAGGTTCAAAAGAGCGCATTGTACTAATCCCCGACAAAACAAAAGAAAACCTTGAAAACTACATAAACAACGTATCTGATTTGATTTGCAAAGCAAAAAAATTGCCGAATTCTCCGCTTTTTATAAACTACAACGGTTTCAGACTGCAAAACCAAAGTATAAGAAAAGCACTGAATGAAGTTGTGGAAAAAATAGAACTCCCCAAAAAAATAACTCCGCACATGTTCAGGCACAGTTTTGCAACAAGACTGCTTGAAAACGGCGCCGACCTGAGGATTGTTCAGGAACTTTTGGGGCATGCCAGCATATCAAACACCCAGATATACACCCACGTATCAAGCGCCCGCCTGAAATCCGTCTACAATTCGACCCACCCGCGTGCATAGCCTTAATATAGCTTATCGGGCAATAAAATACAAAACAAAAGTATAATATTATTTTGTGATGAAAAAATTATTTTTAATCACAATTTCCGCCATATTTGCAATTACAGGTACATCTTGCGCGATAAATAAATCACAGGAGATAATAAGACCTGTTGAGTATATTATAGTAAAAAGCGGCTCAAATGCCTCGGACAAAGTGTTTTTCGGATATCTAAAATCAAGCTCGCTCACTGATTTAAGTTTTCAAATAGAAGGAACACTCAAAAAAATCTATGTAAGCGAAGGTCAAACCGTATCAAAAGGGCAAATAATAGCAGAACTTGATGCCCCGCTTTATCATATTCAGGTGCAGGAGGCGCAATATGCACTATCTGACGCCGTTATTCAATATCAAAATGCAAAAAGCTACTATGACAGAATAAAAAAACTCCATGCGGCAGGCGGAATTTCAGACAATGACACGGATAACGCCAAAACAAAAATGGAGTCCGCAAACTATCAAATTCAAATCGCACGCGAAAAGCTCAACTACATGGTTCATCGCTCCGGATACAGATGGATTTACGCACCCTCAGACGGAATAATCCTCTCAAAAGCCGCATCGGAGCAGCAATATTTAAACCCCGGCGCGCCCGTTGTACAGTTTCAGGGGATTAAAGACGTAGAAGCCTACATATTTGTATCTCAAAACTACATCAATAAAATTAAATGTACAGACAGTGCAAAGGTAAAAGTTGATGCGATTAAAGATAAAATTTTTGATGCACAGGTAAAAGAAATAAGCCAAACAAGTCTGGAGCAGCTTTCATACAGAGTTAAATTAAAAATATTTAACCAGACGACCGAGTTAAAAGACGGAATGAGCGCAAGCGCAAACTTTGAAATAAACAAAAACGAAAAAGACACAATGCTCATCCCGATAAATTCAATAATAAAAGAAGGCGGCAGAAGTATTGTCTATACAATAATCAAAAGAAACAACAACTATGGCATAATAAAAAAGAATTTTGTTGAAACGGGAGAGCTGAACGGAAACAGTGTTGTAATAAAGAGCGGCTTAAATGACGGAGATTACCTCGTTACAAGGGGTGTTAGCGAGGTACAGGAAGGACAGAGGGTAAAATATTAATGCATTTAACAAAATTTTTCCTTGAAAAAAAATTCCTTCTTTTAACTCTTATAACAATTATCATCTTTGGCGGAATATCCTATTACATTACAACGCCCAGAAACGAAGACCCCGGCTTTAAAATAAGGACTGCGGTGGTAACAGGTATCTTTAACGGCGCGGATTCAAGACAGACGGATAAATACCTGACCGATGAAATAAAATCCGCGGTTGAGCAGGTGAGTGAAGTCGAGGACATAAGAAGCAAATCATACGAAGGCAAAAGTGTTGTCTATGTTGATGTTTATGAAAACTACAAAGAACTTCAGCCAATCTGGGACAAACTCAGAAGAAAAATTGCAAATATACAGTCGCAGCTCCCAAAAGGCACGGCAGTGCAGGTTGATGACGAATTCGGCGATGTTTTCGGCATAATACTTGCTATAACGGGTAAAGACTTCAGCTACATAGAGATAAAAGACTACGCAGACACAATAAAAGAAGAACTGCTGAAGCTTGATGACACATCAAAAGTTGAAATACTCGGCGAAGCACAGGAAACCGTTTATCTTTACTATGACAACTCAAGACTTGCAAAGTACAGCTTAAGTCCCGATGAACTTCAAAATATACTCTCCAAAACAAATATTATCACCCAGAGCGGCAAAATCCTCATCGGCGACAGGTATATTCTTGTACAAAGCGACGACAACTACACTGATGTCGAAAACATTAAAAACACGATAATAACTTACGGAAAAAAAGAGGAAGCGGTAAAATTAGGCGACATTCTGACTGTTAAAAAAACATTTAAAGACCCGCCCGACACAATAATGCAATTTAACGGACAAAAAGCGCTTATTATAGCCCTTTCAATGAAGGAAAACGGCAATATATTAAACTTCGGGAAAGCGGTAAAAAACAAAGTTAACGAATTAAAAAGCTACATGCCTGTTGGTATAAACATTGAATATGCGGCATTTCAACCCGAATATGTCAAATATTTAACGGATAAATTTACCACAAGCCTTATTCAGAGCGTACTTATAGTTATTGTAATGATATTAATAATTTTGGGAATAAAAACAGGGCTTATTGTAGGGCTTATAATTCCCGTTACCATTCTCGGGACGTTTTTTGTAATGGGAAATTTAAAAATATGGCTGGATAAAATCTCTCTGAGCGCGCTCATAATAGCACTTGGAATACTCGTTGACAACTCCATTGTAATATCTGAGGGTATTTTAAAAAAAATCAAATCCGGCGCCAAAAACATTAAAGACACGGCAATACGGGTTTGCGAAAAGTTCCAAATGCCGCTTTTAATATCAACTCTCACAACTTCCTGCGCGTTTTTACCCATATATCTTGCAAACTCAACCGTGAGCGAATACACCTCAAGTCTTTTTAAAGTTGTAGCCTGTACTCTTTTAATATCGTGGTTTTTATCAATAACATTTTTACCGTATTTAATAGAAATATTCGCTAAAGACGGGATAAAAACACCTCAAAATGCCCTAAATATCTCGAAATATACTGCAAAATACATAAAAAAAGCCCTGCAAAACCCGAAATATACAGTCTTTTTTGCAGGCGTTTTTGTTTTATTCTCTTTTGTATTATTTTCGTTTGTTCCCAAAATATTTTTCCCCGACTCCGACAGAGCAATGTTTGAAATAGAATTTAACCTGCCCGAGGGCACGGACATTGAGGTAACAAAAAAAGTGACACAAAAGGCGGGAGAGTATTTAAAAAGTTTGAAAGAGGTTAAAAACTACTCAAGCTACATAGGCACCTCCGCCCCGCGCTATGTCTTATCCGCAAGCCCTAAGCCTATTAAGAGCAATTATGCAATGATACTTGCAAACACAAAAACTTACAAAAATATGGATAAAATTGTCGAAGATGTGCAAAACTACTGCTCAAAAACCTTTGCCGATTCAAATACTATTGTAAGAAAAATCCCCCTCGGACCGCCTTATGATGCCCCTGTCGAGATAAGAGTTTTTGGAAACGATGAGAACGAACTTTTTGAAATTGTACGCGATATCCAAAAAGAACTCAGGGAAATAAAAGGGGTAATACTTGTAAAAGACGACTGGGGAGCAAAAATCCCGAAAATAAAAATTGACATTGACGAGCAGAGCGCCTCAAGGTACGGAATAACAAATCAGATGGCGGCACAGAGCCTGCAGGCGGGACTGAGCGGTTTTACCGTGTCAAGCTACTGGCGTGACACAACTTCAATTCCTATAGTTTACAGGCTGAATTCACAATCTTGGGACAATGTAAATATAATCGACTCAATAGGCATTTACACCCCTCTGTGGGAAAAAACCCTGCCGCTGTCACAGTTTGCAACGCTTTCTCTTGCATTTGAATACCCCTGTATAATAAGGCGAAACGGTTTTCTAACGGTAACCGTGCAAGGCTGGACAGATAAAAAAGAAACAACCGCTCAAAAAGTAATACAGACAATTAAGCCCTATCTGAACTCGATTGATTTTCCTCTCGGCTGGGGATATGAAGAAGGCGGAAGTGTAGAAAATTCCAAAAAAGGAAATAAATCTGTCGCACAAAAAATTCCCACAGCATTTAGCATTATACTTTTGCTTTTGATAGGTTATTTTAACTCTTATAAAATTCCCGTTATTGTACTTATAAGCTCCGCTATGGCACTGAGCGGCGCAAACATAGGGCTTTTAATAACAAAAAGCGATTTTGGCTTTATGACTTTTTTGGCATATGTGTGCCTTGTCGGAATTGCAACAAACAACGCCGTTGTACTGCTTGATACAATTGAAAAAGAAAGAAAAAATAAAAACAACTCAAATCTTCGCCTTGTTATACAAAAGTCTGCAAGAAGCCGCATAACACCAATATTTTTAACGGCAATAACAACAATAGGGGGTATGCTCCCGCTTTGGATAGGACGCGACCCAATGTTTTCGTCCCTTGCTGTTGCAATTATTTTCGGACTGGCGTCGTCTGTATGCATTACACTGCTTGTTACACCATGTTTATATTTTATTTTGTGTTCAAAAGAAGCGCAAAAAGAGGCTCCAAGTCAGCCTGCTCAATAGCTGCACTAAGCGAGATTCTCAAGCGAGCGGAATTTTTTGCAACAGTTGGATATCTTATCGGCAAACAATAAAAGCCCTTATCCATAAGCGTTTTAGAAAACTCAAGCGCCTTTTGATTTTCACCGAGAACAACAGGAACAATGTAACTTGACCCTAAAATATTAAGCCCGCAAAGCCTTTTATGTACAATATCCGTCAATTTCAATAATTTGTTTTGAAATTTATCGGAAGAAAAAATATAATTTTGCAAAACAAAATATGCAAACTCCGCGCTTATTTGAGGAAAAACAGTCGAGAAAATAAAAGAGCGTGAAAAGTTTATCAAATAATCAATTAAAACCTTACATCCTACGCAAAACGCCCCATAAGACCCTACTGCCTTACCAAAAGTCGCCATAATTAAATCGACCTTGTCAAGCATACCTTCTTGCGCACAAAAGCCCAACCCACCGCCATACACCCCAAAAGAGTGTGCCTCGTCAACAATCAAAATTGCGCCGTATTTTTCTTTTAATTCAACAAGCTTTTTTATGTCGCAAAAGTCGCCGTCCATAGAAAATAGCGCTTCTGTTGAGATAATTACATTTGCGTATTTTTTGGAATATCTGATAAGTTTTGACTCTAAATCTTCATAATTAGCGTGTTTAAAAGGTATTAAATCCGCGCCGCCAAGGCGTATCCCGTCAATTATACTCGCATGGTTTAACTTATCGCAAAACACAACATCGCCCTTTTTGGCAAGGGCACTATATATGCCGACATTTGCGTGATAGCCGCTGTTAAACAAAAGTGCGGCTTCCTTTTTAAATTTTTGGCTCAATAGCACTTCAAGTTTCTCATACGAAGTCGTATTTGCGCATAGAAGCCTTGCAGAGGGCACGCTGAGCGGTTTATCGTAATTTTTTAAAAATTCCTGCCCGACATCCTTATAAGTGCTGATTCCAAGATAGTCATTGGATGAAAGGTTTAAAAGCCTTCTGTTGTTTTGTATTACATATTTACCTTCAATCTCAAGAGCACTCAGCGAGCGAAAATTCAGACTTGCCTTTTTATCCGAAATCGCATCCGCATACGTCCTAAAGAGATTTTTCATCTTTAAACCAGACTCTGTTCAGCGGATTTATTAATTTATATTTTTTGCAATAGGCAATCAAATCTTGTTTAATTTCGGGTAAGAGAATGAATATTGCAATAAGGTTGGGTGCAGCCATCGCAAGCATTGTAGCGTCCGTAAAGTCAATAACACTTTGAAGATTCATGCAAGAGCCGATTACGATAAATATACAAAACATTATCTGGTAAACTTTTGTACGTTTAAAACCTTCTCCAAAAAGGTAGCTCCAGGCTTTCTGACCGTAATATGCCCAGCTTATAATAGTGGAAATTGCAAAAAGTATTATGACTACCGCAAGCACATAGGGGAAGAACGAAATTGTTCCGCCAAAAGCCGCAGAAGTAAGCTCTACGCCTGTTATACCTTCGCGATAGTTCAGATATTCGCCCGTTACAATAATTACAAACGCAGTCAGAGAACATATAATAACCGTATCCAAAAACGGCTCCATCAATGAAACAAAACCTTGTGAAATGGGTTCATTTGTTTTAACAGCAGCGTATGCAATCGGCGCAGAGCCGGAGCCCGCTTCGTTAGATTGTACCGAGCGTCTGAAACCTATTATAATCGTGCCTATAACGCCGCCGACAACAGATTGCGGCATAAAGGCCTCTTTTACTATTACATATATCGCATGCGGGATGTGTTGAAAATTCATAAGGATAATTGCCGCAGCGGCAAACAAATACAGACCACACATAATGGGAACGATTTTTGAAGTTACGTTGGCTATGGATTTAATACCGCCAACGATTATCAAACCTACGATAATTGCAACGATTAAGCCGAATACCCAGCTGTGAGCCGCAAAAAAGCTGCTCTCTCCGCCTGTAATATTTATTACCTGCTGTGTTGCCTGGTTTATTTGCAGCATATTTCCGCCGCCGAGAGCACCCGGAACGCACATTAGCGCAAAAATAAGTGCAAGCGGCTGCCCGAGCCATCTCAAACCCTTTCTTGTAAGACCGTGCGCAATGTAGAACATAGGTCCGCCCGATACCGAGCCGTCCGCATTAAACCTTCTGTATTTAACGGCAAGTGTGCACTCCAAAAATTTTGAAGCCATGCCGCAAAGTGCGCCGAATATCATCCAAAACATAGCTCCGGGGCCGCCTATAGATATTGCTATTGCAACGCCCGCAATATTCCCGAGTCCTACCGTGCCTGATAAAGCGGTTGCAAAAGCGCCCATAGAGCTTACTTCGCCATCGCGATCATTGTCATGTTCTTTATGATATTTTCCGAAAAGCTGTTTTAAAGAGTGCTTAAAACCCCATATGCCTATTAATCTTAAATAAATTGTGTAGAATATGCTTGATAAAATCAAAAACAGAATTATAACCGGCACTTTCGTGCCCGCAATTGTAACCGAGGTAAAAATTGCTCCCGAAAATGCATCTGAAAAGGGTGCAAAATACTTATCCACGCAATCGCTCACGCTAAGTGCAAAAACACTTTGGGGAATAAGAAACATTGTTGCTAATACTAAAAGTAATCGACTAATCATTAATTCACTCTCTGCTTTAATAAACCTTAACCATAATCACACAAAAAGGACTACATGACAAAACCTTGAGTCAATTTTGTTACATAAATTTAAAAGCCATGCTTATCTTTGTGTTTCCAAAGGTATTAAAATTACCTGTCCAATCTGCAATGAGGACGGATCTATGATATTGTTAAGTTTTAAAATTTCATCGATTTTTTTAGTATCATACTTTCCGTAAAATCTATAAACAATGCCGTCTATAGTATCACCGCTTTTTACTTCGTATTTTTCCTCCGTTACGGTAGAAACCGCCGCAGTTACAGGCTCCGAATCGGGGCCGATAACAGCAACATTTGCCTTTGGCGCCTGTTGGACAATTATCTCCTCTGTCTTGCTGTTACTTGCGAGGTTTGACAAACCTGCTATTGTAAAGATTACACTCATAAAAACAGCGCCGCAGATAAAACCGATTAACAAATAAACTCCCGGAGGTTTTTGTTTTGTTACTCTCGTATCCGTGTTTGTTTTACCTACGCTCCTCCAGAGAACATCAAGCTCCGAAGTTTTTGCAGGGGAAGGTTTCAAATAACGGGAATATTCACTCTTGTCCAAATCAAACGACCTTGAACTTTCAAGAGCCGACATATTTTCACGCGATAAACCCGCTCTGTTTAAGGTTGAACTTTTCATATTACCTCTTTAGTTCTTACACTTAGAATCTTATTTGAAAAGTCACCGCGAAGTCAAGAATGTAACAAACACATAACAAAAAAATTTACAAAGTTACTTTTGAGATTTTATATATTTCTTTGCGCCGTCAAACATGGAATCAATCAGCTTCTTGTTTTTATCAATATTAAATCCGCCGTCTTTTAAAAACTCTAAAACCCTTCTGTGCCACAGTTCATAAAGCTCCTCATCGGACATATTAAGCGCGTCCGATATATTTTTTAACTCCAAAAAATCAATCTGCAGAGGTTTTGCGCCTCTTAAAATATCTACAAGATTAAGGCGCTTTTTTCTCTCAAACATTTTTAAAAACTCAACCGTTGAGAGGTTATTATGTTTAATCGTGTCTTTTAAAAACTCAAGGTTTTCATTATACACCGGCGGGTCTTGGGGGATTTGATATTCAATAAAATCCTCCGGCCTGATATCCATAACGGTTGCAATGCGCTCAAGAGTTGTCGCGCGAGATGAAAACGGTATTGTTTCGTCAATTAAATTGTAAACATAAGAGAGAGTAACACCAATCATTTGTGCAAAATCTTTCTTGTGAAGTTTGTTTTCTTCAAGAAATTTTGCCACTTTTTGTGAACTTTTTTCATTTACTATAGGTTTATTTTTCATTGACATAATTCAACTCCGTCTAATATGATATTTTACAGATAACCCTAAAACTCTTTTTTTTAATTAGTAAAAAGTACACTCTATCGGGTGAATATAAAGAAAGGTAAAAAATGAAAGCTGTAATAGGACTGGGCAATCCTGAAGTAAAATATGCCAAAACTCGTCATAACATAGGCTTTATGGTGGTCGATAAATTGCTTGAAAAAAATAATGTTACGCTAAGCGAAAAATTTCAATCATTTTTTGGCAAAAAGGGCGATGTATTATATCTTTTACCAAAAACTTACATGAACTTATCAGGACGCGCTGTTGTAGAGCTGATGAACTTTTACAAACTCGGCGTTCGAGATTTTATTGTAATTTGCGACGATTTTACACTTGAGCTGGGGACTTTGCGCTTTAGAAAAAACGGCTCTGATGGCGGGCACAACGGTCTAAAATCCATAATAAACCTCGTGGGTTCATCTGACTTTGACAGACTAAAAGTCGGTATCGGTCCGCTTGTAGAAAACATGCCCGTTGAAAATTTTGTCCTCGGTAACTTTAGGCAAGATGAAATTCAAACACTTGATAAAATCATACAAATTGCCGCAGAAAGTATTGAAGAATACTTAAAAACGGATATCCAAAATGTTCAAAATAAATATAATAAGAAACATTATTAAATTTTGTAACAATATTTATAATAAAGCACAATACACTGTCAATAAAATATTTTTTTTAGTTTTTATACTACTATCATTAACTATGAAGTGAAGGAGAAATATAAATGAACGTATCGTCATTAGTAAACAAACCGTCTTATACAGACAATGGTAATCAATACAGCAAATTCAGCGGTGGCAAAAAATTGGAGCAGTAGCCTTACCTGCAATTATGTTCACAAAGGATGTATTTGCAGGCGCGTTTAAAAAAGAAAATGTAGAGTTAGTATCAAATTTTTTAGGAGGAAAGGGTAAATATTTCGGCTTACATGCATTAATCACAGCAATGCTTGTTGCATTAGGTACAGGTTTTGGTGCAATAGTTGATGCGGCTGTAAACAAAACAAGACGTTCAAAAGCTGATCAAGCAGCAGCGCAAAATGAACAAGTTGCTCAAAACAATCAAAATACTGAAGAATAACTCAAAACTGTTTAATTAAAGAATTTTTAAGCGGCATATTGCCGCTTTTTAAATTTTGTCTTTTTTAAAATAAAAAGTATAATTTATGTATGAAAAAGATATTCTTAATTATTTTTATACTTATTTTCACAACCATACCTAACGCGTTTTGTGCAGACAACGCTACTCTCATTAATCCTGACGGCACATACAACCAAGTTAGAAAAGAAAGTCTTTTAGATAAAATTAAAAGCTTTTTTAAAAGAGATAAAAAAACCGAGGTAAATCTTGAGGGCAAGGGTTATTACGGGAATTTGCCAAATATCGGGCAAGATTTTGAATACAAAAGGGAAACTGACGACACAATCCCAAAAAAACAATACAGCGAGCAAGACTTGAAAGACGGGCTTTTATTGGATGCGCCTTTGGATGACCCGCTGTTTTTAGATGTAATAATAAAAAAGGAAAAAACGTCAGATTATGTAAATGACCTTGTCAAAATAAAAGAAACTCTTGAAAGACTTAGGCAGTGTGTAGTTGACAATGCGTCAATACAATTTTTTAACGCAAATGTAAATGTATTGGATTTGCAGACGACAAACCTTGAAAAAAAATACCAAAATACTGCATATGCCCAATCTAACAGCTATTATGCAATAAGACATGTTAACTACAGTGCAAAAATTTTGGGCAATCTAAAATACGATGCAAACTTTTACTCACGCTACATGCCGCTAAAAGACAGTGCTTACAGTGCAGACAACTTAAAAATAAAATCACAGGCGCTTTTGAGTGAAATTGACAAAACAATATTCGAGATAGGCAATGCCCAATAGTGTGATGTAAATATTTTTTTTCGCAATAACCTTTAGTTATGAAAAAAATTATTTTATCTTTAACGCTTATATTTTCAATGCAGTGCGCTTTTTGCGAAATTGTAATAGACAAACTGCCCGAGGTTAAATACAGAAACCCCGACGGTACGGAATTTGTACCCAACAGTGCAAGCTACCCTAAAATAAGTCAAATGGAGAGGCTCGTTTTTAACAAAACATTTGAAGACGAGCCTGTAGAAATAAGGCTAAACAGGCTTGAGAGCAAACTTTATCGCAAGGATTACTCAAACTCGCCTCTGGCACAAAGAGTAGAAGCGATCGAAAATACGCTTGATGAAAAAAGTGTAAGTAAAAAAGAGCGCTCAACCCTTGCTCAACTTGAGAAAAAAATATTTAATAAATCTTACGAGAACGAAGATATGGAAAAAAGGATTGAAAGACTTGAAAAATCAGTCCTTGGGGCAAATCAAAGCGGAAATTTAAACTCCAGAATAGAAACCCTTAAAGTAGCAAGCTCAAGTCTTGAAAATCAATCAAGAGAACTTGCACAAGCACAACAAAACTATCAAAATTTCCAAAATCCATATCAGCCGCAAAACGGCTTTAAAAATGCAATAAGAAATATTTTTGGCGGATTAAACCCCGGCACTATGACAGGCTTTTCACCACCGATAAGCTCTATGACATATCCGCAATATCAACCCTACAGCGCAAATAACAATACATACAACAGCATTTGGAACAATCAACCCTACTACAATACAATGCCGCAACAAGGGCAAGGGCAAAATTTTTACTACCCTTCACCAAGCGGAAATACATATTATCAGGACATCTTTAAAGACAACAGCGGAGATGAAATGTACTATACCGACGGTCAGTACTACAAAGACTTAAACTCTGCAACAGGCGGTATGGGTGTAACAATAATTAACTGATTTGTTTAAAGTTTGATTTCAAATTAGAATGGTTTTTAGAAAATGTATCTTAAAACCATTCTAATTGTATCAACTTCAATATTTTATGTTTTTGGTATATGCGCAAATTTGTACAATCACACAGAGGCTTTTGCGCTGTTTTGTGCATTTTGTGCAATTTTAATGTCTTTCATAAAAATTATCAAACCAAAACATGCGGTTTTACTTTTTCTCATATTCTGTGCAGGCTTTTACAACACAAAGTACAACATCAAAGACTATGACTCATTCAGTAACATAAGAATTAACAACATCTACTGTGAAGGCAGAGTTTTATCCATAGCGCAAATCTCAAAAGAAGGAACAAGGGCAAAATTTTATCTTGATGTTGAAAATGTAATTTTTAAAAATAAAAAATACAACCTGAGGAACACAAAAACACTTGTTACAATAAATGATTTAAACAAAAGTTTTAAGGATATACAAATCGGAGATAAAATAGGCATAACAGGCAATTTAAGACCTCCTAAAAGCGCAACTAATCCCTCACAATTTGACTATGCAAAATATTTAAAATACAAAGATACATTTTCAATACTTTATGTCGAGGGCAAAAACTACAAAATTTTATCTAAAGCAGACAGTTATAAAACCCTTGACGATTTTTGGCGATACCTGCTTCAGAAAACCGACAACACAAGAAAAGATATAATAAATAAACACTCAAAATACATAAAAAGCCCTCAAATAGAAATTTTAGGAGGAATAGTTTTTGGAAATGAGGCCATAAACCCGCCCGATGAAATTAAACAGAGTTTTGTTAACTCGGGACTCTTGCATTTGCTTGCGGCAAGCGGATTAAATGTAGCGCTTATATTTGGAATATGGTGGTTTTTGGCGCAAAACATTTTCAGACTGCCATATGTTATATCCATCTGGTGCGGCATATTTTTTGTTATTTTATACACAATCTCAACAGGTTTTCCGCCTCCTGTTATAAGGGCTGCAATAATGTTGTTTTTTGTACTTTTAGGCAAACTCATAGACAGAGAGTCAAAGCCTGTCGCACTTATATTCTTTGTAGGTTTTGTAATGCTGCTTTTTAACCCGAAAATGTTTTGTGATGTCGGCTTTCAACTGTCTTTTGTTGTAACTATAGGACTTATTGTAACAATAGAGCCGATTTGCAATAAATTAAACGCAAAAAACAGGCAATACATTGCAAAAATAAAAGATTATCCAAGGTATGCAAAAATAATTCTTATGACTTTTTCGCCAAAGTTTATACTTGCAGCGATTTTAGTCCCAATATGCGCACAACTCTACGTATCACCGCTTCAGATGTATTATTTCAATACTTTTACTCCACTGAGCCTTTTTGCAAATCTTTGCACCATACCGTTTATAGGCGCAGTAAGCTTTTTAGGATTTATAAGTTCTATTTTAGGCACCATTCCCTACTTTGGCGATAAAATTATTGTAATTTTCGATATCATAATAAATCCTTTTTTAGTGCTCCTTGTAAAAATATCTCAATTCTTCTCAAACTTTAAAAACTCAATCATAACAACTCCTTCTCCAAGCGTGTTTCAGATGATTTTATTTTGGATTTTACTGATTTTACTTGTCGAAAACATAAAAGAAAATTTTAAAAACAAAAAAGCTGCAATATCTCTAATATACACGCTAATACTGTTTTTTGGCACTTTTATACAAATTCCTGCAAACGATTTTGAAATTTTAACTTTTGATGTGGGGAATGCCGATTCCATACTTTTAAAAACTCCAAAAGGTAAATATATACTAATAGACACCGCAATGGCACCCTACAGGGGTATTTCAAACGCAAAAACCATTATGGAGGAGTATTTTAAAGATAAAAACATAAAAGAGCTTGAAATACTTATCATTACACACTTTGACATAGACCACTGCGGCGGTGCGAAAGATATCTTAAATGACCTCAAAGTGAAAAATGTATACGTGCAAAATTTAAACCCTGTTGAACAAAAAGGAATTGAGATAATAAACATTTTAAAAAAGAAAAACATAAAATATGCAGCAGCTAAAAACAACGAAACAATATATACGGAGGGGGATTTTTACATAAAAACTTTTTGTGCAAATATAAATTCTCCCCTGCCCAAAGACAGAAAAGACAACGAGAATTCCATTATCACGCTTGTCGGCTCAAAAAATGCAAACGCACTGTTTATGGGTGATTCGGGAATATTAGCATTTAGTAAAATTGAAAATTATATAAATCAAATTGACATATTAAAAGTCGGACACCACGGCGCAAAACGCACTCTTGATTATGAAATGTTAAATGCTCTTAAACCGAAATACGCGGTAATTTCAAGCGGATATAACATCTACGGACACCCGGACAGGAGCACGCTTGAAATTTTAAGCAAATATAACATTAACACCTATAGCACAAAGGACTCGGGTGCAATAAAATTTTCAAAATGCTCAAATCATATCTGCAAAGTTGAACACTTCAGCGCGCAAAGCGGCAAATTTACAGACTCTGGCTCACCTGATTAATCAAATCTTCGTCAGCTTCAAAGTTTGAGTATACATTTTGCACGTCGTCATGTTCTTCAAGCTTATCAAGCAAAAGCAAAACTTTCCTTACAATAGCTGGGTCGCTCACCTCACAGGAATTGGAAGGAATGCGCGTAAGTTCCGAACTTTTCAATTTGTAGCCGAGAGCCTCAAGCCCCTCTACCGTGCTTTGAAAATTTTCAACGGTGGTTGTAATTTTATACTCCGAATCTTCTTCAATAACGTCTTTTGGGTCAAAGTCCATACAGTCCTCAAAAAGTTCGTCAAAAGTAAACATTTTGACTTCTTCCTTAGACTTTTTATCGGGCGCTTTCGGTTTTTCTATGACTATTTCACCCACAGGCTCGAATATCCAGCCTACACAGCCTGTTTCGCCAAGGTTTCCGCCGAATTTTGTAAAATAGCTCCTGACATCCCCTGCCGTTCTGTTTCTGTTGTCGGTTGCAGCCTCAATAAACACTGCAACTCCGCCCGCTGCGTATCCTTCATAGGTTATTTCTTCGTAATTTTCGCTGCTTGCGCCGCCTGCCCCTTTTTCAATTGCTCTTTTAATTGTATCGTTCGGGAGACCTCCGGCTTTTGCCTTTTCTACCGCGGTTCTTAGCCTGAAATTACCGTTTATATCCCCGCCGCCAATTTTTGCGGCAATTATTATTTCTCTTGAAAACTTGGCAAAACTTACACCTTTTGCGGCATCCGTTTTTGCTTTTTTATGTTTGATATTAGCCCACTTAGAATGTCCTGACATACTATTTCCTTATTTTGCCTGTTTGCATTATAATTAAACCATATGAAAAACGAACTTTCAAGAATAGATTACATAAGAGAACTTATTAACGATTGCAGATACGATGAAGCGCTTGAAGCGCTTGAAATCGCACAGGAAAAAGAACCTGACAACTGGGAGCTGTTTTACGAATATGCAAGACTTCAGTTTGAACTAGGCGACTATGCAAGCGCTGTTGCAAATTATGAGCAACTTGTCGAACACCACAAAAGCGCAATTGTATACTATAATTTGAGGCGTACGAATGCAACAATCAGCTTGATAAGGCAATAGGGGCGTATTTGAGGGCTACCGTTGCAAACGAAAAATTCCCTTTTGCATATAAAAAACTCGGCATGCTTTTTATGGCACGCAACGACATGGAAAGTGCAAAAGAATATTTTAATGACTATTTAAAACTTGATATAGCTAAAGATGAAAAAGAGAGCGTAGAAAAAGTTTTAAAAAGGATAGAAAAATGAACGTTGAAATTTACACCGTTGACTATTGCCCCTATTGCAAGAAAGCTCTGGCATTTTTTGATGAACACAACGTTAAATATAACCGCATAAGAATTGATGACGATGAAGCCTCCTGGCGCAAAAAACTCGGCGAAATGTTTAACATAAACGGCGATGTTACCGTTCCCCAGATAATTATAGACGGCAAGAGAATAGGCGGCTGGAGCGATTTGGCAAGCGCTGTTGAAGAGGGCAAATTAAAATTTTAATTTGTTAATTTTTGTAACAAAAACTAAAGCCGGCGGCTCATTTTGCCGATATTTTAAACACAGGATATGGATGTTTAAATATGTTTAAAAAAAGCAAAAAACCGCTGACCAACTCGCTCGAGTGTGTAGATCTTATGTTAAAAGGGGCAAAAAAGCGGCGCAGACTAGCCGCATGCGCCATAAATTCAATGAACAGCCAGCTTGGCATTGCACCCGAGATTACAATTATCAAATAGCTAATTTGTCATTGTACTGTTATCATTGAGATTAAACTTATTTGCAACATTGTGCTCAAAATAGTGCACAACTTTTTCCTTGAGAGTTTTCGGCTCAACTTCAACCTGCTCGGGTTCGTTTATTATGACCAAAACCTCATTTTTTGCCGCCATTTTAAGATTGTTTCTTGCAATTGATTCAACTTTCTTTAAAGAATTGAAATTCTCAACTTCTTTTTTAAGAGTTTCATTTCTCTTTTGAGCCGAAGCCAAAAGCTGTTTTGATTTTACGATTTTTCCCTGATAGATAACAATTTTTGAAATATTTAAAAGCGCGCTGTAGCTAATCTGAAACACACACAAAATAAGTACGATTGTTAAAAAAGAATGATAAAAACGCACCTTTGTGCTTTTCTTTTTCCTGTTGGCACGCACTTTCTGCCTCAGATTATCACTGTTTAAAGTTTTTACATTCTCTAATTGCATAGACAGATTTTAACTCGCATAAGAAAATTTTTCCATAGAATATTACAAAAAAGAAAAATTAACGGCATAATCACCCAGACACCGCGCGCATTCATTATAAAAGTGCACTGGCGCAGGGTTATTATCTATCCATTTCAACTCATACAGGGTATTTAACAGTGCAATTTCTCTGGGTAAGTTATTATTCTGCGCCATCTTTACAATTAAAATCTTATTTTCTTTAATGTTAAACACAAGAACAAACCCGCCTGCACCCACTTTTGCAAGCAAATTTTTCTTGCCAAGCTCTATCACTTTTGTATCAAGCCTGCCCTCGCCGCCAAAAATATAAGGATTATCAAGCATCGCCTCTCTTATAAACAAATACTTTTTATCATTAAAAAAATTAAAAAACATTTCTGCAATCTCATTTATCTTAAAGGCAAAAACAGGCGTGCCGCAGCCGTCATAAGAAATTTTTGCCTCTTTTGCATGACACAATTCCAAATGCCGCCTGTAAATAAGCTGTTGCAGAGGGTGAGAAATGTCCGTATAAGAGGATAAATCCCAATCGTTTAGCACGCAAAGCGCAAGCATAAGGGCATGCTTTGCGCTGCAGTTGTTATATACCGGCATAATCCGCCCATCGAAATCACGCTCATCAAGAGGTTTTGCCGCAGGACACTTCAGGTAAGAGCCGCTAAGTCCGGCTTTATTTAAAACAGACTCAACAAGTTTAATATGCTCGTTTGTGCCGCTGTGCGAGCCGCAGCATATTGCAATCTCACAAGGTGTTAAACTCAGCCTTGAAACTGCATCAAAGTCATATATAAGACTCGCCTGCAGCGGTTTTGAGAGAGAGCGCATAAAAAAAGATGCGCCACGGTCATCTCCCGCCCGCTTTAGCAATGACGATTTGTCATATAAGAAAGCACAGCCAAAATACGCTTCGTCCCATACATCATCTCTTTTTGAACAAACAAGGGGTACATATTCAACAAAGCGCATAATCTACTCTTGGATATTTAAAAGCTTTCTTAAACGCGCCTTTAAAATGCGGTTCTCATGCTCCAGACGTTTTAGTTCTTTTTGCAAATTCTGGTAAACCTGGGCGACCGTTTCCTGATTATCCATCTTAAGCGATGCAAGCCCAAGTCCCATAATAAAGCGCTTTTTAGATTCTTCTTTAAATAAAAGAACAATTTTAACGTCTTTTTCCGTTATATAGCCAAGTTCAATCATAATCTGGGCAATTTTTGCATTCTCACCCTGCTGACCCCTGCTCTTTTGCTCGCGAATTGCTGTTTCAAGCTGTATAACATCAATTTTACCCAGCCTTTTTAACAGTTCGCCCGTTCTTATTTTACCGGCAAGAAACTGAATAATTGCGTAGTTGCTCTCGCATTTGGGGATTTCAATAAACTCTTTTTCAACCGCGCGCACAAATACCGACGACGTTTCAGCCAGAGTCCAAAAATTTCTCAAAGTAATTTCAAAAATATCAAACTCATGTGTACAGTTTTCCAAAAAAGTATAAAACTGATCACTAAGGTTATACTTGTGCTCCTCCAGCTCCATTTTACCCTTAAATGTAATTTTTGGGACAAGAAACTGGAGCGGCTCTTTAGGATTTAGAAGATCCAGAAATTCTTCCAGCTCCTCTGTAAGCCTCTGCTCGGTTTTTAAATAGATAACCTGCCTCACCCACAGGGGCAGGACATATATGTTATTCAGAAATAATTCAGAATTTTTTTGCAGTTCCACTAATCTATCTCATTCATACGGTTTGCTATCATTCCAATATCATTATAGATTATAATAAAAATAAATAAAATACACCATTTAATTTATTGAAAACTTATGAGATAATATACAATGTAATTAATAACATCGGAATAAAAAAATGGGACTGGACGGAATATCCGTTAATCAACTCAGAATTACTCCTGAAAACACTTCAAGAGAAAATGCCATCAACGCAGATATGCTGGTTAACCATAATAATGGCTCAAGAAGCGTAAATTCGCTTGACAAAAAGGGTGCAATAGACACCGATGACAAGGAAAATACCTCATTCTTCGGAGCGGGATCTTCCCATGACGGCGAAGATGACACGGAGACGGAAGAAAAACCGCAGGAAGAATACGAAAAAATAGATTTAAGCGACAAAGAATTATATGAAATCAGAGTGGATGAAAACACAAACTCGCTTACCATCTACAATAAAAAAGAGTGCAAAACCGTACAAGAGATTACTCCGGATAAGTTGTCCACACTTGTTGACAACTTAAGAAACCCGGGCGGAATACTTGTAAACAAAAGGATATAATAAAAATGAACCAATATGTTAAACAATATCAAAAAACAACGGTCGAAACAGCTTCAAACGAAAAAATATTAATTATGCTCTACGACGGAGCCATCCAGTTTTTAAACAAGGCTAAAATCGCGCTAAATGAAAAAAACTGGGAACAGTCGCACAACAACCTTATGGGCGCGCAAAGAATTCTTGAGGAATTTATTAACACAATTGACAAAGAACCAAACCCCGAACTTGCCCAAAACCTCATAAACCTTTATGAATACTTCATAACAAGGCTTATACAGGCAAATATGAAACATCAAATCGAGCCTATAGATGAAGTTTTAAAATTCTTAAAAGACTTAAAAGCAACCTGGGAGAAGGCAATAGCAATCTCACAAAAAGAAAAAGCCGAACTTATCACAAAATCTAAAGCTCTCACCTCTCAAGATGAGGATGAAGACGAGGATGAGGACGGGTACGAAAGCGAAGATGATGAGGATGATGAGGATGACGAATAAAAATTTTAACCATCTTATGCTCCTGTACGAAAAAGCCTACAAAATGTGCTCTCAGGTAAGAGAAATAATAGAAAACGGAAAAATAGAGGATTTGGACGATATCTTAAGAAACAAAGGAGAGGTCTTTAAAAGCATTTTGCGTTTTGAAAAAACAGTAAAAACAAACGAGGAAGAAGAAGCAAAAAGGCTCGAATTAAGAAAAAAAATAGAAGAATTTGAAAGAGTCAACATAGAACTTTTAAAACAAAGGCAGGAAAACCTGAAAAAAGAACTGCAAAAGGTTTCCAGAGGCAAAAAAATTACAAAAGCGTATATGGCTTCACCGCCTGTTAGCAACTCATCGATAGATATCAGGGAATAATGGCAGAAACAGCAGAAGCAAAAGAAAAGAAATTCAGCGCGGCAGTGTCCGTAGTTTCAAACATAGTGCTGATAATTATAAAATCAGCAGCAGGGATACTCTCGGGCAGTATAAGCGTACTGTCGGAAGCACTTCACTCGCTTGCCGACTTAAGCGCCTCCTGTCTTGCCTACTTTTCGGTTTCAAAATCTTCAAAACCTGCCGATGAGGATCACCCCTACGGACATGGCAAGTACGAAGATTTAGCGGGTTTTATAGAGGCAATTCTTATAATCCTTACCGCCGTTTATATACTCTTTGCCGCGGGAAGTAAAATTGTCAACGGAACATACGGAGAAATACATACCACAATAGGTATTTCAATAATGCTGCTCTCCGTTGTCGTAAACTGGCTTGTAAGTTCATATCTGCACAAAATCGCGCTAAAAACGGACTCAATAGCCCTAAAGACGGATGCGGAACACTTAAGGGCGGATATTTATTCGTCGTTAGGCATAATAGCAGGGCTTTTCGCCGTTCATATTACGGGGCTTAACATTCTTGACCCTATTATTGCAATATTTGTCGCCTCAATAATTTTAAGAACAGGTATAAAACTTACAAAACAAAGCTCAAACAACCTCTTAGACGGCGCATTGCCAAAAGAGGACAAAGCTAAAATCGATGAAGTGCTTAATAACTTTAGGGCACACGGAGTAATAGGCACAAAACAGATAAGAACGACTAAATCAGGCTCAAAAAGACTGATACAGATGATTATATACCTGCCCTCGGGGATGACTCTTATAGAAGCTCATGACATTTGCGACAAAATAGAAACAAAAATCAGAGAGAAATTGAAAAACTGTGATATAATGATACATGCGGAACCCTACTGTATATGTTCGCAAAAGTAACAAAACGTTACATTTACAATTTTTATACGATTATATTTTTGTCATCGTGGAATATACTAGAATATAAAAGGATTTATTAGAATTTTTTATCGATAAGGAATCAAAATATGAGTATACAATTTAGCGGACTAGGCTCCGGTTTAGACTATTCATCTTGGATTGAGCAGCTTGTTGCAGCTAAGCAAAGCTCAACCGTAACGCCTCTTGAAACAAAATTAAAAGAACTGCAAAACCAAAGCAGCGCCCTTAGCACGCTAAAAACAACTTTTGGCGAACTTCAAAGTGCGCTTAAAACTTTTACTGATGTTATAACAGGCACAAGTAATGACATCTGGGGCAAAACTAACGTAACTTCAAGCGCGGATAAGTATGTGACTGCCACAAGCGCAAGCGGGCTTGCAACAGGAGATATAAAAGTATCTGTTGAACAACTTGCAACAAATACTGTTGCACAAGGTACAATCAACCCCGGAAAACTCATAACAAGTGACACAAAATACTCTGAAGTCGGAAACAACCAGTCAAAAGGAGGAACTTTTTCCTTTTATGTTGACAATAAAAGGTATGAAATTGAAATTAACAAAACAAACGATACTTTAGGCGACATAGCAAACAAAATAAACGATGCCGCAGGCGGAAAAGTTGATGCAAAAATTAACGACGACGGAACTTTTGAAATATCTGCAACTAACGGAGAAAAAATTTCCGTAGGTGCTTTTTCCGATACCTCAAATTTTGCAAGCATAATGAAGTTAACGGAAACTACAGACACAGGTGTTAAAAGTGCGTATGTACAAACTTCATTTTTGACAAATAAACCGCTCACAAGCGAAACAAGCGGGCTTTCAGAGCTTGTAAGCGAAGGCACGATATCAATTAACGGCGTAGATTTTGAAATAACTTCATCAACATCACTGCAAGATTTGATAAATAAAATCAATTCTACAGAAGAAGCAAAAGTAAGCGCAAAATACGATACACTTACAAATAAACTTGTATTTACATCAACCGAAACGGGCGAATTTAACATAAGCCTTGAAGCGGAAGGTACAAATTTCTTTGATGTATTTGGCTTAACAAAAGACGGAGCACTGGCAGAGGGCTCTCAAACACTGGGTCAAAATGCAATTTTAAATGTTAACGGCAATAAAATTGTGTCTTCATCAAACACTGTTACAAGTGAAACTACTGGCATAAACGGGCTTACAATAAATGCGCTAAAGGTTACTGACGGCAGCGGCGAAGACAACGTAACAGAGGTAACTCTCAGTGCGCAAAGCGACCTGAGCGAAGTTAAAGAGGCACTGAATACTTTTGTTGATGCATATAACAAAGTTACCGAGCAAATTACAAGCGCAACGGCGCAAGACGGCTATCTTGAAATGGATATCAATTTAAGGAGCATTAAAGACCAGCTGAGAAACCTTACAAGCTCGATTGTAAGCGATAACGGCGCGTTTGGCATGCTGTCGCAAATCGGTATTTCAACTGGCGAAGCAGGTCTTGATGTATCAAATTCCGCAACAACACTTGTGTTTGACGAAGAAGCCTTTGATGAAGCCTGGGCACAAAACTCTCAATCGGTTAAAAACCTTATATCGTCAGGCTACACGGGAGAAGATACGGGAATTTTCGATCAAATGCTCGCAAAAGTAGAAGATGTGCTTGACCCCACAAACGGTATGTTTGTAACAAAAAGCGACTCTGTTTCAAGGCTCATTTCGATGCAGGAAGACAGAATTACAAGAGCATATGAAAGTCTTGACTCTTATGAATCACAGCTTACAAAACAATTTCAATATATGGATGAGATGATTTCAAAACTGCAGCAGCAGTATTCGTCATTTATAAGCTAAACAGCCTCCGTCCATAATAAGCACAAAAGAGCGCCCCTTTTGAGGCGCTCTTTTAAACTATTCCTTGCCTGCAAGCTGTCCGCAGGCAGCGTCGATATCCGCCCCGCGCTCAAGCCTTATTGTTACTTTTTTACCCGCCGATTCAAGCAAGTATTTAAAAATCATCATATCCTTCTTTGCGGGCTTTTTATACTTATCAACCCCGATAGGGTTGTAGGGGATAAGGTTAATGTTGCATTTAAGGTCGCAAATGTAATCGCAGAGCTTTTGCGCCATCTGTGTCGTATCTGTGAGCGAACCGATTAAAATATACTCTAAAGTCACTCTTTTGCCTGTTTTTTCACAGTAATATTTAAGCGACTCTTTTAAATTCTCAAGATTATATCTCCTCTCGACAGGCATAATCTGTTTTCTTACATCACTATCAGCACAATGAAGCGAAACGGCAAGAGTCGGAATAAGTTCATAATCACACAGCTCTTTAATCTTTGGCGCAATCCCGCAGGTTGAAATCGTAATACGCCTTATGCCAATGCTTAAATCGCTGTTAATTCTTGAAATTGCCTCATAAACATTTTTGTAGTTATCCAAAGGCTCCCCCTGCCCCATAAACACTACGTTTGTGATTTTAAGCCCGGTATCCTGCTGGATAGTTAAAATCTGGCTTATTATCTCATATGTTTCAAGGTTTCTCACAAAGCCGCGCTTTGCCGTAGCGCAAAAGTCACAGCCCATTTTACAGCCTACCTGCGAGCTTACGCAAGCACTTAAATTTGCACGGTTGTCAAAACGCATTAATACTGTTTCAGCGCAACAGCCGTCGTGAAATTCTATAAGATATTTTATCGTACCGTCGGCTGATACCTGTTTTTTCTTGATTTTAGTATCCAATATAACGGCTATATCTTTGAGTTTTTCTCTAAAGTCTTTTTTTATATCGCTCATAGTGTCAAAATCAGCCGCAGATTTTGAATATATCCATGAAAAAAGCTGACCCGCGCGGAATTTTTTCTCGCCCAGCTTCTCTACAAAATTTTCCAACTCGTCTTTTGAATATTTAGCAAGCACTTCCATAGCTAAATTCTACCATAATCATACAAATAACGTGTGTAATTTTGGAAAAAAGAGTTATAATTTAGTAATGATAATAGTATCCAGTGAAGAAATAATTTCACAAAAAATTCTCCCTTATGACCTGTACGACGAGAAGGGTACAAAGATACTTGAAGCCGGTGAAATCCTTACCCCGGGAAAAATTTTACTGGTCAGAAACTTTGAAACACTCTACAAAAAAGAAGATAAAACTCCCGCACAAAAGGAGAATTCCCCAAAGCCGTCTTACACGGCAGGCACACAGGAAAATTATTATGACACACGGGATGATATAAAAAAATTCGGACCCATTAATAAAAAATCAAAAATAGATTTTGAAACCCAGATAGAGCTGAAATCAGGCTATGTAAACGCTATGAGCGTGTTTAACCAGAATGACGTTTTGCGTGCAAAAGCAATGATTTTGGAAATCAGGGATAAAATTATTAAAGATTCACAGTTAATAAGGAAAAACGCCAGATTTTTCTCGGAATTAAAACTGCTCGGCGAGCACAAAAACATTCACCCGCTAAACACCGCTATATTTAGCGTATTCCTTGCAAATAAGCTTGAATACAACGAACTTCAAATTATGGAAATTGCACTCAGCGCGCTTTTGCACGATATCGGAAAAATTAAACTCACCGGAGAAACAAGCGACCTGTCTAAAATGACAAAAGATGAAGAATCTGCATACAAAAAACACCCTCTAATCGGACACAGACTCATTAAAACAGAATTAAAACTGAGCGAAAATATCGCACGCGTAGCCCTGCAGCACCATGAGAGAATGGACGGCACCGGCTGGCCTTACGGAATATCTTCAACTATGATTAGCGAATACGCACAAATTATCGCCGTTTGCAATCATTTTGACAACATGACGTCATCAGCCACAAACCTTGAAATTTCAAATTTCAGAGAAGCACTGAGAGCACTCCTGAAAGCAGGCAGCAGAGCATTTTCACCGAAACCGCTCTACGCTTTTGTGCATATGCTGAGCTACGGCGACACAACATCATTTGAGGATCTGAAACTTTGAGTGCTATTGTAATAGGCGGAGGTCTTGCAGGCTCCCAGGCGGCATTATATCTGGCAGATAAAAATATAAAAGTCAAACTCTATGAAATGCGCCCCGACAAGACAACAGGCGCACACACAAGCTCTGATTTTGCCGAATTTGTATGTTCAAACAGTCTGGGTACAATATCCAAAACAAGCGCCTCCGGACTTTTAAAAGAAGAATCAAGACTCTTAGGCTCGGCATTAATCGAGCAGGCATACGTTAACAGAGTACCCTCGGGCAACTCGTTATCCGTTGACAGATGGAGCTTTAGCAAAAAAATAACCGAACTTATTGAAAACAACCCGAATATAGAAATTATAAGAGAAGAAGTAACTCATCTTCCCGACTCTCCCGCAATTATTGCAACAGGACCGCTGACATCGGATGCACTTTGCGGTGAAATAAAAAAAATAACCGGAGAGGATAATTTTCACTTTTTTGATGCAGTTGCCCCAATAGTCAAAAAAGAAACAATAAACTTTGAAAAGGCATTTTATGCAAGTCGCTGGGACAAGGGAAATGCGGATTTTATAAATTGCCCCTTAAACAAGGACGAGTACGAAAATTTTTACAACATATTAACGACGGCAGAAAAAATTCCTCTCAAAAGCTTTGAGGCAAAATACTTTGAAGGCTGTATGCCTATTGAAGTTATAGCCTCTCGCGGCTTTGATACTTTACGCTTTGGGCCTATGAAACCCGTAGGGCTTTTTGATAAAAGAACAAGGGAAGAACACCACAAAAACTACCAGTTCTATGCAGTCGTTCAACTAAGGCAAGACGATAAACAAGCTGACTTGTACAACTTGGTCGGTTTTCAAACGAATTTAAAATGGGGAGAACAAAAAAAACTTATAAACTCAATCCCTGCCCTTGAAAATGCACAAATAGTCCGCTACGGCGTAATGCATGCAAATACGTTTATAAATAGTCCAAAAATTTTAAATAAAACACTTCAAACAAAATTTAACCCGAATTTATTTTTTGCAGGGCAAATAACAGGCGTGGAAGGTTACAGCGAAAGCATTGCAACGGGACTCTTTGCGGGCATTAATATGTTAAGGCACCTGAGCGGAGAAAAACTCATTGAACTTGAACCCAAATGCATGCTCGGTGCACTTTTAGATTATATAACCTATCCGCAGCACAAAACTTTTCAACCCATTAACTCAAACTGGGGAATAGTTGAAAAACCGGAAGGAATAGAAAAATTTAAGAAAAACAAAGAGGAGAAAGGTGCACTGCTCTCAAACATTGCACTTGAATACATAAAGGAGATAAGAAATGGATATTTCTGTTAAAAATCAGGAGCTGACAAGCGCACTTTGCAACGCACTTGTTATCGGGGTTTTTGAGGACGATAAAACGCTTAGCCCCGCTCAAAAAAAGCTTGATTCGTCCGTCGGCGGCTTAATAAGCGATTATGTCATCAAAAAGGAAGGCTTTAAAGCAAAATTTGCGGAAAGCGAAGTTGTACCGACGTATTTAAAAATCCCCTCAGACAAAATAGTTCTCGTCGGGCTGGGCAAAAAGAAAGAATTTGACAGCACAAGGCTTTGCGAACTGAGCGCCAAAGTTATAAAACAACTGGATAAAATACTGAATGTGAAAAACGTCTGTTTTGAGCTTCTCGGTATGCAATGCGGCGCCTTCGACACGCAAAAGTGCGCTCTGGCAATATCCGAGGGAATATTAATTGCAACATATGATTTTGACAAATATAAAAGCAAAAAATCCACACCGCAGATTAAAAAAGTAAAAATCATAACAGACAACTCAAAAGATGAAAAACTTGCAAAAGCAGGTGTAAATTGCGCAAAAATAATATGCTCTGCAATGGATTTTACAAAAGATTTAATAAACGAGCCTGCACAAAATGCTACGCCTGAGGCAATTTCAGAAATTGCAAAAAACTTAGGTACAGACCTTGGCTTAGAGTTTAGTGTTTACAATAAAAAACAATTGCAACAAATGAACTTCAACACATTCCTTGCAGTTGGACAAGGAAGCGCACATGAGCCAAAATTTATCCACTTAGCATATAAACCTGCAAAAAAAGCAAAGAAAAAAATTGTTCTGATAGGCAAAGGTATAACATTTGACTCGGGCGGGCTTGATATAAAACCGGCAAATTCAATGTTAACTATGAAAACCGATATGTCAGGCTGCGCAACAGTTTTGGGTATAATTCAGGCAATAGCCGCACTAAAACCCGATGTTGAAGTTCACGCACTAAGTGCGCTTTGCGAAAATATGCCAAGCGGAACATCCTACAAACAAGGTGATATAATAACAGCCAAAAACGGAAAAACAATTGAGGTAGATAACACAGATGCAGAAGGCAGGCTGACCTTGGCAGATGTCCTTACATATGCAGATGAACTTGAGGCTGATGAAATTATTGACATAGCAACACTTACAGGAGCTTGTATTGTTGCCTTGGGGCAAAATATAACAGGCATTATGGGCAACAACCCCGATACAATCAAAAAAATAATTCAAAAAGGCAAGGAATGCGGTGAAGCACTCTGGGAACTGCCAATATTTGACGATATGCAAGATATGCTAAAAAGTGATGTTGCCGATATGAGAAACACAGGCTCAAGATTTGCAGGAGCAAGTGTTGCAGGACGATTCCTTCAAAACTTTACAAAAAGCAAAAACTGGGTTCACCTTGATATTGCAGGAACAGCCTTTATAGATAAGCCTTATAAAGAATTAAACAAAGGTGCTACGGGTGTTTTAATAAGAACGCTTACAAATTATATTATGTCGATATAGTTTATTATAACAGGGTGCACAAAAGCACCCTGTTTTTTATATTTTATTCTCCGTTATTACAAGTTGGTTAAACGGTATTTCAATCCCTAACTCGTCAAATTTTTCTTTAATTCTCAGGTTAAAAATCCTCTTTATTTCCCATTGATGGCGCGGAAGGGTTTTAAAGCGGGTAAGAATTGTAATTGAGCTGTCGTTAAATTTGTCCAACCCCAAAACTTCAATCTCGCCAAGGATTTTATCTTTATACTGTTCTTCCCGTCTTAAATCTTCACCTACCTGTCTTAAAACTTCCATAACATGTGTGATGTTTTCTTTGTATGCAACGGAAATATCAACAAGCGAATAGGAAAAGCCGCGGGTGTGGTTTGTGATAATATCAACAAGCCCGTTTCTTATAAAGTGTGCGGCGCCGTCCATGCTTCTTAATACAATTATCGAAAGTGTAATTTTTTCAACCGTTCCCGTTATGTTTTGAATTTGAACCACGTCGCCCACTCTCAGTTGTCCTTCAAAAAGTATTGTAAGACCCGAGAGCAAATCTTCAACAAACCTTTTTGAACCAAAGCCCACGGCAACACCCAAGACCCCTGCTGCCGTTATTATAGGACGTACATCAACACCGAGATGATTTAGGATATTTATTGCCACAAAGATAAAAATTATAAAGTTTATTGCATGAATTGAGATAATGCAAAGCGTGTCAAAGTTTTTTGCGCTTTCAATATCTTTTGCACGCCTTTTTATACGCTCAAAAAGGTGAAACATAAAGGTTTTTACAAACTTTGTCGCAAATACAAAAAATACGAGCGTGAAGATTATGTTTAAAACATTTACCCATTTAATCTGTTCGATAAATTTTAAAATATCCAAAATTTTTTCCCTCAATAAAAATAATCTAAATTATAACAAAAAATAATCCTAATGATAAATAAAATTAAACCGAAAGATTAATCTATTTTTATCAAAAAAAACATAAACTGGATATATTGAGGAAAATATGGGGATAAAATTTACAAACAACGAACAAGAGCTGGAAAAATATCTCCGGCCCGTATATGCAAAAGAATGCGAGCATTTTAAACTCGCAAGAAAATTTATGCACCAAAAAAACTACAGAAAAGCTATAAAAGAATACCTCATGTCCATGATTTTTACAAAAGGCGACATTGAAACATATAAAGAAATCTCAAAAGCCT
>CASGEP010000015.1 GCA_949300515.1 uncultured bacterium
AGTTACTCCTATGGGCATACCCGAAACACGCCTTAAGGATTTACCCGACTTGATTGAAATTCAGAAAAAGTCGTTTGAGTGGTTTTTAAAAGAAGGTTTGAAAGAAGAATTTCTTTCTTTTTCGCCTATTAAAGACTACACGGGCAGACTTGAACTGCATTTCCTCCCCAATTATACATTTGATAATCCGAAATATACAATAGAAGAAGCACGTATCCATGATGCTACTTACGCTAAGCAGCTGCGTGTCATGATGCGCCTTGTTAACCGCGACAGCGGGGAAATTAAAGAACAAGAAGTGTATATCGGCGATATCCCGACAATGACTGATAAAGGTACATTTATCGTCAACGGTGCGGAACGTGTTATCGTTTCGCAAATCGTGCGCTCGCCAGGTATCTACTACAAAAAAGAAGTTTCACCCACGGGAAAACGTTTATATAACGCTACTTTAATCCCTAACCGCGGCGCGTGGCTTAAAATAGAAACAGATTCAAATGACCTTGTATACGTTAAAATCGATAAAAACAGGAAAATTCTTGCTACAACTTTATTAAAAGCGCTCGGCATTACCCCTGTTGAAATGGAATCTTTATTTACCCACTTTGAATTTTTAAAGAAAACTTTAGAAAAAGATACTACAAACTCAACGGATGAAGCACTTATTGAAGTTTACAAAAAACTTCGCCCCGGCGACCCCGCATCGGCAGCCGGCGGACGCTCCATCTTAGAGGCTCGTTTCTTTGATGAAAAGAAATATGATATCGGTAAAGTGGGTCGCTACAAATTAAACAAAAAATTAGGTCTTAACCTTCCCGAAACACAAAGAACAATCACTGTTCAAGATATCGTTGCGGGTATTGAGTACCTTATTAATTTAACATACGACGAAGGAACTCTTGATGATATTGACCACCTCGGCAATCGTCGTATCCGCTCGGTCGGCGAACTTTTGCAAAACCAATTCAGAGTGGGTTTAAGCCGTATCGAAAGAATTGTTAAAGAAAGAATGACTTTGCAGGACAGTGAAACTTTAACACCTTTAAACCTTTTAAATACAAAACCGCTCGTTGCGTCTTTAAAAGAGTTTTTCGGTTCTTCACAGTTGTCACAGTTTATGGATCAGACAAACCCGCTGGCTGAACTTACTCACAAAAGACGTATTTCAGCCCTTGGCCCCGGCGGTTTGATGAGAGAACGTGCAGGCTTTGCAGTCCGCGACATTCACCCTTCCCACTATGGTCGTATATGCCCCGTAGAAACTCCGGAAGGTCCAAACGCAGGTCTTATCGGTTCGCTTGCAACGCATGCCCGTGTTAATGATTACGGCTTTATTGAAACACCTTTCTTTGTTGTAAAAGACGGTGTCGTAACCGATGAAGTCCACTACCTGACGGCAGATGAGGATGAAAACTACCGTGTTGCTCCCGCCGACATTCAGTTAAACCCTGACAGAAGCATCAAAGAAGAATACGTGCCTGTTCGTTACAGATCCGAATTTACAATGGGCGAATCTAAAAAAGTTGACTACGTCGGTGTTTGCCCGATTCAGATAATCTCTGTTGCAACGTCGCTCATTCCCTTTATTGAGCACGATGATGCGAACCGTGCACTTATGGGTTCAAACATGCAGCGCCAGGCTGTTCCTCTGCTTGTTACACAACGTCCGGTTGTCGGAACAGGTCTTGAAAAGCGCGCCGCAAAAGACTCTTGCATGGTAACATGCTCTGAAGTAGACGGCGAAGTCGTAAGAGTTGTGGGTGAAGAAATCCACATCAAGGGCGATGACGGCAATATGTATCAATATCAATTGCTTAAATACGTCCGCTCAAATCAGGACACCTGCATTAACCAAAGACCCATAGTCCGTGCGGGCGACAAAGTTAAAGCCGGCGATGTTATCGCAGACGGCGCTTCAACTCATCAGGGCGAACTTGCACTCGGTAAAAACGTGCTTGTTGCGTATATGCCCTGGGAAGGATATAACTTTGAAGATGCTATTTTAATCAGCGAACGTCTTGTATACGATGACGTATTTACATCCGTTCACATCGAAAAACTTGAACTGGATGCCCGCCAGACAAAACTCGGACCCGAAGAAATTACCCGTGAAGTTCCCAACGTTTCCGAGGACTCAATCAGACACCTTGATGAGCGCGGCATTGTAAGAATCGGCGCAAGAGTTTACGCTGATGACATTCTCGTCGGTAAAATTACTCCCAAGGGCGAATCGGAACATCCGCCGGAAGAAAAACTTCTGCGTGCAATATTTGCGGAAAAAGCCCGCGACGTTAAAGACAACTCGCTTCGTGTACCCCACGGTGAAGGCGGAAGGGTAGTCGACGTCAAAGTGTTTGACCGCGAAAAAGGCGACGAGCTTCCTCCGGGTGCTAATACGGTTATTCGCGTGTATATCGCCCAAAAACGTAAAATCTCGGTCGGTGATAAATTATCGGGTCGCCACGGTAACAAAGGTATTGTTTCAAGAATTCTTCCAAAAGAAGACATGCCTTTCTTGCCCGACGGTACACCGCTTGATATAGTTCTGAACCCTCTTGGTGTTCCTTCCCGTATGAACGTGGGTCAAACTTATGAACTGCTGCTCGGTTTGGCTGCATATTTGACAGGAAATTACTATGAAGCACCTTCTTTTGATGAAATGTACGGGGCTAACCAGTCCGAAATTGCAACAAAAGAAGAGCTGCTTAAGGGTATTAAAGAATCAGGCTGCGACTGGGTAAGAGAAGACGGAAAAGTCACACTTTACGACGGCAGAACGGGTGAGCCTTTTGATGAGCCTGTTGCAGTCGGTCTTTCATACATATTAAAACTTGTCCACCTGGTTGACGATAAAATTCACGCCCGCTCAACAGGTCCGTACTCGCTTGTTACACAACAGCCTCTTGGCGGTAAAGCCCAATTCGGCGGTCAAAGATTCGGCGAGATGGAAGTTTGGGCGCTTGAAGCGTACGGCGCAGCATATACTCTGCAAGAAATGCTTACAATCAAATCAGATGACGTTAACGGCAGAAGCAGAGCTTATGAAGCTATCGTTAAAGGTGATAATATACCTCGTCCGGGTATTCCCGAGTCGTTTAAAGTACTTGTGCGCGAACTGCAAAGTATCGGCTTGGATATTGCAGTATCCAAGAAAGGCGGCGAAGAAGTTGATTTAATGTCGGATACGGATGATTTGAGAAAATCAGCTCCGAAGCGTGTTTTATCCGATATGGACAGCGAACTGCTGAACATTAACTTCTTTGAAACACCTACAAGCTTTAAAGACTAAGATGATTATTAAACAACAGTTAAGGAGAATAAAAGTTGTCTACTAGTATTGATTATTTTGATTATATAAGAATTTCAATAGCCTCTCCCGAGCGCATATTGAAATGGTCATACGGCGAGGTTACAAAGCCCGAAACTATTAACTATCGTACATTAAAACCCGAGCGCGACGGTCTTTTCTGTGAAAGGATTTTTGGACCTTCAAAAGACTGGGAGTGCTATTGCGGTAAGTATAAAAGAGTCCGCCACAAAGGCATTATCTGCGAGCGCTGCGGTGTAGAAGTTACCGACTCAAAAGTTCGCCGCCATCGTATGGGGCACATAAAACTTGCAGCTCCCGTGAGCCATATCTGGTTTTTAAAGGGTATTCCTTCCTACCTCGGTCTTTTGCTTGACATGACTTTGAAAGACCTTGAACAGGTTATCTATTTCAACAACTACGTTGTAGTTGACGGCGGAGAAAGCCCCTTTAAAAAGCTCCAGCTCTTAACCGAAGAGGAATACGAAGATTATATCCTTGAAAATGAGGACTCTACGCTTAAAGTCGGCATCGGTGCAGAGGTTATAAAAGACCTTCTTGCGGAAATTAAACTTGACGAACTTGCAAACGAAATCAGGGACGAGTTAGATGCTGCAGGCGGCTCCGTTCAAAAAAGAGCAAAATTAATCAAAAGATTAAGACTTGTTGAATCTTTAATTGAATCGGGAACCGAACCTACCTGGTTTATTATGGATGTACTTCCCATCACTCCTCCGGATTTGCGTCCCATGGTGCAATTGGACGGCGGACGTTTTGCAACGTCAGATTTAAACGACCTGTACAGACGTGTAATCAACCGAAACAACCGTCTTTTAAGACTTTTAGAAATGGGCGCTCCCGAAATTATCGTACGTAACGAAAAACGTATGCTTCAAGAGGCGGTTGATGCTCTAATTGATAACGGCAGACGCGGAAGGACGGTTGTAGGGCCAAATTCCAGACCTCTTAAATCTTTATCGAATATCATCGAAGGTAAACAGGGTCGTTTCAGACAAAACCTGCTCGGTAAACGTGTTGACTACTCCGGTCGTTCGGTTATCGTAGTAGGTCCGCAGCTGAGTCTGAACCAGTGCGGTTTGCCTAAAGAAATGGCAATCGAGCTGTTTAAACCTTTTGTTGTTAATAAATTAATCGAGCGCGGCTTGGTACAAAACATTAAATCAGCCAAAAAGAAAATTGAGCGCTCGGAACCCATCGTTTGGGATATCCTTGAAGAGGTGGTAGACGGACACCCTGTTATGTTAAACCGTGCCCCCACCCTGCACAGGCTCGGTATTCAAGCGTTTGAGCCTATCCTTGTAGAAGGACGCGCAATCCAGCTTCACCCGCTTGTATGTACGGCGTTTAACGCCGACTTCGACGGTGACCAGATGGCTGTTCACGTGCCGCTTTCAATCGAAGCTCAGGCTGAGGCGAGAATGTTAATGCTTGCTACTAACAACATCCTTGCACCCGCTACGGGCAAACCTATCATCACGCCTTCTCAGGATATGGTTTTGGGTATTTATTACCTTACCATCCTAAAAGACGAAAATGCGCCTATTAAGGGTTATTTCCACAACTACATGGATGCAATTTCGGCGCTTGAATCGGGAATAGTTAAACTTCACGATAAAATCGTTGTCCGCGATGAAAACGGCAAAAGAATAGAAACAACGGCAGGCAGAATTGTTTTCAACGAAGTCGTAAGAAAATCAATTCTTGCTTAACGTTTAAAATGTAACTGAACATAATGAGGAAAATATAAAAAATGACTACTTTAACTCCGCAGAGTAAAAAGAAAAAACATACGGTTGAATTTATTAACAGAATTGTTGATAAAGGCGGCTTGAGAAAACTTTTATCACAAATGTATCTGGAATGGGGCGGCGCAAAGACCGCCGAGCTTGCAAACAACCTTAAAAACTTAGGTTTTAAATATGCAACAAAAGCAGGCACCACGATTTCAATTCATGACCTGAGCGTTCCAAAGGTTAAACAGCAGCTCCTTGAAGAAGCTCAAAATCAGATTGAAGAATCAACAAACAGATATTTAAAAGGTGAAATCACAGAAGTTGAAAGATACACAAAAGTTATCGACACATGGTCTGAAACAACCGCTAAACTCACCGAACAGGTTGTTGAAAACTTTGACAGATTAAACCCCGTTTATATGATGGCATTCTCGGGCGCAAGAGGTAACTTGTCGCAGGTTTCGCAGCTTGTCGGTATGCGCGGGCTGATGGCAGACGCACAGGGTCAGATTATCGACTTGCCTATTAAATCCAACTTTAAAGAAGGTCTGTCCGTTACGGAATACATCATCTCCTCGTACGGTGCCCGTAAAGGTCTTGTAGATACGGCGCTTAAAACGGCGGACTCGGGATATTTGACACGTCGTCTTGTTGATGTTGCTCAAGATGTTATTATCCGTGAAGAGGACTGCCATACAAATAAATCAATTAAATTAACCGCGATTACGGACGGAGATGAAGTTATTGTTCCTCTTGAAGACAGGCTGCTTGGCAGAACTGTTGCTCAGGATATCCTTGATAAAGACGGAAATGTTATTGTAACTAAAAATACAACGGTTAACCGTGAAGATTTGGCTAAAATTAAAACGCTAAAGCTAAAAGAAGTTGATGTTCGCTCTACTCTTACCTGCGAACTTGAATACGGCATATGCCAAAAGTGCTACGGCTGGGCAATGACAACACAAAAACTTGTCGACATCGGTGAGGCAATCGGTATCATTGCGGCACAGTCAATCGGTGAACCCGGTACACAGCTTACAATGAGAACATTCCACACGGGCGGTGTTTTTAAAGGCTCGGGTGCAATGAAACACGTTGAGGCTCCCGTTGACGGTACCGTTAAAACATCCGTTAAAACGCGTGAATTGAGAACACGTCACGGGGATGTCGTTCAGGTTGCAATTAAAGAAGTTGATATTGAAATAGTCGACAAAAAGGGCACAAGCCACAAAGTTCACGTTCCCTCGGGTGCGAAAATTTTTGCAAACGAAGGCACGGAAGTTAAAAAAGGTCAGGAAATCGCTGAGTACGAACCCGTTTCAAAAGGTGACGGCTCCCGTTTGACCGAAAAAGCTACAAAAGATATTACATCCGATATTTCGGGCGAAGTCGTTTTTGAAGACTTTGTAGCGGATGAAAAGAAAGACAGACAGGGTAACATATCAAGAACATCTAACAAACAAGGTATTGTTTGGGTTTTGGGCGGCGATGTTTATACACTGCCTGCAGGTTCAAAAGTTCTTGTATCCGACGGTCAAAAAATTAAAAAAGGCGAAAAACTTGCCGAAACACT
This sequence comes from uncultured bacterium, assembly GCA_949300515.1. Classification (GTDB taxonomy): domain Bacteria; phylum Cyanobacteriota; class Vampirovibrionia; order Gastranaerophilales; family Gastranaerophilaceae; genus Galligastranaerophilus. The sequence goes on from CASGEP010000015.1 coordinate 6,635, forward strand.
TATTGTGTCGGAACATGGCGGCGAAGTTCGCGTGGGCAGTTCGCTTCAGGTAGAGGAAGTAAATTTTGACGGCAAAAAGATTAAGAAAATCGTTGCCGGAAAAGAGCTTACAATTGTTATAGCTTCTCTGCAGCCTTCAAATGCAACATTTGAACAAACCAAAAAAGAACAGTTCTGGACTGTTGATAAAACAGGCGAAAAATATATCGTTAAATGCCCTATTGATACAACGGTTGAAAACGGCATGATTATTGCCGAGCTTATTGATGAGGAACACAAAGTTGAGTCTTCGGGTGAAATCCGCTACAACGGCGTTGAAGTCGACGAAAATCAAGTCGTTACAAAAGCGGGCGAAGCGATATTTATTCCCGAGGAAATTCACCAGATTTCAAAAGACTCATCTCTAAAACTGGTTGAATCGGGCACATACGTTGAAGCGGGCACCGAAGTTGTAAAAGACTTGTACACCCACATCGACGGTATTGTTGAAATTAAAGAGTTTAACGACATTATTCATGAAGTTGTAATTCGTCCCGGTGAAATTCATACACTTGAATCCATCAATGACTTAAAAGTGGATGAGGGCGAAGTTGTTTGCGCAGGAACGATTGTTGCAGCCGGAATTAAGGCTAAAGTTGACTCTATTGTAACAATTGTTGAAAACGAGTCTGATGTCCTTGAAATCGACGATTTGGACGAAGATATCGCAGAAGATATTGTTGAAGATGACAATATCGAAAATAAATCCGTTCAAATCCTTATCAGACCTATTCAAAGATTTGAAATTAAACCCAAAGACGTTTCAATTGAGTTCAATACAACGGATGATGCTATTGAAATCGTTCCTTTGACACAATTGCAGTTCAAAGACGGTGCCAGAGTCAGAAACCTTGACGGTGCCGTGCTTACAAGGACATCTCTTGTACTTTCGATGGGCGGATATTTAAGCCACCTCAAAGGTCTTGTTGAACTTGACAAAGAAGGCAGCTTGAAAATTGTCGTTCTTGAAACTCTGATTGTCCGCCGTGAACAGGAGGACGGTTCAAGGATGCTATCTTCAACACAAACAGAGCTTCTTGTTGAAAACGGTCAAATAATTGAACCCAGAACCCCTGTTACAAAAACTCAGGTGCTCTCGGTAAATGACTCCGTTGCAAGCATAAAATCCACAGATAAAGAATTAAGAAGACTCTTGCTTGTGTCGGATGCTTATGAAAATGTTATAAAAGTAAAATCTAAACCAACCGTAAAAGTCGGAGAATTTGTGAAACTTGATGCGGTTATCTCAAGTTCGGGCGAAACTTCAACCTGCTCGGGCAGAGTGGTTGATGTAAAATCCGATTCGGTTACCGTAAGAATAGGCCGCCCTCACCTGATTAGCCCCGGTACACTTTTACAGGTTGAAAACTCAGCCCTTATCTTAAGGGGTGATTTGCTTGCAACGCTTGTATTTGAAAGACAAAAAACGGGCGACATCGTTCAAGGTCTTCCGCGTGTTGAAGAACTTCTTGAAGCAAGAAAGCCGAAAGACTGCGCTATTGTTGCAGAAGAAGACGGCGTAGCGGAAATTGAATACGAAGATGACGTTGCAAGGTTGTTTATTGTGAACGAAAACGGCAGAACGGAAATTAAATACCCGATTGAATCAAGCGTTATTGTTATGGATAAGCAGAAGATTGTTAAAGGTCAGGCGCTTACCTCAGGTCCCCTGAACCCTCATGACGTTATCAGGTTAAGAGGTGCAAACGCTGCTCAGCAGTACCTTGTAGATGAAGTACAAAGAGTATACCGCTCTCAGGGTGTAGAAATTGCCGACAAACACGTGGAAGTTATCGTTCGTCAGATGATTAAAAAAGTCCGCGTTGTTGACTCGGGTACTACAAAACTTCTGCCGGGCGAGCTTGTTGAGCTTAAGGTTGTTGAAGCGCAAAATGCCGAAGTCGAAAAACAAGGCGGCGAAAAGGCTACCTATGAAGCACTTCTGCTTGGTATCACAAAAGCTTCTTTGAATACCGAAAGCTTTATCTCGGCTGCATCCTTCCAGGAAACTACAAGAATTCTGACAGAAGCCGCAGTCGAAGGTAAAAAGGACATGCTCCGCGGTCTTAAAGAAAACGTTATTATCGGTCGTTTAATACCTGCAGGTACGGGTTATTACCACTTGATTAACGCTAACGAAGAAAAAGAAAAAGAGGCCCTTAAACGTGCCCAGCAAAAAAATCAAGCAAGGAAGCCCTCCGCAATTTTGGAAGAAATCGAAGGAATGTTTGGTGCTCCTGATTTTACAATTGAGTAGCAATAAGCACAAAATAACAAAATGGCGGCAAAATGTCCGCCATTTTGTGTAAATAGCAATTTTTTTTAATCAGGTGTTTTGTAGCGTTAAATACAAAATAAGGTTGTGTAATATATGGATTCAATTTCACTTAAAAATTCCCTAAATGCAAGAATATCACAGAGTTTTGGCTCTGATGGAGCAAGCGCAAAACAAACAAAAAATGATAACGAGCAAAAAATGCAGAGTAATTCCGCTAAAATAAATAAAACCCTTGCTGCTCTTGCTGTTTTGGGTGTGGCAGGTGTTGCAGGCGCGCTTGTTTTGCGAAATAAAAATGCTAAAGGGGTAAAAGATGTTGTCTCTGAAATAAGTCAAAGTCTGGGAGATGTTACACAGAATTTGGACGATGTTGAAAAAGCTGCGAATGCAGCTGCCGATGAGGCAAAAAATAAAGGAAGTAAAATTGTAAAAAAAATCTTTCTTAATAGTGGTGAAGAAGTAAAAGATGCCATTTTAGACAAGGGCGTTGTTAAAATGCCTGGTGGCAGCCTTTTTAATGGTTTTGTCGATACCGTAAATCAAAAGGGTGACAAAGTTTCACTTGCCTATAAAAACGGTTATCTAAGTGAAAGCTTTATAAACGGTGAACTTTTTAAAAAATACTCCAATATAAAATCCATGCCTACAGAAGTCGGTGCAAAAGTTGTTGAATACCCGCGCAGTTTTGGTGCAAAGGTTTTTCAAATGCAGGGCGATAATATCGAGAAAATGTATATAAATTATGCTAATCCAGTATACGATGATGCGCTAAGGGTGATAAAAATGGATAGTGACGGCACAATTAGTGCAACAGATGTAAAAGAGGGTATGATTGTTGCAAAATCTAAAATAGACGGTCTTTACCCGCAAGCGCAGATTTTCAATAAAAATGGTGAGGTTGTCCGCACAGTTGGCAAAGAAGGCAATTACACAGTTTTTAATAACTTTTTCACTGACGGTTCAAGAACAGTAACTGGCGGCAGACTTGATTTTGATATTGTGTCAGACTACGCAGATTTTTATCGAATGCGAAATGCAAATTTTATAAGATATTATAACAAGGGTGAAACTGTTCCAAACAGAGTTATAGAAATAACCAAAAAAGGCTTGGATACGGTTGTAAATGAAGTTCAAAACCAAAACGGCATAACAAAAACGTTTGAAATGCAAATCCCGGCTAAAGGTTTCAGTGAAAAAAATCCTCTTTGTATAACCCTAAAAAGCAACGGTCAAGCATACGCTCAGGCAAAAATTGTTCAAAAAGACGGTAAATATGTTGATTTATCCGATACTCCAAAAGAAATAATGCGGGAAATTAAGTTAAAGATGGCTGATTTGCGTACAGAATCCCGCACAAAAAGACTGCAGTTTGTAAAGTGGAGCCCTGCGCAGGAAATAATTGACTCTTTGTTGAACTAACAATAATCCTAAAGTGTATTTTGCTATATTTTTTTTAATGTTAAAATGATTGTGCGAAATCTACAAGGAGTGAATATGTTTAAGAAAATTATAATGTTGCTTTTGCCGCTTTTTGTCTTTGTACCTTCGGCTTTTGCAGATGAAGTGCAAGATGTGCAAGCTTTTTTTAACAGTTTTGTTAATGCTTCAAATACTTATGCTACAAATATCCCAAGCTACTACGTTCCTAACGCAAAAATAATACGTGTCGTCTATAAGCCCGACGGTACAAAGCAGTCCGTTGTAATACCTTTTGACAGATATCTTCAAGAGCTTAAAAAAGGCGCTGCTCTAGCCAGAACAGTGCGTTATAAAAACCGTTACGAAAACCAAAAAGTCACAAAGGTTGGCAATGACTACAAATTAAGCGCAATAAGAATTCCAAGAAACGATAAATCAGGGCTCCCTGCTTATTTTATAATTACAAAAACACAAAACGGTTGGAAAATAAAAGAAGAATCCATGGGAACAAATGTTCAAAAGTTTCTTGAAGCAAAGTAATTGATAATTAAAAAGCCGCTTTATGCGGCTTTTTTTAATCTCTTTTTGTGTTAGGGTTTACAACCTGAGAATTTTGATACTGCATATCCTGAAGGTATTGCTGACCGTTCATAACCACCTGATAGAGCTGTTTTAAGTCGCCTTCAAGCTTGTTTAAAACTTCCTGGGCGTATTTTTGTGCGCCTTCTTTTATTTTAATAGCTTCTTCCTGAGCGGCGAGCCTTGCACTTTCGGCTTCATTAAACGCTTTCATTTTAATTGCTTCGCATTCTTCGATGACCTGTTCGCGGATTTCTCTTGCCCTTTCTTCAACGGCTTTGTTCAGGCTCGACTCATTTAAAAATCTGTGTCTTTCGTTTTCCGCATCTGCTATAATGCGCTCTGCTTTCATTTTGGCGTCTTGAATAATGTCCTCTTTTTTCCTCAAGATAACATGTGCATCTCTGATTTCGTTTGAAATCGCATCGGGAAAACTTGAAATAATTCTCGACAGCTCTCTGCTCTTTACGACAATTAGCGGGGGCAGAATATGAAAGCCTGTTTCCCAGAGCTGATTTAGCCTGTCTATTAAATCGTACATTTTTTCTTCAGAAGGAGACATTTTATCTTAACTACCTTTCTTTTGCTTTTTTAAATATTCTACCACACTTTTTGGTACAAATTTTGATACATCTGTACCAAAATAAGATAATTCTTTTACAATACTTGATGAAATAAAGTTATATTTTGGTTTTGTTGTTAAAAATACCGTATCAATATCGGGCGCAATTGCCGAATTGGTCTGGCAAAGCTGCAATTCATATTCAAAATCGCTTATCGCCCTTAAGCCCCTTATCAAAAAACGCGCGCCTTTTGATTGCGCATACTCTACCGTAAGCCCTTCAAAGCTGTCTACTTCAACATTATCAAGCTCTTTTACGCTTTCCCTTATAAGCTCGACTCTGTCCTCCACAGGTAAAAAGGACTTTTTGGATGAATTTTTGAGCACGGCAATTATAACCCTGTCAAACATTTTAGATGCTCTCTCCAATACATCTAAATGACCTTTTGTAATGGGGTCGAAGCTTCCGGGGTAAATTGCAGTTCTTTGATTTTGAGTATTATTTCTCACATGGATATTATATTTTAAAAATTTTTATGTTCAATTGCTATTTTTGCCTTCCGAGCATTTGTAAATTTTTTGTTACAATTTTCCGTTTATGTCAATTTTTTTCCTTCACTGACTTTATAGAGAAGCTAAGGAGTGAGATATGATAGGAAAAATTCAGGCAGTAAACATCGCAAGAGTACAAAATTCGCTTAACTTTACGGCTGCAAAGCCAAAGCAGAGCGAAAAACAGAGTACAAACAGCGGCAGCACTTTTGCTCAGCTTCCGCTCGGCAATATTTACGGCGCCAAAATAAACTTTAGCGCAAGAAAAAAACGACAACGCGCAGCCAAAAATCTCACGGAACTGCAAAGCCTCTACAGTGCTGCAAGCAAAAACTCCAAAATAAAAACAGACAACTGGACACTCGGACACCTCTACTACGGTGTTAATCGTCCGGATAAACGCTGGGTGGCGGGGGTTGAGCCGGGAGAACTTCTGAACAGAAGCCTGGGTGATGCCATAAATTCAATAATGACACTTCAATACGGGCAAAATGTCCCCGATAAAATACCCTCAAATATTAAAACCCCCGACTACGGCGATAACTGGGGACGACATGCAAACTATATTGAAATAAACAACCGCGCGCTGGGCGAAATGTATGGAAACAGAACAAACAGCTCAATTTTAGGCGCAATTAAAATGCTTCCCGCAATTCCCCCTTCCCATGACAAATGGGCAAACTGCCTGCTTTTATCCCAGCTCTACCCCAACATCTGGGGCGACGGCTGGAATAACAACGGCGAAAATTCTCTCTATGGTATAAAACTTGAGTACGAACGCCCCTCGGATAACATCGGCTGGGTTAAAATCGGCAATAAAGTTTTTACTCCGGAAGAACAAATAAAAGCCTTTAACGACCTTGCGCACCTGCGCGGATTTAAAACCTCATTTAGAATGCTGATATCCGAAGACCAGCTTAAACTCGGCGATGCGGGTCAATTCAGATGGAGCGACCCGTCACATGTGGAAGCTTTCATCATAGCCTGCTGTAAGGGTATTGAACTCGGCTTTGACGGAATTTTCTTTGACTCCCTAAAGCACGTAGGCGGCTACGACTGGGGACACTACGCAGGTGTCGGCGCAGTTCCGAGCTACGATCAAATGGCTTATATTTTAGCTGAAATCAGAAGCAGAACGGGAAGAACGGACTTAAGTTTTTCGGGTGAAAAAGCGGAAGGCGACACCCTCAGATATAAAAATATGGGCGTAAGCGCAGGCGCAAGCCAAATGAGTGCAAACAGTGTGAATGAAGTTAAAAATTCCGCACACTTACAGGCATGGTGCCCTGATTTTGCCTGGGGACCCGTGGTGTCGGATGATAACGACGAAGGAACAATCTGCTACAGCGACAGGATGAACAGAATTAACTCCGCCCTTTTCGGTTACGATTCACAGGCCGAAAAACTCCCCTCGTTTATGCAGATGCATGACCTTTTCCCTCTGAACTACGAAACAAATACTCACGAGTTAATGCTCCAAAATTTGAATTTCTCATCTGATGGCACCCCAAAGAGCCACTATGATAACCTTTTTGCGGTAGGTGCCGTAGAGAAAGCCTACAAAAGAGGTGTAAACGAAAAATTTGCTTGGGCGTACAACCACAATCCAAACTAAAAATCTTTGACTTACAATAAAAAATCATTAATTTGTATGAAAAAATACTTATATTTCAGTGTTTAATTGAAGTATTGAGGTTTAGTGTCCGTTAAACCCATCAGGGGGGTAAAGTTTCATACAATGTTTAATCCGAAAATCCAATCTTATATAAATTCAAGCGGCGAGGCGCAGGCAAGAATGCGCGCTCAGCAGCTGAATTCTTATATTGAAACACTTTATCCGACCCCTATGGAAAGCGGCGGCGAGAATACGACAGTAAAGCCCTTTAACGAGGTTTTAAAAGTTACAAAAGCGCAAAGCGGAGCTGTCTTTGAAGTGGATAAACCGCCGCAAATCCCGTTTGGTTCACTTTCAAGAAAAATAAACTACACAAAAGACGAGATTTTGGACTTGATAGACAAAACCGCTCAAAAGTACGGGATTGACGAAAAACTCGTGCGCGCACTTGTAAATCAAGAGTCGGGCTTTAACCCCAATGCAAAGTCGCACGCCGGTGCCTTGGGTCTTATGCAGCTTATGCCATCAACCGCACAGGGGCTCGGGGTCAAAAATCCGCTTGATCCGGTACAAAATGTCGAAGGCGGGGTTAAATATTTAAAATCAATGCTCGACAGATTTAACGGAAATACTATTCTGGCGCTTGCCGCGTATAATGCGGGACCAAACGCGGTGAAAAAGTATAACGGAGTCCCCCCTTACAAAGAAACACAAAACTATGTCCGCTCTATTTTAAAACAATATTTGTAAAAAAAGGATAGAATGTATGCAAAATGGAATTACACCAAAAATCAATCTGACGGGAAGAATTGAAGCCTCAAAACTTGACTCTTTAGAGGGCTTCTCCGCGGCCCGCCTGAACGATATTGAGGCTGAACAAACGGTTGATTTTAAGGAAATTTTAACCGATATTGCTCAGCAGTTGAACGACAACGTCAATGCGCCAGAGCAGCTGGCACAAGATGCAATGCTCGGCAAAGCCGATATCCATGATGTCATGGCTGCGGTTGCAAAGTCTGAAATTAATGTCAATATTGCAACAAAAGTCCTTGGTAAAGTCGTCCAAACGTATGAAAAAATTATGCAAATTCAGATATAGCGTTAACTATTAAATAAATTAATAGTATAATTAATTGTGTAGTACTATCGCCTGTTGTATAAATTATGGATTTTAAAAAAATACTTGAAAACAAACCACTTTTTTATGGGATTATTGCGGGTATCGTAATAGTTGTAGTTTTGTTTGCCGTAATTTTAACAGTCACAATTTCCTCATCGGCTTCCTCAGGCTCTCCTCAGGCAGTTCAAGAAAAAGTTATAAAAGAGCCTCTTGACCTTTTTACAACGGATAGTATCGGGCAGGCTCTTGAGGTTCAGGCTCTTTTGGCGCGTGAAGGTATTCGCGCTCAAAGGAAAGTCGACGGTACAAAATCTACCGTTTATTTAAGCGAATACACCATGTCAGAGCGCGACAGGGCGCTTTTGGCGATTGTAAAATCAGGTCTTATAGACCAGCACACGGGCTTAGAGATTTTTGATAAGGGTGATTTTACATCAACTAAAGATGATAAAAAAATTCGTCTTGTCCGCGCAATCAACGGCGAACTTGCCCGCCTTATAAGAAAAATACCCCCGATTGAAAACGCTCAGGTATTTATTTCAATTCCCGAACAAACATTTTTTGCTTCAAAACAAAAGCCAATCACGGCAACCGTTCAGGTCACAATACCCTCGGGCGAGCGCCTTGATAACATGAAAGTAAAAGCGATAACAAATCTGCTCTTAGGTGCGGTGCAGGGGCTTGAGCCTGATAACATTTCGATAACGGATACAAACGGAACCGTATACAACAGCATAATAGGCGCCTCGGACGATGCTCTGTCAAAAATTGAAGAAAATGACAAATACATGCAGTCAAAAGTCGCTTCACAGCTGGACAGGCTCGTGGGCAAAGGCAATTATGTCGTTACGGTGTCTACATTTTTAACTCAGGCGCCGATAGAAAAGACAAGTATTATCTATGACCCCAACCAAAAAACCGCCGTGAGCGAGCAAAATTTTACCGAGAAACTCGGCGACAATACGAACGACACAAACGCTGCGACAAACGCCGTAAGCACATATCTTCCCTACGGTGTCCAAAACACGGGCTCAAACAGTTCTCAGGACAGAAAATACGTCCGTCAGGCACAGGAAACGCAGTACGGTGTGACAAAAACACAGGTAAACGAATATACAAAAGCAGGCGTTATAGAAGAAATTTCAATAGCCGTGTCGCTAGAGGAGTCCTCAATTCCTATGAGTATGACAATTACCGAGCTGAAAGAACTAATTGCCCATGCCGCAAGTCCAAAGGTAAACCCCGAAAATGTTGCCATAGCTTTTGTTGAATCTACAAGCCCCATTCTTGCGCCGGATGAAGGACCTAATTTGCCAAAACCCGAAGAATCGGGCAACCCGTGGTGGCTTGTCGGCGTGCTGCTGCTTGCGGGTCTCGGGTTCGGTTTAAGGCATATTATGCAAAAAGTTAAAAAAGAAGCCCAAAGACAGGAAGAAGAACTTGCGCTCCTTCGCAAAAAAGCTCAGGAGCAGGAAAAACAATTAAACGACGTAAATCTTAAAGCCGCCGAACTTATACAGAAACAGGCGCAAATAGCACAAAATCTCATAGAGCAGCAAAACCTTCACGCCGCAGCAATAGCGCAGGCGCAGGCTGCTCAGGGGGCAAATATGGCGCCGCCCGTACACAGTGCAAAAAATATAACAGACGATGATATACAGGATACACTAAACGAACTTAGCATGGATTTTAGCGAGCTTGACGAAAATGAAGCTGCAGAAAAGTTAAAAAACTGGATTGAAAACTAAAAAACCTGCTATACTAAAAAAGAGGAGAGATGGCAGAGAGAAAAATAGAAGGATTTGATCATAAGGCATTTGCAAAGAACCTTGCAGTTCAGGCGGGACAGGTTGTTCCGGCTGATATTGGTGATGCCGACAAAAAATTTGTCGTGGATATTGTATATAAATTCTCGCTTTTATCGGGTGATGCCCTTATAAAAGATGCCTCAATAAAGCTCGATGCGACACAGGCTTCTCTTATAACCCAGTTTATAGGCGAGTGGTCTTTTCACAAGTCCATCGACTTAATACGTTCGCAGATTAACCCTTCTTTAAGGGAAGGTATTTTGCAAAAAGTTGCCTTTACCGTTTTTGAAATCGCAAAACAGGCAACTATCAAAAAAATGCCGCCCGAGCAGATTATCCCGCTTGTTGAGCACCATGTAAATGTTTGTTTTAAACAGGCGCTTGAAGACTTGAAGAAAAAAGGCATACTTGACGACAAGGCGGAGCAGGCAGCGCTCAGCCAGTCAAACATTGATGCCATGGCGCAAAGCGAAGCCCAAAAAGAAGCAATCGGGAACGGCATGAGCGATACCAAGATATTAAAACTCGCCTCGCTCGCCCTTTTGATAAAGAATTTTCCCGAACAAAAGATAAAAAGTATACTCTCCAAGTTTAACCCTCCTGAAAGGGAGGTATTGAACCAGTATTTAAAAATGCAGGATTTAGAGTCAAAAATTGATACAAAAATTACACAACGATGCCTGAGTGAAATAAAACAGGCGCTTCCGGAGCCGCAGAATATGTCTTTAGATAGAATAGCAAGAAAAATATTTAAAATTGTAAAGAATTCGGACAAAGAAGAAATTTTTAATATCATTAAAGATGAGCGTCCGCAAATACGCGACTTTATTCTCTCGGGTGCGAACTCCGAGTTTGCAATACCCTCAAGAGCCGCAAATATAATTTGTAAATACCTTGAAGAAAAAACACTATGATAATAAAAAAAAGACATAAACCGGCAGAAAATATACAACAGCCCGCGCTGCAGCAGATTTTGGACACGCCGCTTCAAAGCGAAGAAAATAAAATGAGCGCGCCGCTTCCTGCTGAAAAAAACATTGCCGAAACAAAAAAAGACAAGCCAAAGAGCGAACTTGATACCATAGATGAATTTGAGAAAATAGACATATCGGAGATTGAGTTTAAAGAGAGAGTTGAAAGACGAAGGGGCGACAGGCGAAAGGGTTTCAGGCGCATTGACGAGCGCACGCTTGTTTCGCGCGCGCAGGAGGAAGCGCGCTCAATTCGTGAACTTGCCGCAAAAGAAGGCTATAAAAACGGTCTTGAAAATGCACAAAAAGACGTAGAAAAACTGAAAACATCTCTTGAAGATTTTTTGTCATCAAGATATAAAATTTATGATGAAATTTTGCCCCATATTCTTGAAATATCGGTTGAAGTGGCAAAAAAAATCATTAAAAAAGAAGTTGAATTATCGAACGATGTGTTAAAAAATATCATTAACGAGGTATTGGGCGAACTTTCAAATACTGATGAAAAAATCACAATAAAAGTTGCGCCGGACGATGTGGACTTTGCGCGAGCATCGCTGCCCGAGATAATACAAACCAACAAGCTGGAGGCAAAAGTCGCAATAGTATCTGATGATTCAATAGAAAAGGGAAGCTGTATGATTGTATCAAGTAATGGTGTGGTTGATGCAAACTTCTCGACCCAGCTTCAGATAATTCAAAATGCCTTTGGAATATATAACGGAGGGCAATAATAACCTAAAGGATGGCACAGCAAAACGCACAATCAAACCCTATAAGTGAAATTTTTCTTGCAATATTTGTAATCGTTTTGATTTTGATATTGCTCATTGAAATGCCAAACTGGGTTATAAACTTTTCAATAAGTTTAAACATTACTCTTGGCATTGTGTTGTTAATGATTTCACTGTATGTACAAAAACCCCTTGAGCTTGCGGCGTTTCCATCTATTATTCTTATTGGCACAATGTTTCGCCTTGTACTCTCAATTGCCTCTACCCGTCTTATTCTGGCTAAGGGCGATGCGGGAGAGGTAATCCATGCTTTCGGCTCTTTTGTCACGGGCGGCAATATGATAGTCGGCGGCGTAATATTTTTGATTATTACCGTTGTTCAGTTTATGGTTATTACAAAAGGTGCCGAGCGTATTGCAGAGGTTTCGGCACGTTTTGCACTTGATGCTATGCCGGGTAAACAAATGACAATTGACGCCGATTTTAACGCGGGGTTAATATCACCTGAGGAAGCGGTTAAACGGCGTGAAGATTTGCAAAGAGAATCATCCCTTTTCGGTTCAATGGACGGTGCTATGAAATTCGTAAAAGGGGATACTATTGCAGGTATTATAATTGTTGTTATAAACATTGTCGGCGGCTTGATTATAGGTATTGTGATGAACGGAATGCCTGCTGCTGACGCTGTTTCAAAGTATACAATACTTACAATCGGTGACGGTTTGGCTTCTCAGGTTCCTTCTCTTTTGATGTCAATATCGGCAGGTATAGTTATGACGCGCTCAACCGCAACGGGCTCGTCTTTGGGTATTGACCTTGCAAACCAAATTTTGGCAAAACCCCAAAGCTTGTTTTTTGCATGCGGCTTTTTGCTTTTAATTGCAATAACGGGTCCTATAACAGGCTTGCCTTGGTTGCCGTTTTTAATGTTTACAATAATTATCGCTCTTGCAGGTTTTTCTGTTCTTGTAAATGCTGATGTTCAGGCTCAGTTGGGACAGTTGGACGCGGTAAAACAAAATATGCAAGACCTTGTTAACCCAAACAAAATGTATGAACGTTTAGGGGTTGATGTTCTTAGTTTGCAAGTAGGCTCGGGGCTTTTGATTATCGCTGACCCCGATCAGGACGGACAGCTGCTTGCAAAAATTGCCGCGCTGAGGCAGAGAGTAACGGACGAGCTTGGCTATATTATTCCAAACATAAGAATTATGGACTCGTCAGCCATTGCCGATAACGAGTATTTAATTGCCATTCGCTCAAATACAGTTGCAACGGGCATGGTGTATCCGGGTAAATATATGGTAATTGCTGACCAGTGGGAGGCGCTGGGTAAAAAATTGCCCGAAAATGCCATTGTAAGCGTTGATCCGACCTATCAATCGCAGGCATACTGGCTTGATCCACAGTATATTGACAAAAAAGACAAAATAACGGCTGTTGACTCGGTCGATGTAATTGTTACGCACCTGCAGGAATGTGTGCGCAAGTACGTAGATGAAGTTATGACAAAAACTGACGTCTTAAAACTTATGGAGCTTGTAAAATCGCAAGACCCGACACTTGTTAACGACCTTGTACCTACTATCATCTCAACGAGCGATTTGAGGAAAATTTTTGTTAATCTCATTCGCGAAAAAGTTTCGATTAAAGACATTATCTTTATTTTTGAAAGACTCTGTGACTACGCGAGATTTTCAAAAGAACCCGATATCCTATCAGAGCGCTTGCGTGCGGCTCTGGGGCGCCAGATTTGCCTTGCGCACTGCAATAAAGAAAAAGTCTTATACGCCCTTACGCTGTCGAGCGAATGGGAAAAAACGCTTGATGACAGCTGTCAGAGAACAGAGCTTGGCACAATGTTTTTACTCAACCCCATGCAGGTGCAGGAGCTTATTGAATCGACCGCAAATACCCTTATGCGCGCTCATCAGGCAGTGGGCACCCAGCCTGTAATTCTCTGTTCGCCAAGGATAAGACTTCCGCTGTATCAAATGCTGGAGCGCCATATCCCGACAATTGTCGTTATATCATACTCTGAACTTATAACGGATATAAGGGTCGAAGCTATCGACACAATAGGTGAAAGTTCATACGCTTAGGATGTTTTTTAAAAAACTTCTTCTGTGATATTTTGTGACACCGAATTTTTTAATGGCTTCAATATGTCCTTTTGTCAGATACCCTTTGTTTTTTGTCCAAAGGTATTGAGGATATTCAAGCGATATTTTTTTCATAAAATTATCCCGTTCAACTTTTGCTAAAATGCTTGCGGCGGCAATTGAAGCGGATTTTGAGTCGCCTTTTACAATTGCCTTTTGTGCAATTTTTAAATCCTTCACCGTTTTGTTGCCATCGACAAGCAAAACCGGGGACTGCGGGGAAATTTTTTCTAGAACTTCAAGCGCCGCAAGCTTCATTGCCATAAGCGACGAGTTTAAAATATTAATTTTTTCAATTGTTTCAACATCAACGGATTTTATTGAATAAATACAGTTTGCGCGGATTATATTAAAAAGTTCCCCGCGGGTCTTTTCGTTGAGTTTTTTAGAGTCGTTTAATTTTAAAAGTTCTTTTTGCACGTCACTTTCCAAAAAACATACACACGCCGCCCAGACTCCGCCCGCGGCAGGGCCCCTGCCCGCTTCATCAGTACCTAAGATATGGCTGTATGACTGAATTTCAAGCCCGAGAGGGGTCGTTTTTGTTTCTTTAAAACTTTCGTCAAAGTCAAACAGAGGGTTTTTCAAGAGTAATTTTTCCAATTCTTCCTTCCCTAAAGTCGCTCAATATAAATTGGCTTGCGCGCACTGTATCAGGCTGCGCACCTTTTACTATCCAGTTTCTTGCCCGTGCTATGTTTTCTGTTGTGATTTCATTTTCTATTTTGTAATATTGCCGCAAAAGTCCTTCGTATCCTGCTCCTTGGATTAATTTTAAAAGCTCTGAGGCTACAAATTCGCTGTCATAGGCATTTTCGCTTATTGAGTTAACGCAGGCAAGTTTTATTGCTCTGCTCTGGTCGTCCTGTCTTGTCGGGATAATCCCCGGAGTATCGAGCAGCTCAACCTTACTGTTAATTCTCACCCACTGCTGCTGGCGTGTGACACCTGCTTTTGCGCCGGTTTTTGTTTTGCCTTTTCTGATTAGCCGATTTATCGTGCTTGATTTACCGACATTTGGCATGCCGATAACCATAGTGCGCGCAGCACGCGGGAGAAGCCCTTTTTTTAAAAGTTCAAGCATAATGGGGTTTGAGATTTCAACGATTTTATCAATAATTGTATTTATATCTTTTTGATTGTTTAAGTCGGTTATTATTACGGGCGCGCAGCTTTCTTCTTCGATTTTTTGCGCCCAGAGCTTATTGTAATCAGGGTCGGATAAATCCGCCTTATTTAAAAGTATAAGGCGGGATTTGTTCCCGATTAAATTTTGCACATTCTCATATGAGCTTGAGCGGGGAATTCTTGCATCAAGTACCTCAAGCACAACATCAACAAGGTTTAATTTTTCTTTTAAATCCCGCTGCGCTTTTGCGATGTGTCCGGGAAACCAATGGATATGGCTCATAAAATGTCTTCTTTGATATTTATCCTAAAAACTATGTGCCAAAAAAATGGCACATAGAATTAAACTCTTGAAAAAACTAAAAGCTTATCTTTTATCCATTTTTTCACGGATACGTGTAGCTTTGCCGGAGCGTTCTCTCAGGTAATAAAGTTTGGAGCGTCTTACATGACCTTTTCTTAATACCTGAATTTTTTCAATTCTGGGTGAGAAAATAGCGAAAACTCTTTCTACGCCGACACCTTGGAAAATTTTCCTTACGGTAATTGTTTTGTTTATACCTGAACCATGCTTTTTAATAACAGTGCCTTCAAAAGCCTGAATTCTTTCTTTGTTTCCTTCTATAATGCGTACGAAAACCTTTACGGTATCACCGGGGTTAGTCTCCGGCATTTCTCTTTGAGTATATTCTTTTTCCAGTTCTTGAATAATAGGATTCATTTTACACCTTTTCTGACTTATATTCTATGTACGAACGATAATAACCGAAACAAACTTAATATTCAAGCCTTTTTTGTGTATGCAGACTTTTTTGTAAATATTTGTAAAATTACTTTTTCCAAAACAATTTTTTAGAGCATAATTCAGATGTATGAAAAGACATTTTGCCTGTGCGTTTTTGGTTATACTTTTGTGCT
The DNA here is from genome assembly GCA_949300515.1 of uncultured bacterium. Classification (GTDB taxonomy): domain Bacteria; phylum Cyanobacteriota; class Vampirovibrionia; order Gastranaerophilales; family Gastranaerophilaceae; genus Galligastranaerophilus. The sequence continues at coordinate 22,520 of CASGEP010000015.1, forward strand.
TTTGTTTTATTTTTTGCGAAAGAAAAAACAAAACGCCCCTGACATATAAAGTTTTGGATGTTGATAATCTGAGCAGAATCTGCATAGATTTGGACTTTGATTTAAAATGTTCGGCGGATGAATATTTTTACCTCAAACATGTTTCACTGTATTTTGAGGGCGAAAAATCCCTTACAAAAGCTTCAAATGACTGTTTAAGAAAACTGTTGAAAGCTAAAGAGATAACTTTAATCGAGCCTTTATCCCCTTTTTTAAACACGGCAAAAATTGCCGTTGACGGAGTCGATGCCGCATATATTCTCTTAAAGGAAGGCTATGCAAGGGTGGAGGGTAAAAATATCCCTTCAAGTTACGTTTTTTGGGAAAGTGTTGTCAATCTTTCAAAAAACAGAGAAATTTTTAAACAAAAATATCAAAATAAACGCATATCCGAAAAAGAAACAGTGCAAAGCGCAGCGCCTGACTTCATAACAGGCTCCGTTGCGGCGTATTTTATCGAACCTTATCTTTACTCCATGCCTTCAAAAAGGGCAAGAACAAACCTTGCAAAGAGTATAATTTATGGGATAAACAATGCAAAAAGCTCCGTTTATGCGGCACTCTACGGTATAGAGCAGCAGGAGGAGATTTTATCCGCCCTTACAAAAGCAAAAGAGCGCGGAGTAGATGTAAAAGTAGTCTGTGACGGCACAGAAGGGCAGAAAGACACCTACAGCGACACTTATAAATTAAGAAAATATTTAGGGGCAAAAAGCGACAACAGCCCGTTTTTTATGCACAATAAATTTTTTATTTTCGATAACCAAAAAGTACTTACGACAAGCGCAAATGTTTCATCTGCGGGCACCGGCGGGTACAATTCAAACACCGGTATTTTAATAAACTCTAAAACAGTTGCAAATGCGTACACAGAGGAGTTTAAACAGATGTATGAGGGACATTTTCACAAAGACAAGACAAAAGTCGAACTGGTTGATTTTAAGTTAGATGATAATACGACGGTAAGCGTATATTTTCCTCCTGTTTCGGATATATTAAAACCGCTTTCGGATATCATAAAAAACTCGCGTAACGAAATTTTGGTAAGTGCTTTTTATTTAACGCACAGAGAAATAATAGCCGAGTTAATAAACGCCAAAAAACGCGGAGTCAGCGTATTTGTCACGCTCGATGCCCTCGGCGCTTATAAGTTTAAAGACAGAATTGAGCTTTTAAAACAGAGCGGAATAAAAGTAAAAACCGAAAACTGGGGCGGCAAAAACCACCAGAAAAATATTCTCTCGGACGGCTGCACGCTTGTGAGCGGAAGCGCAAATTTTTCTAAAAATGCCGTCATAAAAAACGATGAAAATACTGTTATAATACATAATTGCGCCCTCGGAGCGGCATATAGAAAGTACTATTTTAAACTTTACAATTCAATAGATGATAAGTACCTTTTTAAATACCCGCCGGCAGAGAGTCTTGAGTCGGGTAATTCCTGTTATGATAAGCTTGACAACGATTTTGACGGCAAGATTGATAAGGACGATGAGAACTGCAAAAAATGATACAATTTTCTTTATAATTTGCACATCGGGGCTTTTTTGGTTAAAATGTTATAAAGATTACATTTTGGGATGAGAGTTATAAGTCAATGGAATTTTTCAGAAGGCACAGAAAAATAATAATTTTGATACTAACTGTTGTTTTTGTTACCTGGATGGTTGGAGCAACTCTTTTAGTGTCACTTTTCAGTTAATAAATATGCACAATTTTTACAGGAAAATTTTATTTTTAAGCTTTGTTTTTGCACTGTTTTTTAACTGTGCACAGAGTGTTTTTGCCCAGCAGAGCGATGCAAATAAAGCACAGCAGGTTGAGCAGAAGCGCGCTGTTGCAAAACAGCAGATTCACAAACTTAAACTTCTTGAAAAAATAGAAACAAATAAACTCTACAAAAATCAGAGAAACTTGGAGAGAACGGAACAGAGTCTGAATGAAAGCAAACTCCAGTATCAAAATGCGCAAAACGAGCTTGAAAATCTTGAAATAAAACTGCAAAAGCTGACCTATAACTACAAGGCTCTGCAAAATGCCACAAATAAAAGAATTGTACAAATTTTTAAAACAAAAAGAAAAAACTATGTAGAGTTTTTGCTCTCCGCAAATGACGTAAACAACTTCCTTGACAGGCTGTATTTTGAAAATATTGTTATGAAGCAGGATAAGGACAACATTAAAAAAATGCAAAACCAAACAAGGAAGATAGTGGAAGTCAAACGCCAGATTGAAATGCAAAAGAGATATCTTGAAAGTTCGATTAAGTCAATAGACAGGGAACAAAAGAATATTCAAGATGCCATCAGCCAGAATGAAAAAATGATTTATAAACTGCAAACAGACCGCGCTACATGGGAAAAGGCGGAAAGAGATCTTGCACGCCAGAGCCGTGAAATTGCGGAGATGATTAACAAGCAAACGGTAAAATCCGAGAAAAATCAACAGAAAATAACGGTATCGGGCGGCTTTATCCGTCCCGTGGGCGGCTCTGTCACCTCTCCTTTCGGCTGGAGAGTGCACCCTATATTTAAAAGAAAAATTTATCACTCCGGTGTCGACCTTGGCATGCCGATGAATTCTCCCGTTAAAGCCGCAAACTCGGGAAAAGTTATTTTTGTGGGCTGGTACGGCGGATACGGTAAGGTTGTAATCATTGACCACGGAAGGATAAACGGGGTGCCTACAACAACTCTGTATGCCCACCTTAACAGCTACAGAGTAAGTGTCGGCTCAACCGTCGTAAAAGGTCAGGTTATTGCAAATGTCGGAACAACCGGCTATTCAACGGGTCCGCACCTGCACTTTGAAGTCCGCCAAAACGGTAATCCTACTAATCCTTTTAATTTTATCCCGAGATAATAAGCATTTTACATGGTGTAATTTTTTCATGTTTGGGATAAAATACTTGTGATTAGTCTTGCTAAAGTGAGTTTACATTAACGTGCAAAGTACTAAAAGACTTATACTATCTACTTTTTTGTTGGTTGCATTTAATCTTAATTTTAATGCAGGGCATGCCTTTGAGGTTATATCCGCTCCGACGGTTGATCCCAACAAAGTCCGCGAAGAGGTTATCGAAAAGACCGACGTTAATTTCGGCGGAATAAAAGAAAAAGACCTCTACGAAGGACCCGGCGTTGAGGTGCCGAATTTGATTGATGTAATAAAAGACAAAGTTCAGGAAAGACAGGAAGCTAAAGAACAGCAGGAGCCTGAAGTAAAGGAAGAACAGCAGGAGCAGCAGGTAATTCAAGAGGAAGAAGCAATTACCCCTGATGAGGCTGCAGAAATTGATGCTGCGGGTTCAAACGGGCAAAAACAGGAACTTGGCACACAAAATTCAAAACAAAACCTCACTCTTGATGCGGATGAAATGGAATATTTCGAGGACAGAAACGAAATAGAAGCCAGAGGACATGTAAAAATCGTTACATATCCCGAAAAAACAACTCTGAGCGCGGATAAGGCAATTTATAACAGAGATACAAATATAATCCGCCTTTTTGATAACGTAATTTTGGATAAAAACGGCTCGACCCTGAAGGGCGATTTTATGAGCATTAACCTCAACGAGGAAAATGTCCTTATGAATGAGCCTACGGGCGTTATGGGAATGATGACAATAAGAGCTCAGGAGGGCTATGCCTATGCAAATGAAATACAAATGCTTAACGGCGACACCGAGCTTGCAAAAAATGTAGATTTAACCCTTCAGTCAAAAGGTTTTGGCTACTATGATCAGGACATTATTCAAGATGAGCTTGTAACAATGGATTTGAGGAAAAAACGCAGCGAGCCTTTGAAAATAAAAACAAAAGAGATAATAATTGAGAGCAAAAGAGATCATGACACGATAACTTTTAAAGATGCCGAAATTTATTATAAAAAGTTTAAAATAGCAACTGCCCACTCTGCGGAAATTTTGACCGACAAAAACCATGCCTTTATCGAAACAAACTTGCCCGAAATAGGTATGATAAGAGATTTTGGTACGTACTTCGGCTGGGGTTATGCAGCTGAAATGCCATTTGGCGGCACTTTAAAACTTATGCCGGCGATTGTTTACGATTCGGGTCTCGGGATAGGCGGTATAGCAAGGTACAGATCAAAAAGGAACCTTCTTGAAGCAGCTTATGCGACCTCAAGCGAAAATCTCATCGTAAGAGGTAAATATCAATTTAATGATAACTGGTACATAGACTACGGTCGTCACGCATATTTTGATGAATGGTTTTTCGGAAGAAGGCAGCCCGGGTATATGGCACAACTTGTCTATGATAAGTCATACAGGGTAAAAGACCTTGGTGCGGTGTATAAACAAAGGTTTTCGGGCGGCTATGTAACAGACTATGGCGTTAATGAAAGCGACAGCAGATTTGGTACTACGCGTTTTCGCTGGCAGGCTGAACTATCAAAAATACTTTTTGAAAAGAGAAACGACGAACAGGACATGTACATAAGGACATACGCTTTTGCTCAGGCAGGCGCCACACTCTACGGTACGGGCGATGTCACGGGTGTTGTCAGGTTTGGTCCTTCTCTGCAAACGCGCGTTAAAAACTGGGGCTCAAGGATTTCCTATGGTATGGCAGGTGTCCATGGGGTCAGCCCTTTGATTTTTGACCAGTACATATACGGTAAACAATTTATCACAATAGATGAAAACATAAGACTCGGCAAGTATCTGGCTCTTGGCTATCAGGGCACGATATCTATTTTAAGGGATAATCCCGATAAAGATTTGCTTACGGAAAATAAATTTTACGTAATTGCGGGTCCGGAGGATGTTAAAGTTGCATTTTCTTATGATACATACCGCGAAAGGGCGCTTTTTGATGTTTTATTTATGGTCGGAAAAGACAACTCTAAAATTAAATATGATAAGTTGACAATTAAAAATCCCGACAAAGCGGGAAAACAAACAAGCGCGTTTGAAAACCTTAAATACTACAGGGTAAAAGTTCCCGAGGATATTTAATCTTTTAAATATTCTTCAAATTTTTTATTCACATCAAAGTAATACCCGCACCCATCAAGCGTCGTGCCGCCCATATGTATAAAAGAAGGGTTAGGCGAAGGATAGTCCCTGCAGTAGAGCGAGCGGAAAAAATAATTTGCACATTTTCCGTCGTCTTTTAACGATTTGCACTTGAACAAAAGTGCACCGTATTGCGGGTTATCCTTGTCGACATCATTGATTTTGCCGTTAATTACAAAGTTATTCAGCCTCCTGTTTTTCCTTTGGAGTTCTATAAAATCCTCCTGCGATTTTATGTAGCCTTTCTCATCCGAAAATAAAATATTTGAACAGCACTGACCGCACTTTTTGCACTTGCCTTTTACGACATATTTTGATGAGAAAAGTTTGTTTTTAAAGTGACATATTAAATCTTCGATAAAATTTTTAATCAGCATATACCCGAAATATCCCTGTGGCGATGGCTTTGTTTAAATTTCTTACGCTAAATGCCTGCATTACAAAAATGCCCTCTTCCCTTATTATGTAATAATCGCTGTAATAGTTATCTCCGTTGAGTTTTACCGTTTTGTTGCGATAGTTTGTATACCCGCCAAACTCGGTTTCAGTATCTTTTTTTGTAAGCGATATGCGAAGCATATCATCCTCAAAGCCTTTTGGGGAGATGACTGCATAGTACACGGGCTGACCTTTTTTAAAGTAGTATTCGATTTGATTTTTATTCAGCCCGTCTTTAGGGTTTTGCGCGCTAAAAACTATGAAAGGGTCGCTTTTGCACCCGCCGAGGATGAGCATTTGAAAAATCAGGCAGAATAAAAGCGCTAATTTCTTCATTTTACAAGCTCTTTGTAGAGTTCTTCAACTTTTTCCTGTGCTTTTGCCTTTGAATCTTCATCGGCTGCAAATTCGCAGTATTTTTCATAGTTATATATGGCATCTTTTGGCTTGTTTAAAACCTCATAACAGGAGGCAAGACCCCAGTACGCATAAGCAAAATCTTCCCTAAGTTCAATTGCCTTTGAAAAGTTTGCGACAGCTTCCTGAAAATTCTCGTTTTCATAGTTTATCAAGCCTATGTTAAAATAAGCATTTTCGTTTATGGGATTTATATCCAGCGTAATTGTATAATATTCCAGAGCGTTTGTATTTTGGGCAAGGTATTTATAGCAATTTCCGATTTTAATTGCCGTTGCATCGTCGTTTTTGTTAATTTCGAGTGCTTTTTTATACTGTTCTATCGCCTTTTCAAACTGTTTTTGTTTCAGATAGTTATCGCCCGAGAGCACGTATACATCGGCATATTTGCCGTCAATTTCAATTGCTTTTGAAAATGCGCTCTGTGCAAGCTCTAAATCGTTAAGATTTTCAAGAGTTTCGCCGTATTCTTTGAAAATATCGGCATTTTCAGGCTCTATCTGAATGGCTTTTTCGTAATTTTCGACCGCTAAATCTTTTATTCCCATGCTCTCGTAAGTTTTTGCAAGACCGGTGTAAGCCCTTGTGTTGTCGGGATTTATGGCAAGAGCCTTTGCATAGGTTTCTTTTGCTGTTTTATAGTCTTTTTTGGAGTTGTAATAGTTTGCCCAGGCAATGTAGTTTGAAGCTAAAGAGTTTTGAATTATTGCGTATTCAAGCTTGTATTTGGTTAAGTTTTCAACAGGTTCCGCCAGAAGGGAATTATACAAGCTCTCGGCTTTTTTAAATTCTTTTGCTCCCTGCAGTGCAAGGGCTTTGTTGTATTTAGCCTGCAGATTGTTTTTATCCTGTACAAGTATTTGATTGTATATAACAATTGCCTTTTGATAATCGCCGTCCTCAAAATAGCTCTTGCCAAGCTCGTTTTTCATATTGGTATTCGTAACATCAAGTTTTACGCCCTTTTGAAGCACTGCGATTGCATCTTTGGGTTTTTGAGCGGTTTTATATAAAATACCCAGATTTAAGTACGCATTTGTATCATTGGGATATCTTTTTAAATAGTCGTTATATGCAACGATTGCTTCATCGTATTTGCCCATTTTTGTTAAAAGAACCGCATAATCAAACTTTAGCGAGTTAAGGTTTGGCTCGAGTTCAAAGGCTTTGTTAAAGTTGGTATAGGCGCTCTCCTGCTCGTTTAAGTACGATTGAACAATCGCAAGATTACCGTAGGAGGTGTAATCGGAGGAGTTAATTTTTACCGCCCTTTCAAAGGCGTCTTTTGCTTCCGTGTATTTTTTGTCCCTTAAAAGTGCCAAACCGTAGCTGCCCCAGTCGTTGAAGTTGTCAGGATCAGACTCAAGAGCGTTTTCAAATGCTTCAATGGAATTTTTGTAATCTTTAGAGTCCAGATAACATGTCGCAAGGTTCGCTACGGCTCTTGCGTTGTCAGGGTAGGATGCCAGAAATATTTTATAGTTTTTAATGGCATTTGGGTAGTCTTTCAAGGTATATTGCACATTTGCAATGTTCAGATAATTGTATTTGTAATCGGGCATAAGTGAAAGTGACTCCTGATAAGACAAAAGCGCGTTTTCATAGTCGCCTTTCTGCTCGAGTAAATTTCCTATGCTTATATACAAAAAACCGTCCTCAGGCTTCAGCCTAAGTGTTTTCTGGTAAACTTCAAGCGCTTTGTCGTACTCGCCCACCTGTGCGTACAGACCTGCAAGTTTGGTGTTCAGTGTTATATCGTTCGGCGAAGTGCCTAAAGCCTTCTCCATCATATCAATCGCATCTTTGTACCTGTTTTGCGATTCAAATTTCTGAGCACTCTTGTAAAGTTTTATTGACTCTTTTGTCATGGCGGCAAAACAAACGTTTGCGCCCAATGCTGCCGTTATAAGAAGTGCAGCTGCGCCGATTTTTTTAATACTTTTATCCATAAGAGTATTATCTTATGATTTTGTATAAAAATCAACAGTCATCTATAATATCATTGCAAGTATCATAAGAATAAGCGTGCCGATTTGAAGCCCCGTGGATGTGAACTTTTGGGCTTTGTTCATATCGTAATATTTTGCGGTTTTCTTTGCGCTTGCGGCAGCCTGCAGTCTTTGCATACGCATTATATCATCATCCGAGGAAAAATCTCTCTGGAAAATTTTTCTCTCAAGCCGATTTAACCTTAGCCCGAGCGGGTCTTGAGAAAAAGTTTTGCCGAACAGAGAGTTTTCGAGTCCGGATATTTGTATGCCGATATCCTGATCGTATGAGTTATATTCGTCATACGCGCCGTAATAGTCTGAGCGGCTCTGGGGCATAAAACCGTAGTTGTCCTGCTGTGTGTAGACCGTTCTCGGGGTTGTGTCTATGTTAAGGTACCCTTTGAGTTTATCTGTCCTTGAGGCTAAATCGCCGTCCTGAGTGGAGCCGAAAATTTTCTTTTCAAGGCGTTCTATGCGTTTATAGATATTCTCTTTGTCATAAACTTTTGAGAAAAGTTTCAACTCAAGCTGGTCAATCTGGGGATATTTAACCCCTTCGACCTCCTCTTGCATAAGCTCTCCTGCGCTGCTGAGGGTTTCTTTTTGAGATTCAATACCGAGAGCCGTATTTATTTTTTCTATTCTTTTTTCAATGGTGTCATTTGTGTTTACCCGCCCGAATACGTTTTTTTCAATCCTGCTAAGGCGCTCTGACTCGTTTTCGCTCCTGTAATCAAAACCCCAGAGGTCATTTTCGATTTTTGATAAATGGTTTGCAACACTCATAACGGGTGCTGCAAAACCCTGCGCGCCAAAAGCGCACAGCGAAAATATTGAAGCCGTTATGATAAATTTGCAAATGTATTTTTTCATATTCTGATTATATCAACTTTAACCCTGATTTTTATAGTCAATTGTTACTAAAGTTAAAGCTGTCCTAAAGTCTAATGACACTATACTTTTGTCTGAGCATGTTTTTTTACGAGGTTTTCCGCCAGAGTGCAGAGTTTTTCCCGATAGCTTTCGCAGCGCTCTTTTGTTGTTGCTTCAAACCTCAGGGTAAAAACAGGCTCTGTGTTGCTCTGTCTGATTAGTGCAAAACCGTCCTCAAAAATTATCCTGAGTCCGTCGATTGTGACTATGTCTTTAATTTTTGAGCCGAAAAAATCGTCCGTTATTTCGCCTTTTAATTCTTCAAGGACGTCTTTTTTGTACTCGTTCGGGCACTTTAGTCTTACTTCGTCGGATAAATATACCTGATCAAAGGGGGTAAGCAGGTCTTTTAAGTCAAAATTTTTGTTTTTCTTTCTGTTTTTCGCAACAATTTCAATCAGCCTGCAGCCTGCATAAATTGCATCGTCATAGCCGAAGTATCTGTCTTTGAAAAATATATGACCGCTCATTTCTCCGGCAAGAAGCGCCCCTGTTTCTTTCATTTTGGACTTTATGTATCCGTGACCCGTTTTATACATTATTGCCTTTGCACCGAGGCTGTTTATGGTGTCGTATAAAACCTGTGAACATTTTACCTCGCTTACAATTGAGGGTACTTCTCCGTGTGCTTTCAGTTCGTTTATAAGGTCGACAGAGTATATTAAAAGCAGCTTGTCGCCCGATATTGTTTTGCCCTCGGAACTCACAACGCCTATTCTGTCCGAATCTCCGTCAAAAGCTATGCCAAAATCCGCCTTGTTTTCAACGACGGCTTTTTTAATGGCATCAAGAGTCTTTTCATCCGAAGGATTGGGGTGGTGATTGGGAAAGTTTCCGTCGGGCTGTGAGAAAAGTTCAATGACCTCGCAGCCAAGCTCTCTGTACAGTTGGGGCGCAACAAGTCCGCCCGTTGCATTTGCAGAGTCTACAACAATTTTAATGCCGGTGCCGACTTTGTCAAACATATCGGAAATTTTATCGCAATAGTTTGAAATTATGTCGTATTCTTTGTTAAAGCCGCGCCTTGCGGAGCAGTAGCTGTTTTCTTTAGCACTTTCAAAAGCTTTTATTGTGTACTCTTTTACTTCTTTAATCTGTTCTTCATTTAGAGAGGCTCTGTTAAATGTCATCTTAAGCCCGTTGTATTCGCTCGGGTTGTGTGAAGCGGTTACGATAAGCGCGCCGTTTACTTTTTTATCTTCCAAAAATTCTTTGTCGATTTTTGCAAATTCGCTAAAGTAACCGAGCGGAGTAGGCGCAAGACCCAAATCCAAAACATTTGCCCCTGTGGACAAAACGCCTTTTACAAGAGCGTCTTTAAGTTCTTTTGAATGAAGTCTTGCATCCATGCACACGCAAAAAAGCATATCCTCGGCAGATGTGCGCTTGGAGCCCTGTTTTGAAAGCTGGTCTTTTGCCCAGTTTACGTAGCCTTTTGCGGCGTAAAAATAAAGCTGTGAGTTGACTTCCGAGGGAAAAATTCCTCTTATGTCATTTTTGCCAAACGCTTTTGTGTTTAAAGTTTCTTGCATTTTATGCTCCTTACTGTCCCCTTCCTATCGTTATTATATTACAAAATTTTTCTTGTGGCATTTTCTCAATATTATTGTATAATTAGGAGTATGGAAGAAGAAATTAAACTAACGCATGACCAATACCTGAATCTTGTAAAACTGTCGGGGATTGACGTTAACACAGAAATAGACAGCAGCGAAACGATTTCCCGGGCGCTTATCGCGCTTGAGAGAAAGCTTAACTTTTTTAATTACCCTTTGAGCTTTTTTACGGCTGAGAGTATAAATGTCCTTATTGTTGATGATATGGAACTGTCCATCTATCAACTGACTTCCATGCTTAAAAAAATCGGTATGAACGTTTATGTTGCAAGAAATAAAGAAGAAGCGCTCACCGAGCTGAAAAAGAAAAAAATAGACTATTTAATTATAGATTTATTTTTACCCGATGCAAAAGACGGCTTTGAACTTATTGCACAGGCAAATAAAATTAAAAACGATGAGGAGAGAAATTTTAAACTCATTGTTATATCAGGTACTGACGACACAAAAATGATTCAGGAATGTTACAAGTGCGGTGTGGACGAGTTTATACCCAAACAGCCGCAGTGGCATGAGGGTATTTTGAAATTTATTTCAAATTCCACAAATAAAGTCGTTAACGAAGAATTTCAAAAGTATTATATAAACGACACAATTTGTGTAATGACTATTTATAAAATAAACAATGAAAAATATCTGGATAAAATCCTGAAAGAGGCTACCACTAACGTTTTAACCGGTAAGCCGAATATAATATTTAACCTTGAGCATATAAAAATATTCTCTGACAGATATGCGAGCATTTTTGCCGATGTGTATAAAGCAACTTCGCAAAAAGACGGTCTTTTTATACTTGTAAAACCTTGCGAGGATATTAAAAAAGCGCTTAATTTTGTCTTTTTAAACAATATTATTCATATTTTCGACTCTATAGAAGAAGCTGTCGAGTTTGTCGACTTAAACGAATTTATGAAATAGTTTGCACGGGGCAAAATACCAAACAAAGGCACTAACGCAGGCTTTTTAGTCTTGTTTTAATTCCCTTATGTTTGCAATATCAGGGTCCAGAAGCCTTTTGCCCACTTCTTTAAAGTTTATCTGCAAAAGAGAACGGTTGGCATAGTTTATAACTTTAACAACTTCGCCCGCACCATACTTGTCATGTTCAATTATGTCGCCTGCTTTAAAGTTTTTGGGTTCTTTTTTGGCGCTTGTATTTTTAAATATCGGCAATTCGCTCGCGCCTTTTGTGTCTATGTGTTCTTTAATTTTTTCAAGATCTATAACGACATTTTCATTTACGACAAGTTTGCCACTCAAGTCTTTTTTCGGTTTTTCAAATTCGGAGGCTTGAGAGTCCATAACCTCGTTAAAGGCGTTTTCTACCGACTGTGCGGCAAGCGCCTCAAGCGAGAGAGTGTCGTCTTTTTCGCTCTCCTCCTCTGATGAACTTTCAGAGTCGTCCTCTTGTTCAAGGATATTTTGAAAAGAGCTCTGTATAATTTTTCTGTTTTCCTGTGTTTGCGCAGGTTCTTCCTCCTGCTCTTCATCGGATTTTTCCAAGGATTCTTCCCCTTGTTCCGTTTCTTCGGGTTCTTCTTGTAAGGGATCTTCTTCAGCTTCCTGCACGGGATCTTCTTCATAAACCGTTTCGAAATCCGTTTTTGGTTCTGTCAAGAAATCTCCCTCAGGCTCTTGTGCGGGTTCTTCTTCATATCCGTCTGAAATATACTCTGCAGCGCTTGTTTCTTCCAATTCTTCCGTATCGTCCAAAGAAGCCTCTTGCTCTGTTTCATACACAATTTCATCCGCTTCATAAGAACTTTCATCCTCATAGGTTTCATTTGCAAACTCTTTGTCTGCAATGTCTTCTGCGGTTTCAAGGTCGATTCTCTGGATGTCTTTGCCTCTTATGTCAATAACTTCCTGTGCGCTGTAGTTTTTGTTTATCTGTATTTCATCGTCAAGGCTTATTGAAACATTTCTTTCTTCTTCTCTGATTGCCCTTGCAAGTTCGCTCAGGGGTTCTTCTTCCGTGTCGATGCTGTTTTGTGCGGGTGTGTCTTTTGTTTCTTCTTCAAGGATTTCACCCTCGATAATTTCGTCCCGGCTTCCTTTGGCAGGTTCTGTTATATAATCATCCCGCGTAAAATCTTCCGATACAATATCTTCATCCGGAGTATCTTCTTTGAGCGAAACTGCGGTATTGTCTTTCGCGTTTTCTTCATCTGAAGCGGTATCGGGAGTATTATCCCGTGCAATATATTCATCCGAACTTTCTTCTAACGTATTTTCATCCCGCAAAGCGGCATCTTGCGCCCGGTCCTGAGTAAAGCCGTCCTTAGGGTTTTCTTCTTCAAAACGGCTTTCTTCTTCAAGTGAAGCTTCATTTTCCGCTATGTCAGTGTTTTTTGTCTGCAGCGGCGTTTCGTTCGTTTTTTGCGCTTCGCTCCGTTCGTTTTCATAAGGCTCGTTTTGTTTGCCTTCATTTTGCGCATTAACCTCCGCCGTTTTATTTAAGAGGGTGCTTTCTTGAACTTCTTTTGTATCAGACTCAAGCGGCGGGAGATTTTCCCCCGTTTGTATTGTTTCCTTCTCCTGTGCCGTATCACTTGAAAGACTGTCGGCAAGATTATCTTCTTTTGCTTTTAATTCGCCGTCAAAACCGTCTTTTTCGGTTTCTTGCGACGGGTTTTCTTCCCTGCTGCAGCTCTGTGGTTCAGTGCTGCAATCCTGAGGCTTTTTTATGGGGATTTTTTCCTCCAGCGCGTCCAGATTTTCTTTTGCCTGCTGTTCAAAAAACTCCAGCTCCTCATCGGTCAAAACGGGCTCTTTTGCCTGCTGTTCAAAAGCGGAGTCAGGCTCGGCGCCTATATTTGTTCTCAGTCTTTCTTTAGGGTTATGTGTATTTATATCAAGCTTTAGTTTAATTTTTCTCGGCGGATTTTTTTCGCTGTTATCAGGGCTTGCAAATCTGTTGTTTATTATCGTGAAAATAAAGTTTTCGCTGTCTTTGCCAAAGAGTATGCACTCGTCGCTTGAGATAGAGGACAGTTCAAAGTTTGCCGCGCCAAAGTCGCGTTTCGGGCTGAGTGTGGGCAAAAGAATAAAGTTGTCTGCGCGCTCGATAATGTGAGGCATTTTTGAGTAAGAGTATGAAACACTCGGGATAAAGTGTATCTGCGGGTTTTTATCGTAGATGAAATTAATTAAATCAACGTCCGAGTTTGTTTCATTTAACCTGATAAATACAAATGCATCTTTTACGTTTCTTATGATAAAATCGCAAAACTCTTTGTGCCAGCTTGTTTTCAGCTCTGAAAAGTCAATGATTGTAATTTCATTTTCTCTGCAGGAAATTTCGGCGCTTTCAAAGTCGCCTTTAGTGTTGGCAAATATATCGTTTTTCTGGTATGCCTTTAATTTATTTAAAAGTACGGTAAGTTCGGCAATCGGGGTTGCCTTGTACTGTATTTCAACAACTTTGAGAAAATTTTTAAAAGGAATAAAGCCTTCGGGCGCGTTTTTTGCGTATGTCTGCACTTCGTTGAATATTTCGCGGCACATCGCCTGAGTTTCAAGAGAGGCTGTTTTCAAGCCTTTTTCCCAGATATAATTTATGGTGTAAAAATTAAGCGGAAGCTTAATGTCTTTTGAAATTTTTAATTTTTTGGCGTTTTTAACATCTATTGCGCCCGTAAAGTCAAAAATGACACTGTGAAAGTTATAGCGCGAAAGTGTTGAAGCAAAGTGTGCACTGATGTTATTTGAATGTTCTATTTTGTCCGCAAAAATTACCGCGTTATTTTTCAAAAATTCGACATTAATATCAAGAGGCTCTTGGGTTGCATAATCCATGCCTATCGTTAAAGACTCTCTGTTTTCGTTTACAAAAGTTAAAATTTCTTCCCGCTTGATTTTTTTAATTTCACATTCTTTTGAAGGCGTAAAGTGGTCGTAGCTGAACACTTCTCCTTCGTCATTAACTTTAAAAAACAGTTTTACCCTTGCAACGTTTTGTGAAGCGTCGTATTTATCGTCATAAATTTCAATAATTTGGGCAAGATATTTGTTTTTTCCCTCCTGAACAAGGAGAAAATCAAGCAGCTTAAAATCCTCGTCAATGGGGCTAAAGAGGATTCTTATGGTATCGTTTATAGTTTGAATAACCTGCATTTCTTTCTCTACTCACAAAACTGCTTTTTTATTATAACAAATGAACTTTTATTGTAAAATTATAATATGAAGGAGCCTTTTTTTTCAATCGTAATAACTACGTATAATACTGAAAAATACATCAAACAGTGTATTCGTAGTGTCTTAAATCAAAAATTGGGGAACTGTGAGATTATTATAGCTGATGATTGTTCATCTGACAATACTTTAAAAATCTTAGAAGAATTTTCAGACAGTGCAAAAATCCTCAAATTTTCAAATAATCTGGGTGTCAGCCGCTCAAGAAACGAAGCTCTGAAAGTTTCGCGCGGAAAGTATGTGTTTTTTCTTGACGGAGATGACTGGATAGCGGATGATACGCTGAAATACGCGTATTTAGAACTTCAAAAAAGCAATGCGGATGTTTTGTTTTGCCCGTATAAAGTTTTTTGGCAAAATAAAAACAGATACAGATATTTTAACCCGAAATACAGATTAAATAAATTAAGAAGGCTCAAAAGACCTTTTGACAAAAATGTAAGGGCTGATGTGCTCTACAGCGTAAATTATGAAGTCTGTACAAAGTTTTACGGGAGGCGTTTTCTGCTTGATAATAATATAGAGTTTAAAAATCTGAGATATGCGGAAGATTTGCCCTTTTACTATGAAGTGCTCTATCGTGCAAAAAGCTTTTCTTACCTTAAAAAACCGTGCTATTTTTACAGAATGGGGCACAAAAAAATCATGACAAATACACTTTGCGAGGGTCTGCCCGAGGCGCTCAAATTGTCAAAAGAGTACATTTTCGGAGTTGAGGATGTTTTTTATAAAAAAAGCGCTCAGCTGCTTAATTTCTGGCTTATAAAAACAAATTTTGATGAGAGGCTGTACTCTTTTGCAAAAGAATTTTGTGCAGGCTCGATATTGCCCAAAAATTCGCGGTTTTTGCAGATGAAGTACAAAATATCCTCTAAAATATCCGAACTGATATAAATTTTGCTTGACAGTTTGCCTTGTCCTTAATAATATTGTACATATGAAGGTAGAAATGCCGATGTGGCTCAATGGTAGAGCAACGGTTTTGTAAACCGTAGGTTGGGGGTTCGATTCCCTCCATCGGCAATTTTCTACAATTGCACCTTAAAAATTAATTTGCAGGCGCCTCCAAAGCGCAGCTCAGGTAGTAAATCTGCCCTTGTGGCGCAGGGGTAGCGCACTCCCTTGGTAAGGGAGAGGCCACGAGTTCAAATCTCGTCAAGGGCAAAAACCTGCGAAGCCAGGGCAAGTTTGAGAGCCGCGGGAGCGGGTCGAAAACGAGCTATTGATGACCGCCGTTGCGAGTGAAGCGGGCGGGCACAAGAAAACTCCGCACAGCAGCAGGCATGCTGTAGCAACTATACAGAGGCGATATTGAATATTTTGAACATTAAAAAATAAATAATACGGGTAGGTGCCCGAGTGGCTAAAGGGAGCAGACTGTAAATCTGCCGTCTAACGACTACGGTGGTTCGAATCCACCCCTGCCCAAGTTTTTATATCCGAACAAATCAAACAAAAAAGATAAGAAAAGGAGAATCTATCTTATGGCTAGAGAAAAATTTGAAAGAACCAAGCCGCACGTTAACGTCGGTACCATTGGTCACGTTGACCACGGTAAAACTACGTTAACAGCTGCTATTACAGGTTGTATGGCTGCTGCCGGCAAAGCCGAAGCTAAAAAATTCGACGAAATCGACGCAGCTCCCGAGGAAAAAGCACGTGGTATTACAATTTCAACAGCACACGTTGAATACGAAACAGACAAACGTCACTATGCACACGTTGACTGCCCCGGCCACGCTGACTATGTTAAAAACATGATTACAGGTGCCGCTCAAATGGACGGTGCGATTCTTGTAGTTGCAGCAACAGATGGTGCAATGCCTCAAACTCGTGAACACATTTTGCTTGCTCGTCAAGTTGGTGTTCCTCGCCTTGTTGTATTTATGAACAAATGCGATATGGTTGATGACGAAGAACTTCTTGATCTTGTTGAAATGGAAGTACGTGAAATGTTATCTTCATACGAATTTGATGGTGACAACATTCCTTTCATCAGAGGTTCAGCTCTTAAAGCTCTAGAAGCTGTTCAAGCAAATTCAAATGTTCAACGTGGCGAAGATAAATGGGTTGATAAAATTTGGGAACTTATGGATGCAATTGATGATTATGTTCCGACTCCCGAACGTGACCTTGACAAACCTTTCTTGATGCCTGTTGAAGACGTTTTCTCTATCACAGGTCGTGGTACGGTTGCAACTGGTAGAGTAGAACGTGGCGTTGTTAAAGTTGGTGATGAAGTTGAAATCGTTGGTTTTGGTGAAACTAAAAAATCAACTGTAACAGGTGTAGAAATGTTCAGAAAACTTCTTGACCAAGGTCAAGCTGGTGATAACATTGGTGCTCTACTTCGTGGTATCGACAAAAAAGATATTCAACGTGGTCACCCTCACACAAAATTCACAGCTAACGTTTATGTATTGACAAAAGATGAAGGCGGACGTCATACTCCGTTCTTCCCCGGATATCGTCCTCAGTTCTACATCAGAACAACTGACGTAACCGGTTCAATCAAATTCGACGGCGAAATGGTAATGCCCGGTGATAACGTTGTAATGGACGTTGAACTTATCGCTCCGGTTGCTATCGAACAAGGTATGAGATTTGCAATTCGTGAAGGCGGCAGAACAGTTGGTGCCGGCGTTGTAGATAAAATTATTGAATAATAATTTTATATCATTTTTAAAAATGAGCCTTAAAGAGATTTGAGGCTCATTTTTTGCGAAAGGAGTTAAAATGAAATATTTACATTCAATGATTAGAGTAAATAATTTAAAAGAATCTCTGAGATTTTATGAAGATTTAATCGGCTTAAAATTGCAGAGCAAAAAAGATTTAGAGGACTGCACATTGTACTTTTTGGCGCAATACGAAGGCGCCCCTGAAATTGAACTTACCGATAATTGGCAAAAACCAACTACTCCCTACAAAACAGGTGAAACTTTCGGACATTTTGCTTTTGAGTGCGAAGATATGGAAGCTTTTGTCAAAAAAGTGAGTGATATGGGTTATGAGCTTATGTACGGCGAGCCTTTTAATCTGGATTTAAAAAACGAGGATGGCAGTATAACCGTTAAAAGGATTGCTTTTATAAAAGATCCCGACGGAAATGAAATTGAAATTATTTATAAGGGTTAAGTTTTAATGCACAGATACTAAAATTACAGTATCTGTGCATTTTTACGACTTTAGCATAGCATGTGTGCTTTTGTTGGAGTTTTATTTTCTAGCTCGGTTATATAAAGAAGTGTTTTTGAAGCACTGTTTTGTTTATCACTCCTTAATTTAAGATTGCCGTTTTCATCAAGGTAAATATTGCCACTTGTCGGCAATTCATTTACCCTTTTATCTGTTTGAGTTTTGTAGCGATATAGTAAATCTTTCCAGCTGTTGTCAATTCCACCAAAATCCCTATTTTGCCTTTTTGTGTAATAGGCATTTTGCGTGCTGTTTCCAGAAATTTGTAACTCCATAAAAAATCTCCTTTTGTTTTAATTTAATATTTTAATTATTTCGTAGCGATTCGCCAAATTTGGCACCTATTCCCAAAAGACCCCCTGCAAAGAAATTTCCAATCTTATCAAGCAAGCCTTCATCTTTTTTATCAAGCGTTTCGCGAACTTCTTTTGCAGTTTCTTGTGCAACTATTCCTGTAAGACCGCTTGCAAAAACACTTTCGCGAACTTCTTCGCCTGCTTGCGCACCTTTTTCAACTAGGCTGTCCTCTAAAAAACTTTCACGAATTTCATCAGATGCTTCTTGTGCAACTATTCCTGTAAGACCGCTTGCAAAAACACTTTCGCGAACTTCTTCGCCTGCTTACGCACCTGCTTCAACGACGCTTGCGCCATTTTTAGATGTTTGCTTTGCGATTTGTGCGCCAAATTCTACTGCTTGTGTGTACATAGTTTACTCTCCTTTTCTTGTGTGTGTGTTTGACTTGTTACTTATTAATAAAAACCATTATATTTTGGTTATTGATACAAAAATAATATCTTGTTACATAAATTAATAGTTATTAGTCATTAATTATATACTAATAGTGATTAGAAAAATGTTATAACAAAGCTTATAATGCTCATTATATGGGCATTAATCAAAATATAGAAAAAAATTTGGTGCAAAATTGGCATATGTAAGAAAGTCAAAAAAACTTTCACAGATGAAACTTGCAGAGCTTGTAGATATGAATTTTAACTATATCGGTCAAATTGAACGGGGCGAAGCAAATGTTACGATAAAAACCATGATTAATATTGCAAATGCACTTGATGTTGAAATTTCAGAGCTTTTTAATTTTACTTTTTGATTAATATTTTGGCATTATGCTTATTGTATTTAGATAACAACAGTGTTTACAGAATTAATTTGCCGTAGCAAACTTGTGTTTGGGTTTGTTCGTTTTTGTCACCCTGAATTTATTTCAGGGTCTTGTTTTATGTTCGGCATGACAGACCTTTTGTCACCCTGAACTTGTTTTGGGGTCTTATAAATCTATGCACCTGTTACCAAGATGCTAAAACAAGTTGCACATGACAAGAGAGTTGTGTTTAGTCTAACGGAGTTATGCAATAATTTATTCCACCAAAAAACGGGACAAAAGCCCCGTTTTAGCCGTATAAAACAAAATAATTATTTTACCGAGAAAACTACATTTGCTACCGCGGTTATTTTTTTATCTATTGTGCTTGAGTCATTTATTCCCCAGTCTGAAACTTCGTTTGAATCAGCAGGAGTTATTTGCATAACGCCCATTTTGACGGATGAAATTTTCCCCACGCGGTTGTTTGTCGCCTGCAGCATGCCCTGTGCGCGCACTTTGGCATCCGCCGTTGCCGCTTTCAGCAGTTCGGCTTTCTTTTTGTTCAGTTCGCTGTAGTGGTACTCGGGCGCAAAAGCCTGCAGAGTTATGCCTTTTTGGATGAGTGAAGGTATTTCAAGATAGACTTTATTAATCAAATCAGGATTGTCGGAGGTGATTTTCAGTATCTGATCGTAATTATAAAAAGCTACATCCTGCGTGAAGTTGCCTTTTGCATCTCTTCTGTATGTGGGGTAGTTATTTATCCCCATAAGCGAAATTTGTTCTTTTTTAATTCCTGATTGTACCAAAAAGTCCACAACTGCGGGCACTTGCGACTTAAGTTTGTTGTATGCTTCAACAGATGTCGGCGCCTTGGTTGATACTTGAACTCTCCAGCTTGCACTGTCAGATTTTACAATCTCATAAGCTGAGCCTGTTACGGTTATTTCATTTTTTTTAAAATTGCTTGATAACACAGACGCGCCTATAATAAGGCATAAACCCAAAATTAGCCCAAGCATTGCTACTTGAATTTTTGCAAGTTTTTCAATCATTTTTTTCTCCTCAATCTATGTAAACTTCTTCAATATTATGTAATATGCCACCTAACTCTGTCGGATAAATATTTTTAAATTTTTTCCTTATTGCAACAATATTTGCAGGGCTGTACAGGTAAATAACGGGATTCTGCTCTGCGACAATCTGTTGATATTTGTTGTAGAGTTCTTTTCTTTTTTCAAAATCAAGCTCAAGAGCAGCTTGTTTAAAGATTCTATCAAGTTCTTTTTCAAAAGGCAATATCTTATCTGAACTTTTCAAATCTTCGTCGCTACGCTGGTTAAACAGGTGCAAAGCCCCGTCTGATGTCCAGACATTGTGTCCGGAGTGCGGCTCGAGCGGGTTGCCCGTCAGCGCGATTAAAATGGCATCCCAGTCATAAGTATTTGAAAGCTTTGCAACAAGCGAGTTGAACTCTACGGGTTTAAAGTTCACTTTCATACCGAGCTGCTCCAAATCCTCTTTAATGCTCACACCCGTAGCTTCTCTCTGGGTATTGCCCGCATTTGTTAAGAGTTCAAACTCGACTCTGTTGCCGAATTTATCGTATAATTTACCGTCTTTTAAATAAAATCCGGATTTTTTTAAAAGTTCCTTTGCGCGCGCAATGTCTGTCGGGTGTCCTTTTGCGACATCTTCATTCAGAAAAATGCTTGAGATAGACTCTGCACTGTAGAGAGGCTCACCCACGCCCGACAGCACGTTTAAAACGAGATTTCCCCTGTCTATTGCCCAATCGACGGCGCTTCTGAAATTTACATCATTAAACCATCTCTGTTTGATGGGGTTTACATAGTACTTTCCGTCTTTATTTTTTCTTGTGTTCATATTAAAGACAATAAAAGTCGTATTTGTCGTGGGACCGAGATTGTAGAGTGTAAAGTCGCTGTGTTTTTCAAGTTCTCTGTAGCGCGCTACCATTGAGCCTTGCAGATTTACGACATCTGTTTCAAGACCTTCAAATTTTAGGGTATCGTTGTTTAAATCACCTACTATTAAAATTATATATTTATCTAAATATGGCAGTTTTTGTCCTTTTTTATCCACCATGTAATAGTTTGGATTTCTCTTGTAAATTACCCTCTGTGCAGGTACGTATTCAACCATTTTAAAAGCGCCGGATGTAACAAAATCGCTTGGTTTGGCGTTTGTGCTTAAATAGCTTCTGAAATAATTTTTACCTTTATCTGTTGCAATTTTAAAAACATGTTTTGGTGCAATAGGAGTGGTAAGCATTCTTAAAAACGGTGCAAAGGGTTTTGGGGTTGTGAATTTAACCGTATATTTATCAATTTTTTCCACATCCGGCAATTTTCCATCAATATATAAAGAATCTCTTGTTGCGGTGTCGCCAAAGCCGCCAAAAATTATTGTACCGTACGTAAAAATGACATCATCCGCAGTTATTTCTTTTCCGTCGGACCATTTTATACCATGGCGAAGGTGTACGATGTATGTTTTTTTGTCGGGTAAAATTTCAATATCTTTTGCGAGTTTCGGGATAATGGAGCCATCATAAGGGTCGGTTGTAAACAAACCGTCATACATTATTCCCGCAAGCTGTGCCGAGGTGTTGTCATTTGCATTAAAAGGGTTAAAAGTTTTGGGACCCTCGCCGATGGTTGAGGTTATTATCTCTCCGCCGTATTTGCCCGCGGCACCTCTTGAGCACAGATAGTCGACACCGTTTATTGTTACATTTTTCGGCTTTTCAAAATCATACTTTATAACTTCAAGCGCTCTGACGTCCGATAAATATACGTCGTCGTCATAGCCTAAATCTCTCTTTAGACAGCCTTTTAGTGCAAGGATGACAAGAGACAAAATTAAAATTATGTACACAATTCTTTTCATTATATTGATTTTAACACATATATTTGATATATAAATGGATTAAAGGATGATTTTATAAAAATTATTTCCCCCGATTTACTAAGAGCAGGAATTATTTTATGAGAATATTGGTAACAGGTGCAACAGGTAGCTTAGGGCAGGAGCTATGCCCGATGTTAGAGCAGGAAGGCTGGCTTTTTTGGGCTACTAACAGCAAAATTTTTGATATAACAAATACAAAAATGGTTAATGAAATCATAAACAAAGTAAGTTTGGATTTTATCATTCACCTTGCCGCATACACAAATATTGATTTAGCCGAAACACACAAAGAAGACGCCTTTCGGGTTAATCATATCGGTACAAAAAACCTTGCCAAAATAGCCAAAAAGCTCGATGTGCCGATTTTGTACATAAGCACCGATAATGTATTTGACGGCAAAAAGGACTCTCCTTACAAGACATCTGATGATGTAAACCCTTTAAATGTCTATGGCATGTCAAAACTAAAGGGCGAAGAAGAAATTTTAAAAACCTGCAAAAAATACTACATAATAAGAACGGGCTGGCTTTATGGCAAAGGTTCAAAAAATTATGTCGATACCATGCTCACTTTTTCCATGCTGAGCCGCCAAATAAGCGTAGTTGATGATCAAATAGGCTGTCCCACCTGGACGCGTGATTTATGCCGCGAGATTAATAAGCCCTACGGTACATATCACCTGTGCTCGTCGGGTCAGGCAGGCTGGGCGGACTTTACAAAGAAAATTTTTGAAATCAAAAAACGCAAAGTAAGCGTTAACGCTATTGATAAAAGCGATTTTCCGCGCCCCGCAAAAAGACCGCACTACTGCGTTTTAAACAATGACAACATGCTGCCCGACTGGGAGGAATCTTTAGAAAAATATCTTGTTGGCAAATAGGTCGGAGTTGTTGTATAATCTATAAAAGACAGATTGTTGGGAGTGAAAAATGTACGGTATTATTTTGGCTGGCGGCTCGGGTTCCAGATTGTGGCCTATGTCGCGTGAGTTGTACCCTAAACAGCTTTTGAGGTTAAATAACTCTAAGAAAAGTTTGCTTGAAAAGACATTTTTGAGGCTTCTCGATACAATTGACGAAAAAAATATTATAAGCATTACAAACCAGAAACACAGCGCGGATGTCAGAGTGCAGTTGAACTCGATTGCGCAAAATCCGGTAGTGTTAAGCGAGCCTGTTGCAAAAAATACCGCACCTGCAATTGCGGCGGCTGTTAAATATATTCTTGATACAAGGTGTGATGATGTGATAATCGTTGTGCCTTCGGATCATATGATAAAAGACACAAAAGCTTTTTCAAAAACGGTAAGCGAAGGCGAGAAACTCGCGCGCAAAGGCTTTATTGTAACTTTCGGCGTAAAGCCCGACTCGCCTCAAACGGGCTACGGCTACATTAAAGCCAAAAAGCCTTTAGATGAAGGTCTTGCGGTTGATGAGTTTAAAGAAAAGCCCGATGAAGAAACCGCAAAAAAATATCTTGCGGATGGTAACTATTATTGGAACAGCGGCATTTTTATGTTTAAAGCATCCGTGCTGGTTGAGGCGCTAAAGGAACATGCAAAAGAAATCTATAAAAACTGCGAAAAGCTTGACTTTACCACAGAGGACAATATACCATACGCTATTTTCAATCAAATGCCCTCAATATCTTTTGATTACGCGGTTATGGAACATGCCAAAAACATTGCCCTTGTGCCGCTTGAGTCCGACTGGAACGACCTTGGCTGCTGGGAGGCAATTTACGAAATTAACGATAAAGATGAAAACGGCAATGTAAAAGTGGGCAATATCATGGAGGAGGGCTGCAAAAACTCGCTTCTCTATGCTTCTGACAGGCTGGTAGCGGGTGTCGGACTGGAAGATGTTGTTGTGGTTGAAACCTCGGATGCTATTCTTGCTTGCAGAAAAGACAAGGCGCAGGATGTTAAAAAGATTTTTGACAGGCTGAAAGAAATTAAAGACGATACTTTTAAAATTCACCGCACGGTTTATCGTCCATGGGGTTATTATACCGTTTTAAATCAGGGCGAAGGGTATTTGACAAAGATGATTTGTGTCTTTAAAAAGGGGCAGCTGAGCTTGCAATCTCACAATTACCGCTCCGAGCACTGGGTTGTTTTAAGCGGTACAGCAAGAGTTACACTGGATAATAAAACTTTTATGCTAAAACCTGGTCAAAGTATAGATATACCTGTAAAAGTTAAGCACTCGCTTGCAAACCCTTATGATGACGAGTTGAAAATAATGGAAGTCCAAAGAGGCGAAAAGCTTGTAGAAGAAGATATTATCCGCTACAAAGACATTTACGGCAGAGTAAAAGCCTAGGCTCAAGGAAGCTCTTGATACTTTTTTATCATAAAAAAAACGGCTCGATGCAAAATGCACTGAAGCCGTGATGGATAGAATTAGTATTACGGAGTTTATAGAGGAGTTTACACCTGCATTAATGAGCGTAAATTTTTTTATTTGCTAGTTTTATCCCAAATCTGTCAAATAAATTTACAAAAATTTACAATACAGTTTCTATCAACTCTTTTTCCTGCTGTTCAATGTATTTTTTATCAATTGAATTAGAAGGGCTTATGCCGTAGTCTTTTAATTTTTCCGTCTGGCTGAAAAGCCCGCCGCGCCCGCTTAACGTGGTGAAAATCTGTCCGAAAGTTTTTTGCACGGTTGTGAAATTTGTTTGTAATTTTTCAAGGTGCCCGATGAGCGTTGTAACCTTAGAGTACATACTATCTGCAAGTTTCAGTATTTCTCTTACGTTTTTTTCCTGATTTTTTTGTGCCCAGGAATATTTTATAACCCTCAAAGTCGCAATCAAAGATGCCGGACCGACTATTACAACACGTTTTTTGTAAGCATCCTCAACAAGTTTTGCATTAGAATAAATATAGTTTATACAAGCCTCAACAGGCACAAACATAAGCGTAAAGTCAGGCGTTGCAAGCCCCTCGAGGTTTTCATATTTTCCGCTTAATTCGCCGATTCTATCTTCAACAGACTTATAAAACGCCCTCAGTGAATTTTGTTTTTCGTCCTCATCCTCCGCTTCAACAAAATTCAAAAAATCCACAAAAGACATTTTTGAATCTATTACGATGTTTTTATCATCGTCAGGATAGTAAACCACGGCATCGGGAGTTATTTTTGCGCCGTTGGGGTCATTGTTTGAGCGAAAACCTTTCTGGGTAATATATGTCCCGCGCTCGGGGTTTTCGTTTTTATTTTCCATGCCCGACGATTTTAAAATGTTTTCTAAAATCATCTCTCCGAAAAGTCCGCGCGATTTTGAATTTTCCTTGAGCGCGCGGGTGAGGTTTTCCGCCTGTGTGCGAATTAAATTATTCTCATTTGTGAGCGATTTTATCTGTTCCTGAATTATATTTGTATTTTTTACTCCCGAAACGTTGAATTCTTCAACTTTTTTCTGAAATTCCAAAATCCTCTCTTTAAGCGGGTTTAGCTGGATATCAAGTTTTTTTAAATTTTGTTCCTCAAGCATTTGTTGTTTTTCTAATATTGCCGAATTTGCAAGGTTTACAAACTCGTTTTTTATTGTTTCGCACAGTGCCTGCGAGCTGCTCTGTGAACTTTTTAAACTGTCAAGTTCGCTCTGCATTTTTGCCTTTAAAACGTCAAATTTCAATTTGGAAAACAAAAATCCCAAACCCGCACCCAAAACTAAAGCTAAAAATATATACATTATTTCCCCCTATATTGCGCCCGACGGGAGTCGAACCCGTGACCTTTGGCTTCGGAGACCAACGCTCTATCCGACTGAGCTACAGGCGCACAATGATATTCAATTTACAAAAACTATTATAGCTCAGTCGGATATATTTTTTAAGTCGCAAACTTCGTTCGCTCCGTGAGCTACAGGCGCACAATAATTATTCCGATTTTATCATAAAAATACAGCCCCAAAACAAAACCGCCCGGAGCCGTATTTACAATTGTCAAATTAATCAGCTAATCAGCCGCAAATTGCAAGCAATACACCCGCCGCAACAGCCGAGCCTATTACGCCTGCGACGTTTGGACCCATCGCATGCATTAAAAGGTAGTTATTCGGATTGTACTCAAGCCCGACCTTATTAACCACGCGTGCTGCCATAGGTACCGCACTTACGCCGGCTGCGCCGATAAGCGGGTTAACAGGTGTTTTTGAGAACATATTCATAATTTTACCGAAAATTACACCCATAGCTGTTGCAAAGCTGAACGCAAGCAGTCCGAGTATAAGGATGTAAAGAGTTTGTATTGTTAAAAATTGGCTTGCCTGTAATTTTGAACCGACAGATAAGCCCAAAAGTATTGTAACAATGTTAATAAATTCATTTTGCAGAGTTTTTGAAAGTCTGTCAACAACTCCGGATTCTTTACATAAGTTACCAAACGCAAGAGCGCCGACAAGCGGGCAGGCATCCGGAAGGAAAATTATACAAAGACCCAAAACAAGAAGCGGGAATACTATTTTCTCGCGCTGAGAAACTTCTCTCATCTGCACCATCTCAATCAGGCGTTCTTCTTTGCTTGTAAGCATTTTCATAATAGGCGGCTGAATAATTGGTACAAGAGCCATATATGAATAAGCTGCAACTGCAATCGCGCCGAGGAGCTCGGGCGCAAGCCTTGATGTGACAAAAATTGATGTAGGTCCGTCGGCACCGCCTATTATACCGATTGATGCCGCCTGCGGGAGCGTAAAACCGAGAAGCAGTGCAAACAGCAGGGTAGAGAAAATGCCAAACTGTGCGGCACCGCCCAAAAGCGCGGTTTTAGGATTTGCTATAAGCGGACCGAAGTCCGTCATTGCGCCGACACCCATAAATATAAATAACGGGAACAATCCGGCATGTATACCCGCCTCATAAACTATGCCCAAAAAGCCTTTCGGTCCTGCAATGTCGCAAACGGGAATATTTGCCAGAATTCCGCCAAATGCAATAGGCACAAGCAAAAGCGGCTCAAATTCCTTTTTGATACCTAAATATAAAAGCACAAGGCACACAAGGAACATAACGGGCGCGCCATACATGTGTAATATCTGCTCTATGCCTGATAAATTCGGGTCAGCAGGTAAAATCATATTATAAATACCCGTTGATTTCCATAAGCTTTGAAAAATATCAGTGAAATTCATAAGTCAAATCCTCCCTAAGCCAATGTTACCAGAACTTGACCGTTTTTAACCTGTTCGCCGACATTTACTTCGACCGAGGCAATTTTACCCGATTTCGGAGATTTAATCTCTGTTTCCATTTTCATTGCCTCAAGCACCAAAAGCACGTCCCCTTCCTCAATCATATCACCTTCAGATATGTTGATTTTAAGCACCGCGCCCGGCAGAGCGGCTTTAATGGGTACGGCATCGGACGAGTTTACGCCTTCTCTGGCTTCAATCCCGTTTTTAACCGATATATCATAGGTCTTTCCGTTGACAACAGCTTTATTGCCTTCAATTCTTACGGCAAATTTCTTATTATTTACGCTTACCGTATAACCTTCAAGGTTATCCTCCATATCGTAAGCGGCTTTTTGTGCCGGATTAACCTTTCTGACACCTATTTGTCCTTTGCCTTCAAGGAACATAATGCCTTTTTCTTTGCAAGTTGCTGCGATAAAGATATTTTCTTCCGTTTCTTCAAGATTTGCTTCTTTAAGCATTTTTCTTGCGGCTTCAATGCCTTTGGCGGGGTCTTTATCGTTTAAATCGACAACCAATTCGCTCGTCGGTTTAAGTCCCAGCTGCTCCTCGGCCATTTTTACAATTTTAGGGTCAGCTTTACAGGGGGTTTTGCCGAAATAACCGAGAACCATTTTGCCGTAGCCTTCCGTTATTTTTTTCCAATTACCCGACATAACATTAGAGTATGCCTGTTGGAAATAAAACTGTGATACCGGCGTAACCGATGTTGCAAAGCCGCCTTTTTCAACTACTTCTTTCATTGCGGCAACAACCTGCGGGAATTTATCCATTGTGCCGTTATCTCTCATCATTTGAGTATTTGCGGTGAGTGCGCCGCCGGGGAGCGGAGATGAAACAATAACGGGATTTACCGCCATAGCCTCGGGAGGAAGGAAATAATCTTTCATGCATTCTTTGAATATTTCTTCCGTTTCAAGGATTTTTTCAACATCTATGCCAAGGTCATAGTCGCTTCCTTTTAGCGCATGCCACATTGAAACAATGTCAGGCTGAGCGGTGCCGCCCGATACGGGTTTCATCGAAAGGTCAATGCCGTCCGCACCGCCTTCAAGCGCCGCAAGATATGCCGCAAGCCCTGTTCCTGCCGTTTCATGCGAGTGAAAGCGAATGTGCATATCGGGTCCTAAAATTTCTCTTGTTCTCTTGATTGTTTCATAAACTTTTCTCGGAGCGGATGTTCCCGATGCATCTTTGAATGCTAAAGAGGTAAAGGGAATGCCCGCATCTAAAATGGAGCGCAGAACTCTTTCATAAAATTCAACGTCATGAGCGCCCTTGCAGCCGATTGGAAGCTCCATCATGGTAATTGTAACTTCGTGGTTTAATCCGTTGTCGACAATGCATTGACCCGAGTATATAAGGTTGTTTACATCGTTTAGCGCATCAAAGTTCCTGATTGTTGTCATGCCGTGTTTTTTAAACAATTTGGCATGCAGGTTGATAATGTCGCGCGGCTGGGATTCAAGCCCTACGACGTTTACACCGCGGGCAAGAGTCTGAAGGTTAATATCGGGACCGACTGTTTTTCTTATTGTATCCATCATATCAAACGCATTTTCGTTGCAGTAGAAAACAGGCGACTGAAAACGCGCGCCGCCGCCCACTTCAAAGTGCTTTAAACCCGCATTTACCGCAGATTCAAGGGCGGGAAGAAAATCTTTTGTAAAAACTCTAGCTCCGTAAACGGACTGAAAACCGTCGCGAAACGAGGTATCCATAACTTTAATGTGTTTTTTTGCCATAATTTTATCCTCATTTAATGATTTTTAATTTAACACTTATCTAAAACGGCCGTGACTGTGAGATTTATACAAAGCTTTCGGCTGTATCGTTTCTTTTTACAAGCCTTTCAGTAAAAAATCTTCCCAGCCGTTTTTGAAATTGTTGAGCAATTTGCCCAAAAATTCATTTTTATCGACATTTTTCCCTGTTTCAATAAACACGGAAGTTGCCGGGATGTCAATGTTTTTTGCTTCCTGTATGTCAAGGTTTAAATTTACGCCGATACCGACCACGACCCCCATAAATTCGCTGCCTAAAAATACAGACTCCGCAAGTATTCCCGATATTTTTTTGTTTTCAATTAAAACATCGTTGGGATATTTAAAAACAGGTTTCAAACCGTATTCTTCAAGGGTTTGGGCAACTTTTGCGCTCGCATGGCGGGTCAGTTCGTTTAAATGTTCAATGTTTTTCGGTTTTAATACAATTGAAATGTAGATATTTCCGCCGTTTTTATTGCTTGAATACCATTTTCGCCCGAATTGCCCGTGCCCGAGAGTTTGAATATCCGCACTTACAACCTCAAAGTCGTTTAATTTTTCGAGGTTTTTTCTGGCGTAAACGCTTGTGGAATCTATCTCATCCAAGTGTATAATCTTATGCATAGTTTTATCTTACAACAAATAGATTTTTGCACCAAGCAGTTTTGTACATCTTCCGAAAGGAAGCGCGATGTTGTTTTTGCCATGTGTTATATCGTAGCCGTAAACGCAGGGTATGTTCAGCATTTTAGAGTATTCAAAGAGTATATTTTCAAGTTTTTTCGACTCATCTTTTGCAAGTCCCGTAAACTCGCCGAAAATTACCGCTTTAATTTTTTCTCTCAGGCGGGAGTTTCTGAAAATCTGAATAAGCATTTTATCGATTTTATACAAAGGTTCGTTTATATCTTCCAAAAACAGAATTATGTCCTTCTCGGGAAGATAATTGTAAGAGCCGAAAAGCGACACTATTGTGGATAAATTCCCGCCCCAGAGTACCCCGCTTGCGCTTCCCTGTGTAAAGACTTTATGTTTTTTCTTTGGAAGGATTTCTTTTTGATTGTTTATTAAATCGATATCATTTTTTGAAAAGCCGTTTAAGAGCATAAGAGTGTGATAACCCGCTAAATCAGCACGTGCATAAAAAGCAATGAGCAGGGCTGTTGCATCGGAGCTTCCCATAAAAATTTTGGGGTTGTTTTTTATAATATTATAATCAATTTTATCAAGCAGTCTGATTGCTCCGTAGCCGCCTCTTGAGCATAAAATCGCATTTACTTCATCATCCGAAAATGCGCTGTGCAAATCTTCGAGCCGCTCACTGTCATCTCCTGCCAGATAGCCTTTTTGATTAAAAACATTCGGGAAAATTTTTACTTTGTATCCCAGAGCCTTTAAATCTTCAACTTTTTGAAAAAAAATTTCCCTGTTTGATATCGCTCCCGAAGGGGAAATTATTCCTATTGTGTCGCCCGCTTTAAGTTTCATAAAATTATTATATCCAAAAAGTAAATATACGGGCATTTTTGTAATATAATTTTCTTATGAGTGAAAAATATTTGCCGCTTTTTAGAAAATACCGCCCGCAGGCATTTTGCGACCTTGTCGGACAGGATAACCTTGTCAAAGCTCTAAGTAACGCCATTGAGTTAAACCGTATTGCTCCGGCGTACCTTTTTTGCGGGCCCAGAGGCACGGGCAAGACTTCAAGCGCAAGAATTTTTGCAAAATCCCTTAACTGCGAGCACGGACCGACCGTAAACCCTTGCCAGAAGTGCGCAAGCTGTATCGATATTACAAACGCCGCAGGCATGGACGTTATAGAGATTGACGCCGCAACAAACAGAGGGGTTGAGGGTGCGGAGGATTTAATAGCGCAGGTGCATTACGCTCCTGTCGGCGGAAAGTATAAAATTTTTATTATAGATGAAGTTCATATGCTTACATCTACAGCTTTTAACGCTCTTTTAAAAACATTTGAAGAGCCGCCCGAAAATGTTATTTTTATTCTCGCTACAACGGAGCCCCATAAAGTGCTTGAAACAATTGTAAGCCGCTGCCAGAGGTTTGATTTCAGGCGTATTACGGTTGATGACATTGTAAAAAGATTGAGAGAAATTTCAGACATTGAAAATATAAAAATCGCCGATGATGCGCTTTTTGCCATTGCAAAAAATGTATCGGGCGGCATGAGAGATTCTCTTGCGCTTTTGGATCAGGTAAGCATTTTGGGCGCAAAAGATGAAATTACAAAAGAAATGATAGAGGAGCTTTTGGGCAAAGTCACTTTTGATAAGCTTTTAGAGCTGCTTGACTACATTGTTTCACAAGACATTGAAAAAGCTCTCGTCAAAATTGATGAAATTTATGCTCAAGGCTCGGAGCCGAGAAATTTATGCGAAAATTTCATGGAATTTTTAAGAAATGTCATTGTGGTGCTAAATGCCAAAAATCCGCATGACGTTATTAAATTCTCCTCTTTAAGCAGTGTTGATATTGATAAAATTATTGAAAAAAAATACAATTCAAAACTTTGCGAGAGAATTTTAGACATTGCAACGGAATATTTTAAAGAGGTAAAATTCGCTACAAATCCGTATTTGTGGGTTGAACTTATGGTTATCCGCGCTTCAAGGGCGCAAGAGCAAAAAAGTGAGAGCGTAATTTATACAAACAGCGCACCTGCGGGATTTAAAAAAGCTGACACGGCAAGAAACGACGGCACTGAAGCAGGAAATAATGCCGGGCAGCAGACGGGAAGCAAAAGTGCGCCTGAGGTATCGGGTTTTAAACAGAAGGCGCAAGAGCTGCGCAGCGACCCAACGCCCGACCTGTCAGCAGCTGCTGACAAAACGGCTGACCAAACGACCGCTGTTTTTTCGGATAAAGAAGCTAATGACTTTGAAGCGCCTTTAAATGACAGTCAAATTAGACCCGAAGCGGCGGATACGGGCTCAAACAATCCTGCGAATCCTGTTGAAATATGGAGTGCAATTGTAAATGCCATTGAAACTATCCCTGCAAAAGCCTTTTACTCGGGTGTAGCAAAGCTTGTGGGGGTAGAGGGAAATAAAATCACGCTGGGGTTTGTAAATCAAAATTTAATAACTCAGGCAAAGTCGGACTCAAAATATAATGCCCTCGAGAGCGCACAGAACAGTGCGTTTGGCGGTAAGTATTCTTTTGAATTTGTACAGCTTAGCGACGATATTAAACCGCTTGAGGGCGCTATGATTAAGCCTGCCGCAAAAGTGCAGAGCAGACAGACGTACGCGCAAAAGCCCCCCGAGCTGAGCGCAGAAGCCGAAAATAGCACTGCCGTGCAAAATGTGCAAAAGGAGCAGGCTTTGCAGACGGCTAATGCGGCTAATATAGAGCAAACAGACTCCGTATCAGGGTTTGACAACATGCAAAATACGGCAATGTACAGCCCCAAAGTAAAAGAAATGCTTGAGGCTTTTAACGGTAAAATTGTCGAATAAGTGTAATAAATTGACTAAAATAATGTTTTTTGTACAATAGTTTTATGGCAAGGACATTTACGGAAACAAAAACGCATGAGGTGACGGTTGACGTTGTGATTTTAACTATTCACAACGGCAAACTGAAAGTGTTGCTTGTAAAGCGGGCAAATGAGCCTTTCCGCGGTAAATGGTCTATCCCAGGCGGTTTTATAAGGTTATCTGAAAACCTTGACGATGCGGCGCTTCGCGTTTTAAAAGAAAAAACAAACGTTCAAAATATCTATCTTGAGCAGCTCTACACTTTTGGCGACCCGCTCCGTTACCCTAATACAAGGGTTATAACCTGTGCTTATTTTGCGCTTCTTCGCGCCGAAGATATAAAGCTTGAAATTTCAAATACCGATGAGGTATCCGAAGTCCAGTGGCACAGTGTTGAAAAACTTCCCCCGCTTGCTTTTGACCACAAAGAAATCATTGAGTATTCTCTTAAAAGAACGCGCGAGCGCCTTGAACTCTGCCCGATTGCGTTTCAGCTTTTGCCCAAAAAATTCACCCTTACAGAGCTTCAACAGTCTTATGAATTGATTTTGAAAAAGAAGCTTGATAAAAGAAATTTCAGAAAAAAAATGCTCAGCGCAAACATACTTGTTGAAACAAACGAACACACAAAACAAGGCTCAAAACGTCCTGCAGCACTTTATTCTTTTGATACGATAACCCTTGATTCAAAAAGAGGGCACTTTTTCTCTTAGCTTTTGGTTTTTTCCACTCTTAAAATCGGTATTATAAGTAAAATCAAAAGCCCTGCGACCGCAAAAATTCTAAACGAATCCACGTACGCCCACAGGTGTGCCTGACGTGAAAGCTCGTTATAGAGCATTGTTTGTGCCATATGTGTTGCGGTTGAAATATCCGTAAGCCCGCTAAATTGCCCTACATAGGCATTTATTCGCTCGATGTAGACGTTATTTGTTTCTCTCAGCCAATCAACCATCATAAACTGGTGTTTTTGGGAAAATCTTGAAATAAATGTCGCAACAAGCGATGTGCCGACCGCTCCGCCTATTGTTTTTATAAAGTTCTGCAAGCCGCTTGCGTTTGACATCTGCTCGGGCAGAAGCGTTTTACAGGAGAGTGTAATAATCGGAATCATTCCTATTGTCATACCAAGCCCGTATAAAATATTTGGCACAACAACACTCATGGAGGATATTTCAAGGTTTATAAAACCTAAATCCCAGCTGCCCATACACAAAATAAATATTCCTATAAAAGATATAAGCCGCGGGTCAAATCTGGATTGAAGCTTGGCGCAAATTAACACACCGACAAGACATCCGACCCCCCTTGGCATCATGGTTAAGCCGCTTGTAAAAGAATCATACCCCATCATATTTTGCATAAACTGCGGCAGCATTGCCATTGATGCAAGTAAAATTGCATTCATAACGGTTAAAATAAGGGTGCCCACAAAGTAGTTGAAATCTTTTAAAACGTCAAATTTTACAAGGGTGTCTTTTTGTTTTATCTGTGAAATTATAAAACCGATAAGCCCTATTACCCATATGACGGTCAGTTTTACTATAAAACTTGAATTAAACCAGTCCTGATCGTTTCCTTTGTCCATCATAATTTCAAAGGCAACGGCAAACATAAAAAGGAATAAAAGCCCCCAATAGTCGGTTTTTACGTTCTGCTGCCTTCTTGCATACGGCGGGTCTACAATTAATTTAAAAGAAAGACCCACGATTAATATACCAATCGGAATATTTATAAAATAAATCCAATGCCATGACCAGTTTTCGGTAATCCATCCGCCAAGGACCGGACCTAAAATCGGCGCAATAATTACAACCATACCAAAAAGCGCGCCCGCGCGGTTCAGATCATCCCCTTTAAAATTTTCCATCATTATCGCCTGAGAAATCGGGATGAGCACTCCGCCGCCCAGACCCTGCAAAAACCTTGAAATTACCATCATGCCGATAGAATTTGATATGCCGCACAAAAATGATGAAACCGTAAAGAGAATAACCGCGCTTATGAACAGATTTTTTCTGCCCAAAAGCTTGCTGAGCCAATCTATCATCGGAATTGTAAGACAGCTTGCTATAAGATAACTTGTTAAAACCCAGATAGATTCCTGGTTGCTGACTGAAAAAGACCCTGCCATGTGCGGGAGCGCTATGTTTGCAATTGTTTCATCAAGTGCAAACATAAACGCTGCGAGCATAGTCGGGATAATAAGCAGCCAAGGGTTTATTGTCTGTTGGTTTGCAGTTTGGATAGCAGTTGTCATATTGTTTAATTTGATATTGTTATTTATTACATTGTTTAATTTTTAACAATAATATAGTAAAAAAAATTAATTATGTCAACACTAAAATTTTAAATTATATTCTTTTTTAATTTCCTCAGCCATTTTAAAAAGCGTATCCGTAGTTTGTTCAATGATTTTTATCTTTTCGTTTTCAAATTTGGAATTTTCAAATTTATCTTTAAAGTAGTCGCGGACTTTTTTGTAAACCCTTTCCCCCTCTTGAGTTATGTAGTTTTTCATAATTATCTGTCTTGTGCCGCGAATTGCATTTTCGCGTCTGATGTAGCCGCGATCTTCAAGTTTTGAGAGAAATTTGCAAATGTAAGAGCGTTTTGTAATTATTTTTTTCGCTATGTCAATTTGAATTATCCCGGGGTTGAGAGCAATTGTTTCAAGGATAATATACTCTTCATGATTTATTTCAAAATTCATTTCCTTGTGAATTTTTCTCAATGCCTCGCGAAGCGCCTTTGTAAAAAGTTCCGCCGCAAATTCAATTGAGTTGTTGTATGAAATTTCTTTTCTTTTCATATAAATATCATATCACAATAAGTTGAAAGTGCGGTATTTTTATGTTAAAATATGGTGTGAATATGTGAAGGGATTTTATGTCATTACTTATTAATTCGCTTTATCAACAACAACTCATCGCGCAAAGAAGTGATGCCATCTACAACACAATGATGGCTAATCAGGGCAAAATGAACCTGTTGACAAGCTTTGGCTCGGGCGGCGATATTCTGGATTTGTCTACCGTTCACAAAGCCGAGCAGCAGCTCACTTTTATGGGGCTGATTAACTCCCTTAAAGCAAAAATTGCGGATGTTCAGCTTAAGGCGTTAAATAAAGACAAGTAAAGACAGGCAGCCAAAAATTTTATCACGGCATTAAAAACTTTTTAATCCTTTTAATCATATCATCCGCTTCGTAGGGTTTTGGTATATAAAAGTCAGCGCCCGCGGTAAGGATTTCTTCTTTGTTGTGCAGGGAAGATGAGAAGATTATTTTTGGCGCATAGTTTTTGTTTTGTTTTATTTTTCTTGAAATTTCAAGCCCTTCTTTTGTACTTTTGTCGCCGTAGTCAATAATCACAACATCGGGCATAAAATTTTCATATTCCCTGAAAAAATTTTCATACTCGGTGCAGACCCTTGCATCAAGCGAATTTAGCGAACAGAGCGTTTCAAGAAGCAGCGAGAGCGCCTCATCCTCCTCCATAATTAACACCCTGTTTTTTATTCTTTTTTCCTTAACTTCGCCGTAGAGTTTTGGTCTGTCTATGATATAGCAGGATTTTTCCGTGTTTTTGCACAGTTTAATGAGTCCGAAAAGCTCGTTTATTATTTGCTCATAGCTGTTAAATTTTTCTTTTTTATATTCTGTTGCGCAAATTTCAAGCCTCATAAGCCCTTCGCGCTCTTCTTCCTTAATGTCGGAACTTAAAAGAGTGAAATTGTTTTCAAAGTCTTTTTTGTTGTAAAAACGGCTTAACACGTTATCAAAGGCAAAAGTTAAAAACGACGCCACTTTTTCGGCTTTCTGGGTGTTTGTAATTATTATAAATTCATCATCAAAAAGGTGCCCCGCAAAATCCTGTGCGCCAAGGGTTGAATTTACAATGGCGCCAAGAGTTTGCAAAACTTTCTGATAGGCTATTTCGCCGTATATTTCCCGATAGCTCTCTATGTTTGAAATCCTCCCGAGCATGACAGAGGAGTCTTTGCCGCCTGTTGTGAGTTTTTTTAAGACCCTTGTAGTCAGGCTTTTTTGGGCAAAAAATGTTATCGGGTTAAAAGAGTTTTCAAGATAGCGCCTTAAATGTGCTTTTATTCTCGCCTGAAACTCTTTTGCACAGATTGATTCATCCATAAAATCATCAGCACCGGATTCAAGAATTTTCAGTTTATCATCAATATCCGATGACTTTGAAATCGCAATTATCACCGGTCTTATGTTACAGGTAAGCGCGCGCATTTTTGCACAAAAGTCGGGCAGGTCCTCCTCTATGGTATCTGAAACAATTAAAAGCTCAGGTTCAACTTTTTGAATTTTTAAAAGAGCTTCGCTTAAGGAGGGAATTACATAAACTTCCTGATTAAGCGCCTCTATAAGTTTTTTATATTTTATTGAAAGCTCTTTTCTTTTGCTTATTATAAAAATTGTTGCAGCGTACATTTTTTCTCCTTACTTGGTATTTTTAAGCGCGCCTAAAGTAGCCTTTTCAACTTCGTAAAGAGGAAGTGTAACAATAAACTCGCAATATTTAGGATTTTCTCCGCTTTTAACTTCAATGCCTGCACCCATTCCTTCAAGCAAATGTTTTGTTATATACAGCCCGAGTCCGCTTCCCTGAGTTGTGCTCTTTAGATGGGTGTCTATTCTGTAAAATTTATCAAAAATTTTGTCAAAATATTTTTTATCAATGGACACGCCGAAATTTTTTACACTGATAATCGCTGAGTTTTTATCGTTTTTTAAACTTATCTCCACTTTTTTAGAGTCTTTTGAATACTTTGCAGCGTTATCAAGAATGTTAATTAAAACCTGCTGCAGTTTATTAAAATCCGCAAGCACGGATTCTTTGGAGCAAATTGTAAAATTAAAATCAAAATCTTTATAATTTGCCTTCACTACGGCAATAGCGGTATTTATGGCATTTATTACATCAACTTTTGTAAGTACGTTATCATTTGCGCCGGAGTCTATCTTTGAAACATTCAGCACGTTTTCGACAAGATTTATAAGTCTCTGGGATTGATTTGCGATTATCGAGAGAAATTTTTTCTTTTGTTCATCATCCAGACTCTGCCAGTTATCCAGCATAGTCTTGGAAAAACCCCTTATACTTGTAAGCGGTGTCCTTATTTCATGAGATAGTGTTGAAATAAATTCTTCTTTGATATCGTCCATGTTATGATTATACCTTTGTTTTTGCCTTTTAAGTTAATTATTTAAGTATTTTTTAACATTTTCAAAAAGCTCAACGAGCCTTTCTTTATCGTTTAAATATAAGTATCCGACAATAACCTCAAAAGCGCTCGCAAGGGAGTGTATCTGCGGATTATTCTTTTTTGAGATTGATATTTTTAAGTTCCTGCCCCTTCGCATAATTTCTTTTTCTTCATCTGTTAAAAAATCCTGCAAAACATCATATAAATGTGCCTGAAAATTGGCATTTACAAACTTTACGCCAAAATCATGCATGGCTTTTTGGGTTTTTGCTTTTTTAATGCAGATTTCTCTTATAAAAAGTTCCCATACCGCATCTCCGATGTAGGCAAATTGTCTTATGTCGTATTTTTCCATGAAACCATTCTATCATACTTTTAGTTAACATTTTTTTACAATAAGTAAATTTATCGGTAAAAAATAACTTTATTAATGTATAGGAAGTTTATACGGGAAGATTTTTATGGTAAATCAACTGCCAAACTCTAATAGTGCGTTTGTTTATGATGCAATGAAATATTTGCAACATACTGCCGTTGTTGAGCACAAGGACAGTCTTTCGGATGACATTAAAAGTTCGCTCTCAAGTGCTCCTTTGATTGCTTTGCCAACCGCACTGAGTACAAAAAGCATGATTCAAAGTGCAAATGCTACAGGAAATGTTGCAAAGAGTTCAAAAAATATTTTTCAAAAAATTGCAGGTATTCCAAGTGCAATAGTTAATGCAATAAAAGGCACACCGAGCGCAGTTACTGCCGCTGCAACAAATTTAACCGACGGTAATGCTCTTTCTCGTCTTACAAATGTATTTAAGAGTGGCGACGGTGCACTTTATCTTGATGACATTACAAAAGCTGTGGCAAGTGCAAAAAAGAGCGGAGAAAATGTTGACGTTCTTGTTGATTTGAGAAATCAACTTATAAATGCGATAAATAACGGCGATAAGACCGATGATATTATATCAGGAATTGATAAAGCACTTAAAGAAACAGCTGAGCAAACGGCTAAAAAAGGAATTTTCTCAAAAATTGCAGGCGCAATTTCAACTCCATTTAAGGCTCTTGGCAATGCAATAACCTCATCGGGCGCTTATAAAGCTATAGAAGGCACAAAAGTCGGCAGTACTTTACTTTCAAAACTCGGTGCTTTTGGAAAGGTAGCCAAAAAAGGCGGAGCTGTATTTGACTTAGCTATTGAAAGTACAATGCAGATTTTCACTGAAATTATTCCGGCATTTAAAAACGGCGGTGTTGATTCAGGTGTTAAACAAATAGGTAAATCGGCTCTGCAAGTAGCGGGTTCTGTCGGCGGTTGGGCATTGGGTGCAAGCTTGGGTACAAAAGCAGGCATGGCAATAGGTACTGCAATTTGCCCCGGAGTGGGTACGGCAGTAGGCGGTGTAATAGGCGCTGTCGGCGGCATTATAGGAGGTCTTGTAGGCTCAAGTTTATTATCAGGTGCTGCAAAGAAAATCACAGGAAAATCGGAAAACGAAATATTGCAAGAAGAACAAATGCAACAAGAGGCGCAAATGTACGCTAATGACCCTGCAGCACTTGCGCAACTTGAACAAGCGGTTGCTCAAGAAATCCAAATTGATATGCAAGACGGCGAATTAAGCGAAGATGGTCAGAAAATGCTTGAGTATCTTGAATATATGAGCTCAGGAGCATCTTCAACATCAAGTGCAAGCACAACAAGTGTTGATACAAGCTCAAGCGCTGCATCTTTTGGCACATTGACAATTGCGACAAACCCTGACGGTTCTTACGATTTTTCTGTCCCTTCAAGTGCCATACCTCAAGTAAACTACGGCGGCACAACAAGTACTTCAAACCCTTACGGCTTTGTTGAAGATGCTATTTTGTAAAAACAGCTAATCAATCAAAGACTCAAGAGCTTTAATGTTCTCGTAAGCAACTCCTGCTTCACAAAGTTCTTCGGCTGATAAACCAAAAAGTGTTATTAAATCAAGTGCTTGGACTCTTGCTTCTTTCTGGGGTTTTTTAATCATGGAGAAAACTTCGTTTAGCGCACCTTCGCGCGTCATGTACAATGATGAATTTGTTTTGTGTAATATACGTTTTTTTGCTTTACCCATTTGAAATATATTCTGCTCCAAATTTTTGATGTTGTAAAGGCGTTGTATAATTTTGTAAAAATTATTTTTTTGCCTTGACAACTCCGCCATTGTCCCTGTAGGCAATAAAAGACAAGGTTACGCACAAAAATGCAAAAAACATTCCAAATGCCATTGTATAACGATAAGCTTTTAAAAATGAAACATTGTATGGTAAGCCCACATGTTGAAAAATATCCCTAAAGCTTGCAAAAAGCGTAATTGTTATTGCAACACCCAAAATATTCCCCATATTTCTTGACAGTGCAAGAATACCGCTTGCAATGCCGAGTTGTTCCTTATCAACACTTGATATTATCGCCGTATTTGACGGAGATTGGAAAAGTCCGTTACCAAGCCCCATAATTCCCGATAAAAGCATTATAAATATAACAGGTGTCTTTTCGTCAAATAAAATGAACAATGAAAGCGCCAAAAAAGTTACTATGGGGCCTGCAAGCGTCAGATATTTGCTTCCGTACTTGCCTGCTGCAGAGCCGCTAAGGGGCGCTGTTATCATCAAAACTACCGAATAAGGCAAGATGATAAGTGCTGTTATAAACGGCTTAAATTTTAAAATGTCTTGTAAATAAAAGGGTAGGAGAATTGTATTTGTAAACATTGCCATATATGAAGTCATAACCGCAAGATTGCCGAAAGTAAAAGGCTTTATCGAAAAAAGGTTAAAGTTTATCATAGGATAACTTATGCGATGATCCCGATAATAAAAAAGAAAACCGAACCCGAGGCAAATAACCCCCAGAGTAAGGATTTTTGCGGAACCCCAACCCCAGTGGTATCCTTCTGATATTGCAAGCAAAAGCGCAAACAGGCTTATTGTAAAATAAATAAATCCCGGATAGTCAAATTTCAACTTTTCTTTTTGTGCAATTATCGAGGGAACCATTTTATAAGAGTAGTAAATGCCAAATACCGCAATCGGTATTGCGGGTATGAAAATAGCATGCCAGTTAAAAAGCTGCAAAAGCATGCCGCCTAAAGACGGACCTAAAAGACCGCCTACCGCAACAATACATCCGTTTAGACCCAGAGCCTTTCCTCTGTCCTTACCTTTAAATAATGAAGCAATAACTGACGATGCGTTAGAAATAATTATTGAAGCTCCAAGTGCTTCAATACATCTGAAAAAAATAAGCATGGGCAAATTTTGCGCGCAAACGTTTAAAAAAGACCCCGCGGCAAAAAGCGCAAAACCCGAGGCGTAAAGCTTATTTTTAGGTACCAAATCCCCTATTTTGCCCCAAAATGGTAAAAATACCGTTAAAATAAGGGTGTAGGCAATAATTACCCACTGAACAAGCGAGATAGACACTCCTAAATCTCTAGCCATAGGATACAGTGCCAGATTGACAATTGTGGAATCAAGCATGCCAAGGAAGTTGCCTGTTGCAATTATGGTAAAAATTACCCATTTAACGTTATTAAGCTTCATATAAAATAACTTAGCATAAAAATAATCATCTGTAGAAAATCTTTATATCTTTGTGTATATGCAATTAAAATCTAATTAGTTATAATACGAAAATAAAGCATATTAAAAGGAGCATAAACAATGGGTATTAGCGTATCTGACTACCTTATTTCCCGTCTTGCAAGTTTGGGTGTTGAAGAATTTTTCGGTCTGCCGGGGGACTACAACTTTAACATAATAGAGTCTGTTGAAAATAACCCTAAAACCAATTGGGTGGGATGTACAAACGAATTAAACGCAGGCTATGCCGCAGACGGATATGCAAGAATAAAAGGTTATGGAGCACTGATAACTACCTTTGGCGTGGGAGAACTTAGTGCAATAAATGCCATAGCAGGTTCTATGAGTGAATTTGTACCTGTAGTTAAAATTGTTGGGGTCCCTGATACAAAATATATAGAGCAAAATGCCCTTATACACCATAATTTAAATACTCCCGATTACCATGCTTTTATAAAAGCATACTCAAATGTTGTTGAAACAGCCGCATTTTTAAATGAGCAAAACGCTAAAGAGGAAATAGACAGGGCTTTAAATGTTCTGATAAACGAGAAAAAACCTGTCTATATAGCAATTCCTATGGATATTTGTAATAAAATAATTGATGATACATATAATGTCGAAGTTCAAAAAAGCGATGAAAACAATTTAAACGAAGCTGCTAACAGTGCTCTTGAACTTATCGAAAATTCACAAAACCCCGTAATTTTAGCAGATGTCATGGTAAAAAGATTTTGTGCAAAAGAGCAGCTGTATAAATTTGTAAAAAAGACAAATTACCCAGTAACAACTTTTTTGATGAGCAAAGATTTAATTAACCATGAAGAATTTGCGAATTATTTAGGCACTTATACGGGTAAAAACGGCAATTTAAACGCTTATCGGATTGTAAATAATTCCGGCTGTCCGATATTTATAGGAACTGTTATATCGGATATAAACACCCACGGGTTTGATTTAAAATTTAATCCGGATGATTTCATAAACATTCAGAGCGATTTTACCGTTGTAAAAAATAAAATGTATAAAAAAGTCCTTATGAAAGATATTTTGGAAATCCTCGCTAAAAAAGTTACAAATAAATTCACGGGACAGTGTGACTATGATTATTTCTACACAAAAGTTGAGCCGGGCAAAGATAAAATCAGCAGCGAATATTTTTACTACAAACTGCAGGAATTTTTGCGCGAAGGGGATAACCTCATACTTGAAACTGGATTAATCAATCTTGCCGGTGCAAAATTGAAAATTAAAAAGAACACAAGCGTAAACAATCAAGTCCTCTGGGGGTCAATAGGCTGGGCAACAGGGGCGGCCTTAGGCGCAGATTTAGCGGATAAAAACGCCCGCACAATTCTTGTAACGGGCGAAGGCTCTCATCAGCTCAGCGCACAGGAAATAAGCACAATGATGAGGAATAACTTAAAACCCGTGATTTTTGTCACAAATAACGGCGGCTACACAATAGAGCGGCTTTTGTCAAAAGACCCCATGGACAAGTTTAACGATATTGCGGGATGGAACTATTCAAAACTGCCTTATGTCTTTGGCGAAAACGTATACAGCATAAGCGTTTCAAATGACATTGAACTTGATGAGGCGTTTAAGACAATAGAAAAAGAGCAGCAAAATAAAATGTGCTATATAGAAATGCATTTCGATATGTTTGAGCTGCCCGAACTTGCAAAAGAAAGCATGAATAATTTAAAACTCTCCAAATTGTGATATAATCAAGGAGAAATTGCGGAGAAAAACCATGAAAACACTTGATATAATTGTTCCTGTCTACAATGAAGAAGCCTGCCTCAATCAAACAATGCAAAGACTCTTTGACCTGAAAGAAAAATTCAAAGGCAAGCTGAATGTAAGCTATATATTCGTAAACGACGGTTCAAAAGATAACAGCGCGCAAATACTTGAGGAAGCGGCAAAAAAAGACAAAAGTGTTAAGGTTATAAACTTTTCAAGAAATTTCGGACATCAAGCCGCAATAACTGCGGGTCTTGATTATTCAAAAGCCGACTACAGCGCAATAATAGATGCCGATTTGCAGGATCCGCCCGAGCTTATTTATGATATGTATGAAAAATCCCTTGAAGGATATGACATAGTTTACGGTAAAAGACTTAAAAGAAAAAGCGAAACAGCTTTTAAAAAGCTCAGTGCATGGGGTTTTTACAGGGTTTTAAAATCTATGTGCAATATTGAAATCCCGACAGATACGGGGGATTTCAGATTTATTACAAAAGATGTGCGCGAAGCGTTTAACAAAATGCGCGAAAAGCACCGTTTTATAAGGGGCATGGTACCATGGACAGGCTTCAGGAGCACTCCTGTGTACTTCAACAGAAGCGAGCGCGCCGCAGGCGAAACGAAATACCCTCTTTCAAAAATGTTAAAACTGGCTTTTGACGGAATATTTTCTTTTTCTTTTAAACCGGTTGATTTTATTTTTATTTTAAGCGCCGTTTTATTTGCGGCTTCTCTTGTAATTCTGGGCTTCGGCGCGGCACAAGAATTTGAGGAAGAATTTCTTATCTGTTTTACAATATGCCTGATAGGGTCGCTAAACCTTTTGGCGCTTGGAATTTTAGGGCAATACATCGGCAGAATATAC
Source organism: uncultured bacterium (assembly GCA_949300515.1). Classification (GTDB taxonomy): domain Bacteria; phylum Cyanobacteriota; class Vampirovibrionia; order Gastranaerophilales; family Gastranaerophilaceae; genus Galligastranaerophilus. Next base: position 66,362 of record CASGEP010000015.1, read on the forward strand.
GACGAAACGAGAAACAGACCGCTTTATATAGTTAAAAATTCAATAAATCTGTAAAAATTTCAAAAAATTGAGCAATTTTTTTTATTCAGCTGTTTTAGAGAACTTGCTATGATAAACAAAATTAATAACTCAATAAATTTTAAAGGTTCAAATACGGGCGCGGGCGACATAAAGCTCGATGACATTAATGCTATGTTTAAAATGCGCGATTTAAAACGCGCAAAAGAACTTGAAATGCAAGAACAGCGCGCACAAAGCCAAAGATTGACAACCCGAAACGCCCCTGAGCGTGATACTTTTGTAAACTCAAAAAAAGAAAGCCAAAAAAATGCAAGGCATCAAGCCGTTGTACCTGCGGCACTTTTTAGCGCGGCACTTCTTTTATCGTTAGGCTTAAAAACGGGTGTAATCACAATAGAAGAAGATACCGAGGAGCCGCCGAGCGCAAGTTCAACAGTCATTGAGGAAGAACCCGCAGCGGTATATGAACCGCAAGTTGTTGAAGCTCCAAAGTACAGCGCGGAAGAAATCAGCTACGCCGTTGAAACCATTAAATCCGACCCTGATTTAAAAAAAGCTTATTATGATACTATTTTGACTCTTAATAACATGTCGGATGTTTTCGCTAATCCTGTTGACACCTTAAACTCTATACTGGATGAACCCTATGCCGGAAACATTGATATTGAATATGTCCTGGCTCAAATTTTTGCAGAGTCAAACGGTATTCATTTTGAAGAAAACGGTGCAGTCCTTACAAGCGGCGCAAACTGCAACGGCTATATGCAAATAAGCGAGGCTGCCGCCGAGGAGATGAACAAAAAATACTTTCAGAATGACCCGCAGGACAGAAACGACCCGCTCGGAAATTTGAAGCTTGGTGTGGCGCTTGACAATTATTTGATAGAAAATTCATTTCCCGATGACCTGTTCAACGCAACCGCAGCATACAATTGCGGCGCAGGCAATGCAAGGAAAGGAAACTATATAGGGGCGGATAAATACGCGCAGAAAGTCCTTGAGTGCTATCAAATTCTGAAAGATAACCCGCTTTTTACCCAAATGCTTTTAGACGGCGAGTTAAACGAGTATCAAAATGAATTTATTTACTTCTAGCTTCCTATTTCAATTGCCCTTGTTGCCATGGATTTAGTAATCGACATCACACCCAAAGACGCCTCATAAGCTCTTTGCGCAAGTGTTGCATCCGCTATATCAACCATGGGGTTAACGTTTGACATTCTGACATACCCTTCGGAATCCGCATCAGGGTGTCCGGGGCGGTAAACTTTCTCGGCAGGGGTCGGATCTTCAATTACTCCGCTGAATTTTACTCCGCCTTCCAAAAAAGGAATTGTGCCCACGCTAAAGACATCTTCTTTCATGGTGTTTAAAAGCCCTGCAAAAGAGATATCCTCTGTCGCGTTTAATACAGGGATTTTTCTTACATAATTGGGCGTATCCATGTTTGCGACGTTTTTTGCCGCTATTTCTATTCTTTTGCCATGGGCTCTGAGTCCTCCCGCGCCCACTTCAAATGCGTCCATTATTCCCATTTTATATGCCTTTCAAATTATTATTGACCAACGTTAATTACTGTTTTTATCTCGTTAATGGCGCTTGTCATTTGTTTTGCTGCCATTGCGTAGAGAATTGAGTTTTTTTGCATAAGCGCCAACTCATCCTCGGCACTTAGCATTTTCTCTTGAGTTTCCATTATTCCTGAGGGCCCCAGCCTTTGGCTGAGTTTTGTTTCAAGGCTTGAGTTTACGGTATTCAAATATTGCGAGAATTCGACATCTTTTCTTACATAATTTGGCGTGTCCATATTGGCAATGTTACCTGAAACAGCTTCCTGCCTTGCAGCAATTAAATCAAGGCGAAGCTGTGATTTTTGAATAGGGTCCAGGGGTGAATACATAGTTTACTACTCCCTTATATTTATTGCTTTGTCGTACATATCTCCTATCGCACTCATAAGCGACGTGGATGCCAAAAGTGATGTATTAAGGCGCATAAGCTCATCTACCGTTTCAAAGATGTCAACATTTGAGCGCTCTATTCCATACTGGGCTATTCTGTTGTGATCTTCAACAAGAGTTATCTCGCCCGAATTTTCGGTTGCACTGTAGCGGTTTTTGCCGCATTCTTCAAGCCCTTCGGGGTTTGCAAACTGTACAAGCGGGATTGTTCCGCAGTATGTGCCTTCTGATGAGGGGTCTTTATAAGTATAGACCTCTCCGTTTTTTCTGATTTCAATTTTTGCACTTGAGGCATCTATTCTTATTCCGCCGCCGACCAAATCCCCGCTTGTGGTTATAAGATAACCGTTTTTATCAAGCGTAAACGAGCCGTCGCGGGTGTAGTATATTTCCCCGCCTGCGGATGTTACGGGGATAAAGCCCGCGCCTTTTATGCCTACATCGTAAGGGTTTTGCGTAATTTGAAAATCTCCCTGAGCATGGTTTGTCCTGAGTGCGCCCGATACATAGCCCTGCTCATCCAAAATATCGTCAAACCGCACCGATTTATAGCCGTGCGTGTACGCATTACCGATATTTTGGGAGTAATATCCGAACTTTTCAAACTGGTACATGGTATTTACCACGCTTCGCCTGATTATTCCCTGTAAATTATAACCGCTATACATTTATTATGCACTTCCTAATTCTTGTATTGCCCTTGATAATTTGCTGTTTTGCAGCATAAAAAGCTGTCTGTTTGCATCAAAATTTTTCTTAACCGGCACAAGTTCCATAAATTCCTGCTGTAAAGATACGTTTGAATACTCTAAACACTGCTGCTCCACGCAAGGCTCGGTAACAAGCGCGCCTTGTGCCGACACGACAGCGATTTTCCCCGCATCAAGCATTTTTCTTGCAGAGTAGTCAAAAACAGCCACAGAGCCGTCTTTTGAGATTTTTACATCTTTTAAATCATCCGGCATCTTTGGAAGTACAATAGGGCTTCCGCCTGCGGAGAGCACTTTGTGACCCATAACGCTCAGAAGTTCCCCGTCTTTATTCAGGTGAAAACGCCCGTCGCGGGTAAGTTCGATTGTTCCGTCCTCATGCAGAAGCTGAAAATATCCTTTTTCGCTCAGCGCCAAATCAAGCGGACTTTGCGAAACCATAATGCGCCCCACCTGATCATCAACCACACTTGACAGTGCATGGACTCCCAGTTCCTGCGCAAAAGATGATACTACGGCTTCTTTTCTCTGGTAGCCGACCTTATCCGAGCCTGTAATGTTCTGAGAGCCTATGCCCATTATCTCCATACCGAGGTGCATGGCTGAAATCGACATCCCGAGTCCTGATTTTGAAAGACTTACGCCGCCTTGTAATTTCATTTTTAGACTGCTCCTTTTTTATTGTCGTCGGCACCGGATGAAAATTTTGCAGGGGAATTTATGCAAAATACACCAAATGACCTAAATATTTTTTAATTATTATTTTTTATAAGTCAAGTTTGAAAAATCTCTGTCTATTTTAAATACAATTTTTACAACAGCATGTGCCATTTGCATAAGCTGGGGCGAAACACAGGAAGAAGCGCTTATCTGTGCGCGCGCTTTTTTAACTTCGTCTTTGTGAATTTTCTTTTTTGCCGTTTCAACTATGAGTCCGCTTTGAATGTTTAAACTCTCGGATTCTTTTTTAAGTATTGATAATACAAGCTTTTGCGGGAATTCTTCCGGGCAGTTGAGCATTATTTCGACTTTGTTGTCCTTCGACATTTCAAGAGTTGCTTTTATGTTTGAAAAATTCATTGTTTCAATGAGTATGACAATACTTTGGATTTCATCTTCAGAACCCTGTGCGCCCTTGTCAAAAATACCGATGTCAAAATCTCTTTTCTCGCCTGCCGCATTCAGGGGCAGCCAGGGAAGATAAACAAGTATAAAGTTTTTAAGCGCGGAGCTTGAATCTGTTGTTGTGGTGCTTATGTAGCCGAGGGTATTTATAAAATCCCTCAGTTGTCTTGTATCTTCAACCCCCATTCTTGCAGCCTGAGAAATTGTCTGTATGAGCTTTTGCATGGCGGCTTTTGTATTGTCGCCCAAAAGCACGGCGAGCTGATTAAGGTCTATTTTTCCGTTTGCAAGAAGTAAAAGAAGCTGTGCGCCCTGTGCGCTTGTTAAAGTTTTATTTGCGGCAATTTGAGAAATAACCCGGGTAAGGTCGGAGGGTAAATTGAGAAGCTCTTTTACATATTTTGCATTTTGCTCCACTTCCATAGGAGTCATTCTAAGCTCGGGACTCAGTGTTTTTGATTGTTCGTTTGCGGTTTTTCCGCTCATAACGGAGTTTGAAAAGCTCTCCGACAGATTAATACTCCTCTGAGTGATAATTTGATTATTTATAATATTCCTAACGAGCCTTGTTAAATAGCCCGACGGATTAAAATTATTCATCTTTTGCCTTTAATGATTTTTTAATTTATTTCAAGCCAATTTTTAACAATATCGCTTACATATGTAAAAGACGGCAGTGTACCTATGTTTTCTCCTTTTAAATTTTTATTATAAACTAAAACCGGCACCATCTCGCGGGTGTGGTCGGTTCCGCGAAACGTAGGGTCACAGCCGTGATCCGCGGTAATTATAAGCAAATCATCTTCATCCAGAGAAGGTAAAATTTCGCCTAAATATAAATCAACCTGCTCAATTGCTCCCTTATACCCAAAAGCATCGCGCCTGTGACCATAGAGCATATCGGTGTCAACAAGATTTGTAAAAATCAAATCCCATTTTTTCTCTTTTATTGATTTTAAAGTCGCCTCAAGCCCTTCTTTATTTGAGCCTGTAGGAATTGCCTCGCTTATTCCCGAATTTACAAATATATCTTTAATTTTGCCGATTGATAAGACCTTTTTGCCGCACCCGACAACGTTATTTAAAAGGGTAGGCTCGGGCGGAGGAACGGAATAATCATGCCTGAATTTACCTATTCTCGTTGGTTTTCCGTCAATTATTTGATAAGGTCTTGCAATAACTCTGGATATACCCCACTTGCCGTCGTCTAAAATTTTCCTTGCAATTTTACACCAGCCGTAAAGCATTTCAAGCGGAATAATATCAATATCAACGGCTATTTGAAAAACACTGTCCGCGCTTGTGTAGATTATCGGGAATTTTGTTTTTTCATGTTCCTTGTGCAGCTGCTCTATAATTTTTGTGCCCGAGGCGGGAATATTTCCCAAAATCCCTTTGCAGCCCGTCTGTTTTATAAATTCGTCAATAATTTCGTCCGGAAATTCCTTGTAAGTTTTAAAAGGATGTTTTAGAACAAGACCCGCTATTTCCCAGTGCCCCGTCGTTGTATCTTTGCCTTTGGATTTCATTTTCATAATGCCGTATTTGGCAAGCGGCGTATCCGTTTTTTTTACGCCTTCAATATCTTTTATATTGCCAAGACCTAACTTTTCAAGGTTTGGCACATTTAAACCGCCCGTAGCTTTTGCAAGGTTGCACAAAGTGTTGCAGGTTAAATCGTCCCCGTATTCTAAAGCGTCCTCTATTGCGCCAATTCCCATAGAATCTATTACAATTATTGCGGCTCTTTTCATTTTATCACTCCGACATCATCGCCCAAATGTTCCAAATGCCACTCCTGTATAGCTTCTCCGGGGTATAAGATACCAATCCCGGGCGGGTATGGCACAACCATTTGAGAAGAAATTTTTAAAAGTGCATTTTCTTTTGATACAAAAGCGTAATCCCTCCAAAAAGCTTCAAAGGGCAGCATTTTAACAAAGGGAAACGGCTGGAAACTTGACTCTGATTCATTTTTTTGTTCGGTAAGTTTAACTTTTTTAATTGCGTTTTTAAGTTTGTCCAGTTTTGCCTTTGTTGTGCCAATCCCGCACAAAAATAAAACACCCTTTTCTGAAGCCATTTCATCTTCAATGTGGAATTCTTCAAATAATTTTTTAGACAACTCTAAGCCTGATACGTCGGGACGTTTAATTAAAATCTTTGTCGGGTCCGAGTTTTCATTGTCATAAAACTCCCAACCTTCTTTTCTTAAATCTCTTTTAAAATTTTCTACATTGTTAATTAAATCATCAATTGCCCTTGCGCCTTCTTTTGAATGCAAAAAGTTTATGGTTGCCTCAATTGCAGCTAAAAGAGGGTAAGAGGGGGATGAAGTGTTAAAAAGATTAATCGAGCGTTGGACTTGGCGCCATTCAAAATCTTCCCTTATTTCGTTTGAAACATGCAAAAGTGCACACTGGTTGGGCGCGCCTGCTGTTTTATGCAGAGAATTTATAACAAAATCTGCGCCTTGCTCAAGTGCTGTTTTTGGTAAGTTTTGCGAGAAATTATAAAGTGCGCCATGGGCCTCATCTACTATTAAATAAACCCCGTATTGTTTGCAAATCTTTGAAATGGCTTCTATGTCAGAGTTTACACCCTCATAGGTCGGGCTTGTGATGATTAAGGCTTTATACTGGTTGAGTTTTAAATTATTTTCAACTTCCTCCGGGTCTATTTCCCCGTAAATTCCAAAATAGTCATTTTTGCTCGGCATAAGCCAGTCTACGCGGGCACATGTTACAACAAGACCGTTGTAGACGGATTTGTGACAGTTCCTTGCAACTAAGACCCTGTCTCCTTCCTGAATAACGGATTTCATTGCGGCTAAAATTCCAAGAGTCGCCCCCTGGGTTAAAAAGAAAGTATTTTTTGCGCCATAACAATCCGATGCCCTGCCCTGCGCCATTAAAATCGCTCCCGTAGGGTCGCTTAAGTTGTCAAAACCTTCTATTTCCGAGTAATCCCAGTTATAAAAACCTTCTAAATTCGGTAAATAGGGGCTTTTTTGCCCATGGGAAGGGGTTGTAAAAAGTATGCGGTCTAATTTTTTATTTAATAATTTTATTATGCTCATTGTGTTTTTATAATAGAATATTTGATATGGATATACAAGAAAAAATCAAAAAATTACGCAAAGAGATTGAGCTTTACAGCTATTACTATTATGTAGAGGATAATCCTAAGGTTGAGGACTATGAGTACGATGCTCTTTTTAGAGAACTTCAAAAGCTTGAAAGCGAACATCCCGAGCTTATTACACAAGACAGCCCCACTCAAAGGGTAGGCGGAATAAGTGAAAAATTTGACACAGTAGCTCATAAAAACAGGCTCTATAGCTTGGATAACGCCAATAACGATGAAGAACTGACAAAGTGGTATGAGCGTGTTTTAAAAGATACCACGGGCTTTGACGGGCAAATGAGCCTGTTTATGCCAAAAATTCCTCTTGCATGCGAGTATAAAATAGACGGGCTTGCGGTAAGCCTGACCTATGAAAACGGCATTTTTACCCGCGGACTTACCCGCGGCGACGGTGTTATGGGAGAGGACATTACAAACAATTTAAAAACCGTAAAAGCAATACCGCTGAAGCTTTTTGAGCCTGTGAACGTTGAGGTGCGCGGCGAAGTTTATATGCCGGTTGAATCTTTTGAAAAACTGAATGCAAAACAGCTTCAGATGGGTCAAAAAACATTTGCAAATCCAAGAAATGCCGCAGCAGGCAGCATTCGACAGCTTGATCCCAAGATAACCGCAAGCAGAGATTTGTCCATTTTTGTCTACGGCGGAATTTTTGAGAAAAAAGATGCCCCGAAAACCCATGGCGAAACTATGGAAAAGCTCTCTAAGCTTGGCTTTAGGACAAATAAAGTGAGTGTTGTTCAGGGAATTGACGAGGCAATAGAGTTTTGTAAAAAAACGGATTTGGTGCGCCATGGCTTAAATTATGCAACGGACGGGGTTGTCATTAAAGTTGACGAGATTGCAAAACAGGAAGAATTGGGCTTTACCTCTCGTGTGCCAAAATGGGCAATAGCTTTTAAATTTCCGCCCGAGGAAGTTTGGACGGATTTAGTGAGCATTGAGTTTTCAGTCGGCAGAACGGGTATTGTGACCCCTGTTGCAAATTTAAAGCCGGTTTTGCTTGCAGGCAGCACCGTTTCTCGTGCAAGCCTTTATAATTTTGATGAAATTAAGCGATTGAATGTGCAAGTCGGTGACAGAGCGCTTGTAAAAAAGGCGGCAGAGATTATTCCAAAAGTCATAAGAGTTGAGAAAACCCCAAATTCAAAGCCTTTTGAAATGCCAAAAATTTGCCCCTGCTGCTCTGCTCCTTTGGTTGAGGTAGAGGGTGAAGTGGCGCTTTATTGTCCGAATAAAAACGGTTGCAGTGCTCAAATAAAGGGTAGAATTGAATATTTTGTATCAAAAAATGCCATGGATATTGACGGTTTGGGTGAAAGCATTATCTCGCAACTCGTTGAGCGCAAAATGGTTCATACTTACGCCGATTTATACAAATTAACCTATGAACAGCTTTTAGAGCTTGATTTAATAGCTGAAAAATCGGCACAAAATCTGCTTGATGCGATTAACAATTCAAAAAACGTAAAACTTCCGAAGTTTATAAATGCGCTTGGTATAAGGCTTGTAGGCAAGGAAAGCGCGGATATTTTGGCGCAAAATTTCCCCGATATCGAAGCGCTTAAAGCCGCAAAGATTGAAGATTTAAGCGCAATTGACGGCATTGGCGAAAAAATGGCAAAAAGCATTTACGACTACTTTCACAACGAACAAAATTTAAAAACTCTGGATGAAGCCCTAAAACTCGGCCTGGTGCCCGAGAATACTTATAAAAAAGAGGAAAATTTAAAATTTAAGGGTCTTTCTTTTGTCTTAACGGGAACGCTTGAAGAGTTCTCGCGCGAGCGGGCACAGGAAATTTTAAAATCTCTGGGTGCAAAAACGCCAAATTCCGTGAGTAAAAATACAAATTATGTCATTGCGGGCGCAAATGCGGGTTCAAAGTTGACAAAAGCTCAGAATTTAGGTATTAAAATAATAAATGAACAGGAATTTAAAGAGTTAATTAAGGAGGACTTATGAAAAAATTTTTAGCGGCAGCGGCGATTGTTACCCTTATCGGCACTGCTTCGGTTTATGCAGCCGATGTACAGGAAAAGCCCTATATTGTTGTGTCGGGAAAAGCAGCACAGGATTTTGTACCCAATGTTGCAAATATTAAATTTTACATTGAAACAAATGATAAAGATTTAAACACCGCAACTCAGCAAAATAAAGAACTTACCGAAAAAGCGCTGCAAGCGGTTAAAAAGCAGCTTGATACTTCAAAAGGCGACAGCATAAAGACGATTAATTTCAGCGCAAATCCTGAATACAGATATAAAAACGGCAAAAGAGAATTTGTACAATACAATGTTTCAAACGGCTTCCAGGTAACCCTTAAAAACACGGATAAACTCGGCACCGTAATATCCGAAGGGCTTAAAAACGGCGCTACCCGTGTGGATGATTTAAATTTCTCACTTGATAACACCGAAGACGCTTGCAACGAGCTTATAAAACAAGCGGCAGGTGTTTCAAAAACAAGAGCAAATGTAACGGCAAAAGCACTTGGCAGCTATGTTACGGGCATTAAAATGATTCAGGCAAGCTGCTCGGGCGACAATGTATTTTACCCGCAGGCAAGAATGCTTAACTACGCAAAATACGCCTCAGGCTCGGCTCAGGATAGTACCGTAGAATCTTCCGTTCCGACCGAAATGGGCACAATTAAAATGTATGCAAACATAAATGCACAGTATTTTGTAAAATAATTAAAATTTTTGCATTTTTTAAATACGGGCGCAATTTTTTGCGCCTTTTTCTTTTGCGGGTTTTCGGGTATAATTTTTCCGCTGAAAACTGCCGCAAAATATAGCTTTGTGCGGCAGTTTTGATTTATGTTTATTTGATTTACTCAAGAATTTCTTTAATTGCCATAGGGATTACATTTGGCAGATTTGAAGCTAAAACCGAGTATTCACCTTGCGTTTTGCTTGCGATTTCTCCGCACAGCCCGTGCAGATAGGCTCCTAAGCATGCCGCGTTTTCCAAACTTGCACCTTGAGCGCAAAGACCCGCGATTATACCCGTTAAAACATCGCCCGCGCCCGCTTTAGAGAGGGCGGAGTTGCCCGTCGGGTTAATAAAAATTTTGCCGTTTGGTATTGCAATGACACTTTCATGTCCCTTTAAAAGCACGATGCAGTCAAAGTTTTTGCTCGCTTCCCATGCCCATTTCAGTCTGTTGGATTGAATTTCTTTAACATCAACGTCTAAAAGCCTTGAGAGTTCAAGCGGATGAGGCGTGATAATCGAATTTAGCGGAAAAAGTTTTTTATTTGTTGAGGCAAGGGTGTTTATGGCGTCAGCATCAATAATAATAGGTGTTTGGGAGTCTATATTAGCTTGTAAAAAAGCGCTGACAAAGTTTTTCGTTCCGCCAAGGGTCGAAAGTCCGCAGCCTATTGAAATAGCGTGCGAATTTGCAACGCCGTCCAAATATTTCATTCCGTCTTTCGGTATTGTACCCATCGGGCTTTGTCCTAAATCTAAAAATGTAATATCGGGCGAATTTGCGGCAACAAGCGGGATTACATCGCTCGCCGTTGCAAGCATAGCCGCGCCCGCGCCGACTTTAAGGGCGGAAATTGAGCTTAAATAGGCGGCTCCGGGGTAAAACATTGAGCCTGCTATGTTTAGTACATTGCCGTAGGTGCCTTTGTTTGAAATTTGCACCCTTTGCGGCAAAAACTTTGAAACTATTTCTTTTGATAATTTTGTTATTGATATGTTGTCCATTTTATTCTCCTAAGTGCCCGAATTGCCTTACAGCCTCGTATGCACCTATCGCAATTGAGTTTGAAAGGTTCAGGCTTCTTGTTTCATTTCTCATTGGTATTGTAACAAGGTCTTTTTCGTATTTTTTCAAAATTTCATCGCAAAGCCCCCTTGTTTCAGGACCGAAAACCAAAAAATCGCCGTTTTGATATTTTACATCGGTGTATAACTTTTCGGCTTTTGTGGTGAAAAAATAGTAGTTGTTTTCGTTTTTCGGAAAGTTTTTTATCAGCTCATCAAAGCTTATTATATGCTCCACCTCCACTTTGTCCCAATAATCAAGCCCCGAGCGCTTTAGATATTTATCTGACATTGAAAAACCGAGCCTGCCGCACAAAAACAGCTTTGCTCCGATACAAGCGCAAAGCCTTGCCGCATTTCCCGTATTTTGCGGTATTTCGGGTTCAACCATTACAATATTCAGATAGCTTTTTTGCATAATTTACTTCACTTCAAAAAATCTTTTACTTTCAAATACAACGGGAATTCCCCTTAAAACGCAGAATGCAACCGCGATGTATGTGCAAATTAAGCCTATTGTGAGGATTGTGTGGTCATAGTTAAAGCTGAGGTGTCCCGCGATTAAAAATAAAAATGCGACAGCCTTGCAAAGTGCGTATGTAAATCTTGAAAAGTTTGAAGCAACGATAAACTTTGCGATTTTGCCCTGCATCATGGTTTTTTCGCCAAAAGCGGTGTAGCCCTGCGCAAGCGCTAAAGAGCGAAGCGAGTCGGTGATAATCCCTCTTGTTAAAACAATAATGGGAACGGCGACATTTAACCAGCCGAGCGCGCAAAATGTCATCCAGAAAACATTTTCAATAATCCTGTCGCCCATAATATCAAGTACGGCGCCGAGTTTGGATGTTTCATTAAACTTTCTTGCAATATAGCCGTCAAGCCCGTCAAACCACATTACAAAAACAGTTAAAATTAACGCCGTAAGTGTTGCGGCATTGGTTTTAAAAAATAAAAGCGCAACAACTATAAAAGCCAGAAAAATCCTTGAAAGTGTAATGATATTTGCCATTTTACTCCCCTTTTAACTCTTTGTTTATATATTTTGCAACCTCTTCCACGCAGTGTTTATCACCCATCATAAAGCGCAGCTGTGCAAGGCCCGCAAGGTGTTTTTCCCTGTATTGTTTGTCATTTAAAAGCTTTATAATTTCCTGTGCAATTTTATCGCTTCTTGCGTCATACATCAAAAACTCTTTTACAATGTCTTTGCCCGTTATGATGTTTACAAGGCAGGCATTTTTAATGCTTCTTACCATAAGGTATATAAGATAGAACAAAAACGGCCCGCGATAAGCTATAATCATCGGTGTACCATACATTGCGGCCTCAAGAGCAACAGTGCCCGAAGCAAGTATTAAAGCGTCGGAAACGCTTAACAGCGCCTGATTTTCGCCTTTTATCGTTTTGTATTCGGTGCTAAAGGCGCTCTCGGGCAAATTTGGCGCGTGTGAGAAAACAAACTGCACGTCGGGACAAGTCTTTTCAATAATTTTAACGGCGCCTGTGAATATTTTCAGGAGGTATTTTATCTCAAACATTCTGGAGCCCGGGAAAACGCTTATGAGGCGCTTGTTTTTATCCAGATTATGGCGGGTGAAAAATTCCTCTCTGTCTGCTTTTTTGGGAAGCTCAAAATTGAGAGGGTGCCCCACAAAGGTTGAGTTAATGCCTTCTTTTTCATACATTTTTTCTTCAAAGGGAAAAATTGTAAAAACTCTGTCTATATTTTTTTTGATTGTTTTTATGCGCCATTTTCTCGATGCCCAGACCTGCGGCGGGATAAAGTAAAATACTCTGAAACCTTCTTTTTTGAGAAATTTTGAAATTGCAAGATTAAAAGTGCCGTAATCTACAAGCAGCACTATATCGGGCTTAAAGTCGTTTTTCAGATAATCTACTATCCTTCTGCCGAGTGTAAGGTGGTCAATGACAAGTTTTGGAGTAATTCCTATGCCGCCCATTTTGGAATGGTCGCAAAAGAGCTTTACACCCTGATTTTTCAGGTTGTCCGCGCCGACCCCTTCGATAATTACTTCGGGATTGATTTTTTTTAATTCCCTCACAACTCCCGAGGCGTGCTTGTCGCCTGATGTTTCACCCGTAATAATGAATATTTTTTTTGCCGTCATATCTACCGTTTTATACTGCTATTATTGATATTTTGTGTTTATTTGCGTAGTTAATCATCTCTTGCTGATTAACAATGATTGTTTCGCCCGCCTCGAGCGCCAGAGTGCTTGCACCGTAGCGGCGCATTGTTTTAAGGGTTTTAATACCGACTGTCGGTATGTCAAACCTTTTATCCTGATTGGGCTTTGCGACCTTTACCACAACGGCGCCCTTGCCGCGCGCGAGTTTGGCACCTCTTTTAATACATTTATCCGTTCCTTCAATAGCTTCAACCGCCATAATCATGCGATTTTTCATAACAACGGATTGCCCGATGTCAAGTTTGCCCATTTCTTTTGCAGTTTTAAAACCGTACTCAATGTCGTACAGTTCCTCCTGAGTCGGCGTGGTTTCTGTCAGAACGCCCTTTTGCACCATGAGATTTTTTATAAAAATTGTCTGGTCAAGCACCGTAATGCCTATTGAATTAAGTTCTTCGACAATTCTCAGCATAATGGCATCGTCGTTTAATTTAAAAGCTTCTTTTATGTATTCAATAGCCCTGGGCTCAAGTTTCGGGCGCTTTAAGAGCATTGTTTTTGAAACTTTGCCTAAAAATGTAAGCTGCTTGATTTCTTGTTCTTTTAAAAACTTCTCCATTGTTTCAACCTGCCCGAAGCCCAGAGAGATGACCTTTGAGCAGTGTTTTTGAAGCTCTTTGTAATTATCTGATGAAAGAGAGATTGCAATAACTTCAAATCCGTTTTCTTTTGCGCCTTGAGCCATTTTGACGGGTAAAAGCCCGTCGCCCGCTATAAGACATTGTCTGTTTTCTAAAGTTATACTCATAGTTCCATACTACCTTCTTGTGATATGCTGGTTTTGACGTTTCCGTCGGCAAAGAAAGCCTTGGGGTTGATTGTCATTCTTATTTTATCCGCCTCGACGGTGGAGCCTTCGTTTGTGATTTTTGAACGTCCCGTAAAGATTATTGTTTCGGGTTTGTTTGTTTGCGAATTTACAAAAAGCTGTGCTTTGGGACCTTGGGCAAAGTAGTCTTTGTATTTTACTCTCACATTTCCGCCCGCAACGAGTGCGCTTGTGAGTTTATTAAACTGCTGGTATCTTGCCTGAACAAATACTCTTGTTCCGTCATCAAAAGTGACATCAGAGGACGTGTTGCCCGAAACCTGGAATTCTTCTCTTTGCGGTATGTATTCAAACTTGTCGCCTTTTATGATGTTTGCTTTTTCTTTCATGACAACATTTCCGATGAGTTTTAAGTTTTCAATGTTTCCCGCTTTATCTACAATAGCGCTTGCCTTATCGGAGAATGTTTCCAAGTCTTGATAGTGGATTACAACCGAGCCGTTTGCCTTCATAAGTTTTGTATTTGTGTCGTATTCCTGGCTGTCTGCGTTAATCGTCATAATCGGCTGGCGGTTTTCCATCATGATGGATTGGGAATTTCCCTGTGCCAGAACGGTTTTTTTGATGAGCGAAACTTTTATTATGTCGGCTTTAATTTCGTGTTTTTTGTTTTCTTTGTTTTGAAAGGCATAAGGGTTGTCAAAAAATGTTGCAAGAGAGGGCTTTTTGCTCGTGGGGTCTAAATCAAGCTCGGCGCGGGGACTTTTTACTTTGATATCGCCCACGCTGACCTGTACGTCGCCTTCAAAAAAGCCTTTGTTTTGATCCATTTTAATAGTTTGTTTTTTTGCCTCGATAACCACATTTGCACTGTAGGCGCAAAGGGTTGTAAACATTATTAATATTAGGCTCAGTATTATCTTTTTCATCTATTTTCCTTTTGTGTTGAATAGTTCTAGCTTTTCTTGTTTTGCACCTTCCTTGGCGTATATTTGTACCTGAGAGTCGCCGATTATTTTAAAAAAAGTCAGGTCCGAATTAAACACGGCTTTTTTGCTTATTGTGGCAAAGTCCTCGTTTCTTTTAATTCTTACGTTGCCTGTTGCTATTATGTCAGTGTTTTTGCCGCCCCATTCTATTTTTTCGGCTAAAATGGAGGAGCCGTCTTTTGAAACAATGAGCGTTTCGCCTTCTAAAATTACGTTTTTGTCTTCGTCCCGATAAGTGCCTTTTGGAGATTCAAAGCTCAGTGCGACGTTTTTATCCTCATCGTAGAAATTTCCTATAATTCCCGTTAGGACAACGACTTTTGAAGCGCTGTCGTAGCTGCCTGTTTTGGCGTACAGTTCCCAGTATTTTTTGTGGTCTTTTGTTTCGGTTAGGATGAGGTGTTTGACCTCGACTTTTTGGGTTTTATTGAGGGCGCCTGCAACGTTTTTTCTGATATCGCGGGTTACAAACCAAGCCCAAAGAAAGCCTGCAGTGCATAAAAGCGCTATTGAGAGAAAAACAATAAAGTAGATTTTTTTCTTGCTTAAGCCCATGATAAACCTATTTTAGCATAAAGCAGGTAAAAAAGTTTTATGAAGTTGTGTAAAAAAATTTGCAAAGGCGCAAAAAGTACATTTTTTGGGACTGTTGATAAAATAACCCAATCCGCACAAATTGGGGCTTGATTTTTAGTTTTTAGCGTTTAATAATGAGGTAGGCGGCAGTGTTCCGAGAGGAATATCGCGGGATGGAGCAGTCCCGTTGATTCGTCAGAATCAAGTCGAATATACGAGTCGGGCGACGAGATGCCAGACTGCGTATATGAAAATTAAATAGATTTATCGCGGGATGGAGCAGTCTGGTAGCTCGTCGGGCTCATAACCCGAAGGTCGTTGGTTCAAATCCAGCTCCCGCAACCATTTCACTGGAAGTTTC
>CASGEP010000016.1 GCA_949300515.1 uncultured bacterium
GCTATTGCCAATATGAGCAGTAGCTCTTCTTCACTGATTTTAA
The DNA here is from genome assembly GCA_949300515.1 of uncultured bacterium. GTDB lineage: Bacteria > Cyanobacteriota > Vampirovibrionia > Gastranaerophilales > Gastranaerophilaceae > Galligastranaerophilus. The sequence continues at coordinate 44 of CASGEP010000016.1, forward strand.
CTAACATTTTCACCTCCTTTCGTTAGTTAAAATGCTATGTTAAAATCTTTTGCCTGTATTCCTATTTCAATGTTCTATATTAGTATTGTAGTATATTATAGTTATTTGTCAAGACTAAAAACAATAATATGTAGATTTTATTAAGCGCATTTAAATTTTTTATAAGCTGAAACTATGTTCCTGCATTCAATTTCAGTTAATTTTTGCACAAAATTTCTAACAAATGGTTCAAACATCGTCACGTACTCCCGACCATTTATTTATCTCCGTTAATTCGGAGGTTTTTTAATATTGACAGGATTTGAACATATGCAAAGTCTTGCTTTGCTCACATGTTCGCAAATGTCCTGTCAGTCCGACCATTTTGCCTCCATTAATAATATGGGGGATTTTTTGTGACAGGATTTGAACATATGCAAAGTCTTGTCCTTATAGATAATATTTTTTATTTAATTATTCATTCATTTACACATATCAGTTTTTATTGTACTATTTCATTGGTACGTTTAATTGTGAGGAGTGTATGGAAGCTTATCCTATTATTGTCTTACACAAGGGTTCAAGCGATTATTTAAAAATATGTTTGGCTCAAGCTAAGTTTTCTAATCCTAATTCAAGAATTATTTTGCTTGGTGATGAGACTAATGAAACACTTGCTAAACAGGTTGGTGCGGAACACTATCTCATTTGCAATTATTTTTCAAAGGCTCAAGAATTTGCCAAGATATACAAGCATTACTCTACCAATCCCTACGATTACGAGCTTTTTTGTTTTCAAAGATGGTTTGTAGTTGACGAATTTATTAATTCAGAGGGTCTTGATAAGTTTTTACATATTGACTAGATGTTTTGTTGTATGCCGATTTTTCAAAAGAGCTCGAATTTTTTGATTTTATAAATAATTATGATTTAACCTATTCTCATGCAAGCGCGCACACTTCCTTTTTCAACAATAGCCGCGCACTTGGTGAGTTTTGCAGTTTTATCTCTGAAGTTTTTAAAAATGATGACTTTTTTAAGCAGTTTGAAAACAATCCGAGTGAGAGACATATTTACTACAGGGAAGGAAATATTGAGCTTGCATTAACAAAGCCGCTCAGCGATATGACCCTTATATACTTTTTTACCAGGTTAAACAGGGTTAAATGTCTTGATACTTCAAATACAGGTTTTGCAGACTGCTATATAAGTGATAATTTTGAGTATACAAGTATAGGTGGCTGTGCTCCGTTTGGCAGTGTAAGTTATACAGTATTTGATGCTAAAAATAACCCTTATTTTTTAAAACCCGGCGGCGATATGCCAAAGTTAATAAGGATGTACAGTATACATTTTCAAGGGTGGAAAAAAGGTTTAATGCCAAAATATTGCACCTATGACAAAGCGGGACAGATTAAGCAAATTGAATACTCGGATTTGGATTTAGAAAAGATTTTTGACATAAAGATCCAACGCCCGAAAACCCAAAAAAGGTCACCGGGGCGCATTTTGTCTAATATTGTAGAAATTTTCGTTCCCTCGCGCAAACTTCGCACTAAAATAAGGGAAAAACTTGCGGGGTGTACACCATATTATTAAAATAAAAGAGCCTGCGGGGTTCAAAGTTGCAGGCTCCCGTTCCTTGGGTGCGCCTTTGGCGCACCGGTTGCGGACTTTGGATTGAAAAGGAATTGAATAAACTATATTTGTGCTCCGCATGCTTTATATAAACCGATGTAGTCAACAAGGTATTCTGTTTTTTGTTGTGCTACAAGCTGGTTGATTGTCAATAAATTTTCTCTGAACTGTATTAAGTCGAGCTTGGATATTGTGCCTTCGGCATATTTCATTTCATTGTAGCTGAAGTCTTTTTCTTCAAGTTCCTGTTGTTCGAGTGTTCTTGAGAGCTTTTCCCAGTCAAGGTTTGCGCTTACCATGGCATCGTTAACTTCCTGAATTGCTTCAAGGTTTGTTTTCAGGTACTCTTGCAAAACTCTTTCATACTGTGCTTTTTTGAGTCTTAAGTTTGCAATTCTCTGACCGCCTGTGAATACGGGCCAAACTGCGCTTGCCGCAAGCGACCAGAGCATATTTTTTGTTGTAAATAAGCTGCCAAAGTCTGCAAAGCTGTTAAAGAAGGCAAGTCCGCTTAAGCTGATTGTCGGAAGAAATTCTTTTTTTGCTACTCTTACGTCAATTCCCGCCTTTTCGACCATTTTTGCAGCCCTCAGGTAGTCGGGACGATTTTCGATTATCTCGGAGGAAATTTCTGCAGGAACTCTGTTAGCAATAACCAGCTCATCCAGAGTAATTCTTTTTAGCGAGTCTTTATTCTCGGGGCTTTCGCCTATTAAGACCGCAAGCTGATTGAGCAGCTTTTCTCTTTGTTTTTCAAGTTCTATAAGGTCGCTTTCGCCTCTTACAAGAGCTTTATTTGCCCTTACGGTGTCTGCGGCACTTGCAAGCCCTTCTTTATTACTTAAAACCATAAGGTCGTATATTTCTTGTCTTTGTTTGTTTATTTCCTTTTGAAGTTCGATTGTTTTATCCATTCTTACAATGTTAAAATAAACCGTTCCGACAGCAGATGCCACCGAAATATATGCGGCTCTTTCATCCATTGTCGAGGCTTCATATTGTTTTTGTACGGATTTTGTCTTATCTCTGTTTTTTAGGAAAATATCAGCTTCATAGCTTGCAATGCCGGGCAGAGAAAAGGCGCCTACGCTGTCTGATGTGCCGGGCATTTTAACAAGAGCCGGTGAAAAACCTACCCCTATTTGCGGCAGTTCCGCACCAAATTGCACCCTGTAGTTTTGATAGTATTCTTCCGTACTTATGGTGGCAATTTTCATATCATGGTTCTTATTCAGCGCAAGCGCTATATATTCGTTTAAATACGGGTCTTGAAAGCTTGCCCACCAGTCGGTGTTTATATATTCAACTTTTGCTCTGAATTTATCCTCTTTATTTTTCTTTTTAAATAAACTCCAGCCTTTTTTTTCTTTTTTCGGCTGCTCGACACTTGTCTGTTCACTCTTTGAGCCTGTATCTTTTGCCGAGTTCTCCTCTATTGCAAACACGGGAGTGTACATAGATAATTGCAGTGCGACAAGTAGTGTTAATGCTGTTATCTTTTTCACTTCTTTTAATTCCTTTTATTTTATTGTTGCATTTTTAACAATAGTATGGTAGCATAACATTGTTGCAAATGCAACATGTATTTTTTACAACAAATTAATAATATAATAACTTAAAATGATTATGCCGACCAATACCGATGATATAAAAATAATGCATTATACCGACTCGCCCTCATATGAACTTGAGCTTACCTCAAGGTACTGCAAGGCTCTTTTAATCCAGCTTTTTAATCAGGTTTGCTCTGAAATCTCGCCCGAGGAGTTTGCGGTATTGGATACTCTTTATTGTAACAAGGGGCTTTGCCAGCGTGATATAGCAAAACTTATCCTGAAAGACAGGGCGAACACGGGCAGAGTACTTGACTCTCTTGAGAAAAAAGGTTTTATTAAGAGATATAACGATTTAAAAAATAACCGCATGGTGCGTAAAACGGACATCACAAAGGAAGGGCGGGAGATTTTAAAAGAACTAACTTTGAGATTTCAGCCTATCCATGAAAGAATGTGTAAAATATTTAGTAACGAAGATATTTTGATTTTGCGCGCGTCATTAAAGAAAATGCGTGATGCGATTTCAAAAATTGTAGATATGCATATATAAGCAGGAGTAAATAATGGAAGAAAAAGAAATTAAAACAAAAGAAGACTCAAACGAGAAAAAAGTGCTAAAAAAACGAATATTAATCGTGCTGCTTGTTGTGGCTGCGATTTTAGTCGGGCTTTTTGTGCACAATGCACTAAAGTACCAATCAACGGATGACGCTTATGTTGAAACAACAACCGTCCAGGTTGCCCCGAGGGTAAGCGGACAGATTATCGAAGTACACATCGATGATAACCAGAGGGTTAAAAAGGGCGACTTGGTCGCAGTTATTGACCCCGCGGACTATGAGATAAAGCTGGAGCAGGCTCAGGCAAAGTATGAAAAGGCACTGCTCGAGCAAAAATACGCAGTAAGTGCAAGAGATGCGGCTAATTCGGAAATTGCAGCCGCAAAAGCCGATTTGGAAAGGTATAAAAACCTCTACAAAGGCGGCGCCGTTTCAAAACAAATGCTGGATAATGCTCAAACAAAATATGACAACGCAGTTGCAAGACAAACATCCGCAGAACAGGCAGTTATGTCTAAAGGAGGTAATTCAAAAGTAGCCGATGCCAACATAAAAGAACTTAAAGCACAACGCGATCAGGCTAAATTAAACCTTTCTTATACCAGAATTTATGCCCCGCAAGACGGTACTGTTTCAAGCAGACGGGTTGAAGAAGGTATGTATGTTAACGTTGGCTCGCCTCTGTTTACTATTGTTCCCGATGATGTCTGGGTCGTTGCAAACTTTAAAGAAAACCAGCTTCGCCATATGAAACCGGGTCAGGTTGTAGAGATAAAAGTTGATACGTATCCGGATAAAAAATTCAAAGGCAAAATCGACTCTATTCAAAGAAGCTCCGGTGCAAAAGCAAGCATGTTCCCGCCCGAAAACGCAGTAGGCTCATTTGTTAAAATCGTTCAGAGAATACCCGTAAAAATCGTATTTGATGAAGAAATTGACAAAGATGTGTATAACATCGTTCCGGGTATGTCGGTTGTACCAAAAGTAAAAGTTAAATAATACTTTTTGTTTTATGCGGCATGGTAAAATTCACCATGCCGCTTTTTTATTAAGACATAATTATGCTAAACTCGGCGCCTTTGTTTTCTTCGCTTGATACACGAATTGAGCCGTTTAGAGTATTTATTATCTTATTTGATAAATATAAGCCCAATCCCATACTTGCTTTTGAATACATTTCTGCGGCGCTGTAGTATTTGTTAAATATTTTATCTATGTTCTCTTTTGATATTCCATGACCGTAGTCTTTTACTCTTATAATGTAATGAGTGTCGTTGTTTTCAAGTGTTATATCAATATAGTCGGAGTTTGCGCCGTAAGTAATTGCATTTAAAACAAGGTTTTCGATTACCCTTTTGAGCAAAAATATATCGGTGCTTATTTTGTAATTTGGCTCCAGATGGTCATAAATTCTGATAATTTTATTGTGCAGCGCGGCTGTTGACCTGAGCTGAGAAATTATATCTTCCACAAAGTCTTTCAGCATGACATTTTCCTGAATTTTAGGTATAAAGCCCTTTTTCTCGAATTTATGCGAATCAAGCAGCGATTCGACAAGATGCCTTAAATCCGAATTTGAAATTTTTATGTTTTTTACGGCATCCTTTTGCTGTGCGTTCAACTGCCCGAATTTTCCTTCGAGAAGTAAATCAAGAGTGTTGTCCTGAGCTATTATGGGAACCTTTAAGTCATGGGTTAACATGGCAATAAAGTCCTCTTTAATGTCATTAATCTCTTTTTCCTTTTCGACATATTCCTGAATCATTTTATCTCTGTCTAAAATACTCTCTAAAAGGCTGTTTAGACTCTTTGATATTTCGGTCGTTAAAACAGAGGGACCTTTTTGCGCTCTTGTCTGCAGATTTCCCCATCTGGCACTTGAAATACAGTTGCACAGCGACTTTAAATACTTTAACAATTCGCAATATTTTGAGAGCAATTTGGAATATTTGGAACCTATAAAAGCGCTCAAAATTGCAAAAATAGCAAGTATTCCAAGTATCAGCCACTGTAATATCATCTCTTTCATTTTCTCTATCCTTTTTTGACTTTATTTTATCATATAATTGTGTTACATTAGAACTTGGCAATTTTTTGCCTTCATATGTGTTGTATACATAGGTGTTGAAAAAAGGTAAAAATATATGAGAATTCAAAGCGTTTGTACAAACCCTTACTTTGTCGCCTCTCAAAAAGGAGGACAGAAAAAAATAAATAACTTTAAACCCGCACGGCATAAAGTATATCCGGACAGCGTGTCCTTCGGTAATTATGCTCAAAATGCCCGCTATACAAGGGTGTATAATCCCGTGCAGGAAGCGATTGAAGAGGAAAAATACAGACAGGAGCTTTTAAAACCATATTTTTCAAATGTTTACGACAGCAGCGGAAAGATTGTGCTCTCAAATGACGGGGAGCCTATGACTGTCTTAAACCCTGCAATTGTTGATGAGCTTGACCATGCCGTTTTTGATTTTGCTTCTTCCTCGGGGCATGGCATAAGCAGAGGGTCTATCAGAGATGCTGTTTCAAATTTTATGATAAATGATGATACTATCCCTGACAGTTTTCATAATGTTTTACACGGTACATCAAGAGAAAGTATTGAAAATATCCTGAAGTACGGACCCGATTTAAGAAAAACAAGAAACGCGGCTTTTGGACCCGGAATGTACTTTGCACTATGTGAAGCAGATGCCCATGACTATTCTCCCGCAAAACTAAAGGCGGATGTTATAAGGTCAAAGCGCAGCAACGGCGCTAACGGCAAATTTGTGCGTTTGAACGATTGTTTTTACAATAAAATTGCTAATTCCGAGGTTTATAACAAATTAAACCAAATCCTTGAAATTGAGCCCGAGCCTTTGGAATATGACCCGCTCAGACCCGCGTATATTCCAAATGTTAAATCGGAAGTGTCTACAAGAGTTCTGGATGAATATTGCAGAAATATAATAAAAGACGACCTTGAAATTGATGCCGCATACGCCGCGGCACCCAATTACCATACATGCCTTGTTGTGTTTAACCCCGACTCCGTTGTTAATATGTCGGATTATACCCAGCAGCCCAAAGATGTTACCTATAATGCTTTTGGATTTTTCTCTTTGTGGTAAAATATACAAATGAATTTAGCGGATATTATATTTCTTGCTTTTGCACTCTCGGTTGATGCTATGGCGGTGTCTTTTTCCTACGGCATTTTGTGTGGGGAAAACAAGAATAAAAATGCGCTGTTGATAGCACTGTTTACGGGCTCTTTTCAGTTTTTAATGCCCGTTGCGGGTTATTACTTTGCAAATTTAGTTTACGGCATTCTTAAACCTTTCGGCTCGTTTATTGCCTGTGCGATATTTTTAATACTCGGTCTGAAATTTCTCTACGATGCGATATTTGCAAAAGACAGGGATGAAATTTCCTGCTGCCTCACTGTCGGCTGTCTTTTAACTCTTGCTTTTGCAACGAGTATTGATGCTCTTGCCGCAGGGGTGAATATCAGATTTCTGGATGTAAGTATTTTTTATTCCTCTCTCATAATAGGTTTTGTTACATTTTTCGATGCGTTTTTGGGCTTTTATTTGGGAAATTTATTTAAAAAGTTCCCCTCAAAAATTCTTCAAATATTCTCGGGCATTGTACTGCTCCTGCTTGCACTCAAGTCTGTAATTTAACTTTGTATTTTGCAATATTAAATTATTAATTTTTTGTTTATTTTTTAGAGTGCATGTAAATATGGTGATAAATTATAGTTAAAGATTTTGATAGATAGGAGATTATATATGGCTAAAACAATAGGTATCGACTTGGGTACGACAAACTCCGTCGTAGCGGTCATGGAAGGCGGTAAACCGACAGTTATTGCAAACGCTGAAGGTTCAAGGACTACCCCTTCAATCGTTGGTTTTTCAAAAACAGGCGAAAGACTTGTAGGTCAGCTTGCAAAACGTCAGGCTATCTTAAATCCCGATAAGACAATTATTTCAATTAAACGCCACATGGGCGAAGATTATAAGAAAAACATCGATGGCAAAGACTATACACCGCAGGAAATCTCCGCGATGATTTTAAGAAAACTGGCTGACGATGCTTCAAACTATTTGGGCGAAAAAGTTACATCCGCAGTAATTACCGTTCCTGCATACTTTAATGACGCACAACGTCAGGCAACAAAAGATGCGGGAAAAATCGCGGGTCTTGATGTTCTCAGAATTGTAAACGAACCTACCGCGGCAGCTTTAGCTTACGGTCTTGAAAAAGACAAAACCGAAAAAGTTCTGGTATTTGACTTGGGCGGCGGTACATTCGATGTTTCAATTCTTGAAATCGGCGACGGTGTCCATGAGGTTTTATCAACATCAGGCGATACGCACCTTGGCGGCGATGACTTTGACCAAAAGATTATCGACTGGTTGTGCGATGAGTTTAAAAAACAGGAAGGCATTGACTTAAGAGGTGACAAACAAGCAATGCAAAGACTTAAAGAAGCGGCAGAAAAAGCAAAATGCGAACTTTCTTCCGTTGTTGAAACAAATATCAATCTGCCCTTTATTACTGCCGATGCTAACGGCCCTAAACACTTGGATTTACAATTGACAAGGGCTAAGTTTGAAGATTTAAGCCACGACCTTCTTGAAAGATGTAAAAAACCTGTTGAACAGGCAATCAAAGACGCCGGAATTTCTAAAAATGAAATTAACGAAGTTGTCCTTGTAGGCGGTTCAACACGTATCCCGGCTGTTCAAGCTCTTGTAAAAGAATACACGGGCAAGGAACCCAACCAATCCGTTAACCCTGATGAAGTTGTTGCGGTAGGTGCCGCAATTCAGGCAGGTGTTCTGGCTGGTGAAGTTAAAGATATCGTCTTGCTTGATGTTACTCCTTTAACCCTCGGTATTGAAACGCTTGGCGGAGTTATGACTCCTCTTGTTCCGCGTAACACCACAATACCTGTTTCAAAATCTCAAGTGTTCTCAACAGCCGACGATAACCAAACAGCAGTTGATATTCACGTGCTGCAAGGTGAAAGACCTATGGCAAGTGATAACAAATCGCTCGGTATGTTCCGCTTAGACGGTATTCCTCCGGCAATGAAGGGCATGCCTCAAATCGAAGTAACTTTTGATATCGACGCAAACGGTATCGTAAACGTTACGGCAAAAGATAAAGCAACAAATAAAGAACAAAAAATAACAATCACTAATTCTTCAAACCTGTCCGAACAAGACATAGACAGAATGGTGAAAGAAGCAGAATCTAACGCTGAGAGTGACAAAAAGAAAAAAGAAGAAGCGGAAACAAAAAATAACGCAGAATCTTTAATCGGTGCCGCAGACAGAATAGTTAAAGACTTTGAAGGCAAAATTTCAGACTCTGACAAAACCAAACTGGACGAACAAAAAACGGCACTTAAAAAAGCACTCGATGAAAACAAAGGTCATGACGAAATTAAAAAATTGTCTGAAGAATTGCAGCAAACAATGTATGCTATTTCACAAGCTGCCTATGCCCAGGTTCAAAAAGAAGGCGAACAGGCGCAATCAGCAGGAAACCAAAATGAGAGCGGACAAAACGACTCATCCCAAAACAACTCGGATGACGTTATTGATGCAGAATACACAAAAGAGTAATCAATGCTTTATAAACACTTAAACGGCGGATATATTCCGCCGTTTTTTTATAAATTGAGTAATTCGGGTAATTTATTTTTTTGAGGCAATAAACTATAATCATCTTACAGGCTTATTTTTAAAAGTTTTTTGATCTTTCTCTAAAATGTAGAAAGGTTATAAAAATGACAAAATCAAAAAAAGTAGTTTATTTCAACCCCTCATCAGCCGTAAAGGTTAACGGTCAGGACAAAGCAGGTATTAATATTACAAACACCGGTACAAGTGCCTACTATAATATGGATGCCGATGAGAAAAAGGCGTACGACTATGCCTCGGAGCAGTTTGCATTAAATCTGCCCAAGGTTAATGTCTTTGATGCCGATACTCAAAAGCGCCTTGACAGTCAGGTGCAGTCTTACATTGACAACGGTGTAGATGATATTAATGACATTTATATACCCATTATAAATGAGCTGCAAAACGACGTTGCAGCACGCTTTGGCAACTTTGACAATTCGATATTTTTGGATAATCTCTCTGAAATTGAGGACTCAAGAGCAAACGCGATTTCTGATTTTTCACAGGATGTCCAGACGTACAGGCAAGAACTGACAGAAGATGAAATTGCAAAAAGATTTGAGTATTTGGATTATTTAAACAATTACCGTCAGCAGGTGCTTTCAAATATGTTAAACATGCTTGGTGCAAGCCAAAACCTGTCAGATCTTTCAAATTCTTACTACTCAAATCTTAATAATATTTACGCTCAACAGCAAGACTACAATCCTCTTGACAATCTGTCCGATATTGTCGGTGCGGCGGGCAATGCGGCGCGGCTCGGCTTAATGTTGTAGAAAAACTCTTTGTTAAGTTTTCGGCGGAAATATTTTTTATATTTCCGCTTTTTTATTTGTGTTGTATTATATAATAAAGAGAATAAAATGGAGGATAAAGTGGGATATAAAATTTTATACAAAAAAGAGCTTTGTCAAAATCAGTATGAAATAAGAATTAAGGCACCTTTTATAACTAAAAACGCTCAGGCGGGACAGTTTATTATTTTACGCGTAGATAAAAACTCGGAAAGAATACCTCTTACAATTGCCGACTATAACAGGGATACACAGGAGCTTACAATTGTTTACATGGCTGTTGGCTACACCACAAAAAAACTTTCAAAACTCGGTGTCGGCGATGAAATAGAAGATATAGTAGGTCCGCTTGGCATGCCGACCCACATTGAAAAATACGGCACGGTTGTTTGTCTTGCAGGCGGCTACGGTGCTGCACCGTGCTACCTTATTGCAAAAGCATTTAAAGATGCGGGAAATAAGGTATATATGATTATGGGTGCAAGAAACAAAGATTTAATTTTCTGGCAGGATAAAATGAAAAATGCCTGCAGTGAGCTTTATATTACGACTGACGATGGTTCTCTTGGTACAAAAGGTTTTGTTACCGGCGTTTTGAGCGACATTATTGCAAGGGAAAAAGTTGATTATGCAATTGCTGTTGGTCCTATGCCCATGATGAAAGCCGTTGCTGATTTAACCCGCGACAAAGGGATAAAAACAGAGGCTTCTATGAACCCTATTATGGTTGACGGCACAGGCATGTGCGGCGCATGCAGAGTCACTGTCGGCGGCGAAGTGAAATTTGCCTGTGTTGACGGACCGGACTTTGATGCCCATAAAATCGACTTTGACGAGGTGATTAATCGCACAAGAATATATAAGGAACAGGAGAAACGCTGTGACGAAACGAATTGCAACATGGTAAAACAAGCACTTGAATTGGAAAAGAGTATAAAATAGAAAAGAGGATTAAATGGCAACAATTCCTATTTGCCCGCTGATGTCTGCAGGAAACCAACACACGGTCGTTTGTTCGCAAGAACGCTGTGCATGGTATATGAACGGCTCAAAAACCTGTGCACTTTATGTAATGGCGCACAAATCCATAATGGAGATTAAGGCAAAACAGGCGGAGAAAAAATAAATATGTCAAGACCGATGACTATCACCGAAAAAATCTTTGCGGCTCACTGCGGCAAGGATTTTGTGCAAGCGGGCGAATTAATCAGTGCAAAGGTTGATATTACTCTTGCAAATGATATTACAGGTCCGATTGCAATTTCCGAGTTCAAAAAAATCGGGGTAAAAAACGTTTTTGACCCTTCAAGAGTTGTTCTTGTGCCCGATCACTTTGTCCCGAATAAAGACATTAAGTCCGCAGGGCAGGCAAAAATAGTACGCGATTTTGCACGTGAGCAAAAACTTGTCAATTACTTTGAAGTCGGCAGAATGGGCATTGAGCACGCACTTTTGCCCGATAAGGGGATAGTCACGGCGGGAGATTTAATTATAGGCGCAGATTCGCACACCTGCACATACGGTGCTCTGGGCGCTTTTTCAACCGGTGTCGGCTCAACTGATTTAGGCTGTACAATGGCATCGGGTGAAACCTGGTTTAAGGTACCCTCAGCCATAAAGGTTGAATTTTTCGGAAAGTTAAATAAATGGGTAAGCGCAAAAGACTTGATTTTGCACCTTATCGGCGACATAGGGGTAGACGGCGCACTTTATAAAACACTTGAAATAGGCGGAGAAGTTATTGAAAATATGCCTATGGACGGCAGGTTTACAATCTGCAATATGGCAATTGAAGCGGGGGCAAAAAACGGAATAATTGTACCCGATGAAATTACGCGCGAATTTTTAAAAGGCAGAAGCATAAGAGAGCCTAAATTTTATACGAGTGATGAAGGTGCAAGCTATGAGCGCGTTTTAAGGTATGATGTATCAGAAATTGAGCCGACGGTTGCAAAACCTCACCTGCCTGAAAATACCTGCCCCATCTCAAAAATCGGCGATATAAAGATAGATCAGGCGGTTATAGGCAGCTGTACAAACGGAAGATTGTCTGACCTTGAAGTTGCGGCAAAAGTATTGACGGGCAGAAAGGTTAATCCCGATGTGCGTTTAATTGTTTTTCCGGGGACACAGGAAATATATCTTGAAGCTGTTAAAAAAGGTTACATTCAAACTATAATTGAAGCCGGCGGTGCGGTTTCTACTCCGACCTGCGGGCCGTGTCTTGGCGGTCACTGCGGAATTTTGGCACAGGGCGAAAGGGCGATTTCAACCACTAATCGAAATTTTGTCGGCAGAATGGGGCACCCTGAAAGCGAAGTTTACCTTGCTTCTCCTGCCGTCGCTGCAGCGAGCGCCGTTACGGGCAAAATTTCATCTCCGGAGGAGTTGTAGATGATTAAAAATATTTTGGCGCTTCAAATCCCCTCTGTTATTGCAAATATAGATGAAAACTTTCGTGCTCTTGAGTTATATTTAGAGGAAATTTTTAAAAGCAATAATATTAAGCCCGATTTCTTATTTTTGCCCGAGGTCTGGAGTGTCGGCTGGTATCCCGAATGCTTTATCCGATGCTGCGATGAGGGTAAAACGGTTGATTTTTTGTCAAAGCTTGCAAAAAAATACAATGTTAATATTTTTGGCGGCTCTTTTATAAGAAAAACAAATGATGGCTGCAAAAATTCCATGCCCGTAATTACAAAAAGCGGCTCGCTTGTCGGCTTTTACGATAAAATACATCTCTACACGCCTGACGGCGAGGGTGTTTTATCTGCAGGACTTAACCCATGCGTATTTGAAATAGAGGGTGTTCGCTTCGGCGTTTCAATATGCTACGACATTCGCTTCTCCGAGTTATTTAGAAGTTATATAAACCTTAAAAAACCTGTTGATATGCTTGTCAATCTTTCCGCATGGCCTATGACACGCGCACTTCAATATTCCCAAATGGCTGCTTCAAGAGCAATTGAGAACCAGTGTTATTTTCTTGCTCTTTCCCAGTGCGGAAAAATTACAGGCAATGTATACAACTCGGGTCAATCCTGCGTATACGATTCTATGGGAAATTTATTGAGTTCACTTGACGAAAATAAAGGATTTATGTATTTTCAAATTGATACAGATAATGTTTCAAATACAAGAGAAACTTATCCAAACCTCAATAATCGCCATGTTTTTGACTTTGGTTTTACTGTTAAAGAATTCTGCTGCGAGGAAATTAAATGTTGAGAAAAATTATACTCTATTTATGTTTATTTTGCTTTTTTCCGCTGCAGACTCTCTGTGCGCCTTTTTCGTATGACTTTGCAAAGGTCATATCCGAGCAGGATCTGGACGGTGCATCAACCGTTTCAATATACGTAAAAGACTTAAAGACATCTAAAGTTTTATATTCCAAAAACGAAAATAAGCATTTAAATACTGCTTCGTCGCTAAAACTTTTTACTTTTGCCTCCGCGCTTGATACGCTGGGCAAGGACTATAAATTTGAAACTGCGTTTTATACACACGGTGGTAATTTATATTTAAAACTCGGCGCCGACCCGCTTTTAAGCCGTTCGGATTTATACGAACTTGTTTCAAAGCTTAAAAAAAATGTAGATTTTAAAGACATAAAATATATTTATATCGATGATAAGATTATTAGCGCAAACCCTTATCCCGACGGCTGGTGTATAGATGATTTCTGGCCTGCGATTGCGCCGATTGGTCCTTATATAATTGATAACAACAAAGTAAAAGTCAGACTGGTAATTTCTTCTGACAGAAAGTCAATAAACTTTGTTCAAAATGATAAATACAGATTTTCTTTCATAAATCAGCTGCAAATAAGTGATGAAGATGATTTTGACCTTGTAAAAAACTATTCGTCCATGCAGAATATAATAACCCTCAAGGGAAAAATCTCGCAAGACAGCGATGTTATTATTCCTGTAAGCGATGCTAAATACTTTTTTATCTCGCGTCTTGAAAGTGCTTTTGGCAAGTATTCAATCCCATATACGGATAAATTCTACTTCAAGGAGCTTCCCGCAGGTGCAAAAAAAGTTGCCTGCGTTTATCACACTATAGAGGAGGTTTCAGAGCCTATTTTAAAATATTCCGATAACTTTTCGGCAGAGGTTTTATTCAGGGTGGCAGGTTCCGTATATGCAAAAAACAAGGGAATGAAGTCTGTAAACGGCATGAGCCTTGGCACCACCAAAAATGCCATTGAAATGTTTTATTCTTTTTATAAAAATGCAAATCTTGATATGCGATATATTAAAATTGTAGACGGCAGCGGAGTTTCAAGATATAATGCCGCAAGTACAAAGTGGCTCGTAGATGCACTTTTAATGCTTGATAAAAACAAGGACATAAGAGAGTATATGGAAGGCGCGGACGAGGGCACTCTAAAAAAACGTTTGCGTTATCTAAAAGGCGACCTGTGGGCAAAAACCGGAACACATCAGGGTTTAAGCTCGCTTGTAGGGGTGCTTAAGACAAGAAACAGAGATGATGTCGTTTTTGCTATCATTATTCAGTGTTTTACTAAGTCCTCAAAATCACTGAAAGCTTTTGAAGATGACATTGTAGACTGTATTTTTAATCTTTAATTTCTATTGTCTTTAAAGTTACTGTCTTTATTAACTCATTCATATTTTTTTCAACAAGGTTTTTATTTAAAAGCTTCATATCGTTTATGAAGAAAAACGCCGTTTTTTGCTCTAAATTGTCGTCAAACTGCTTTTTAAACTCAAGCAGATTGTCATAAATATATAAATCAATGTATCTTTTATGCTCGCACAGGTGCGAAAACAGCTCGCAAAGTATCAAATAAGCATTTCTTATTTTATTTGCTTCAAATTCTTTTTTGAATTTGAGTAAAAACAGCTGAATTTGATAATAGTTATCAAAAAGTTTTTTGCGCTTTTGCGGCAAAACGTTTTTAAAATAGTCGGAAGTAATTTTATACCCTGTTTCAACAAGTTCCACTTTTTTGGACTCGCTCAGCATGAAATCCATTACGGATATGTTATCCGTGTCTATTTTAATATAGTCAAATTTATCTTTTTGCCCGTAAAGGTCTATAATGTAATCCGTGGCAAAACCTGAAATTGTATTGTAGACGGCATTTAAGTAGTCAAGCGCCGTATCTATATTCCTTCTTCCCCTTGTATCTTCAAGCCTGAATTCTAAAATTCTCTCTTTTTTATTGCTTAGTGTTTTGCTCAGCCTCCACAGCGGCCAGCTTTTTGCCAAATCGCCGTCGACTATTAAATCCCCGCCTATGTCAAGCGGCTTAAACAGCCCCGGCATGCTGACAGATGCCCTTACCGCAAGCGCCACTTCGGCATCAGGGGTGCATTCCTTTGAAAACTCGTTGTATTTGTTGTTTGTCAGGTCTGTTGAATAGATAATAAGATCCTCTTTTAAATCTTTAAACCTGACATGGGGCATTTGACCCTTTTTATAAGCCTGTGCGTAAAATTTAGATTCGATTTTATCTCTTATCCACTCAAGAAGCAGTTCCCCTTTTGAAAGTGCAATTTGGCTTCCGAAATTAAAATTTATATCCTTAAAAAATTCGATATTTATTGATAAGAAAAAGTCTTCAATCTCGTTAATTTCAAAACCCACGGCGCATAATGCCGCAAATACCGAGCCTATTGAGGAGCCTGCGTAACCGGTAATTTTGACGTTTGCTTCCATAAGCGCTTTGTATGCCCCGACATAGCTTATTCCTCTTATGCCGCCGCCGCCGAATATCACAAAATACTCATATGACTTATTTTTCATTATCTACTCCAAAAAATCGGGTCTTTGCTGCATTTTGTCGATGTTTTCACTGTTTTCTATTTTTTCAATCCTTCTTGTTTCGTTTTTGTAAACCTGCTTAAAGTCTATTACGTTTTCAAGAAGTTTTTCATCATCTCCCGTAAGCTTTCTTACTGCTTCAGACACTGTTGCATTTTGTCTGTTGCCAAGCTGGGAGAGTGTTTCAATGTTTTTCGAGTTGATATTTTTGTATTTATTTTTCAACACAACAATTTCAACGCGTCTGTTTTTCTGTTTATCCCTTTGTGAGTTACCTTTTACTACGGGCACGGTGTCGGCATAGCCTGCTGCGATAAATATTGAGGGGCTGAACTTGTAGTTGTTTATCAGGTGTCTTACTACGCTTGAGGCTCTTGCGCTTGATAGTTCCCAGTTTGAAGGGTAAATAGAATTACTTACGGGGTCAGAGTCCGTGTGTCCTTCGACCCTTATAATATGTATTGCAAATTTTTCTTTTATGAGCTTTGCAACTTCCCCCAGCGGGACAAGCGAATCGGGCGTTATTTCCGCCGAGCCGGACTTAAATGTTAAAGCGTTGTCAGAGAGTTTTATAACAAGTCCGCGGCTGTCTATCTGTGCTTCGACACCGTCAAGGTTCATATCGTTTATGGATTTTTCTATTTCTTCATATGAATCCTGCTCGTATCTCGGGCTTAAATATTCCAGCATAATCGGACTTGTTGCGCCGCTTGCGCCGTCAAAAATCGAACTTGAACTCTCAAGAATGCTTTCCTGCCCGTCAAACATATTTGACTGAAACGCCCTTTTAAGAGCATCTTCAAGCTTTGCAAAATCGCTTGCATCTACTTGTGACAGGGCATAGAGCACAACAAACGTAGCAAAAAGAAGCGTCATAAAATCTGCGTATGATACAAGCCAACGCTCAAGATTTTCATGGTCTTCGTGTTTTTTTCTCTTTGCCATTAAGCACTAGCCTCTTTCTTGTCTGCTTTCTTTTTGTTGTCCGTTAAATAAGTTTCAAGTTTTCTTTCGATGAGTGCGGGGCTTTCTCCTGCCTGAATTGAAAGAACGCCGGATATAATTATTTCTTTTGCAACAAATATTTTTTGATATTTTTGTTTAATACGGGTTGAATACGGGATTGTAATAAGGTTTGCGAGGAACAAACCGTAAATTGTCGCAACAAACGCAACGGCGATACCCGCACCAAGTTTTGAAGGGTCGGAGAGGTTCTGCATAACCTGAATAAGACCCATAACCGCACCGATGATACCCAGTGTCGGAGCGTATCCGCCTGCGGATTCGTATACTTTCGCACCCGTTTGAACTTTTTCTTCAAGCCTTGCAAGCTGGTTTTCCATCATTTCTTTAACAAGCGAAGGGTCAGCGCCGTCTGCCACCGCTTCAAGTCCCAGAGCAAGCAGAGGGTCAGAGGCTCTTTTGGCTTCTTTTTCAAGTATAATAACGCCTTCTTTCCTTGCTTTTTGGCTGTAATCAACAATTTCCGCGATTAATTTATTATAATCGGGCACCTGATTAAAATATACAGTTTTCAGCAGTGAAAATGCAGTTTTAAAGTCAGCAATGGGAAAGCTTAAAAATACCGCGCCCGACGTACCGCCTATTACGATAAACGCTGCTGTTATCTGCAGAATTTGCCCGATATTTCCGCCTTCCATAATCATACCGGCTATGATAAAAGCGAAACCTAAAAATGTACCTATGACTGCTGCAAAATCCATTATTTATTCTCCGAACTGTCCTATATTATTATCCAAAAAAATCTCTAGTAAGGTATCACATATTTAATTGAAATCATTGTAGCATTTTTAGGCTTTTTTATCAAAAATTTTACAAAAATGTTTTTTGTTCTATAATTAAGCTGTAGCTTACGGAAGGGGTTTTATGTCCAAAATGACTCTTGCACAAAAAATTATATCTAATCATTGTGATAAACAGGTTTGCCCCGGTGAACTTGTTATAGCACGGGTTGATGTCGCCGCTGTTCAGGACGGCACGGGACCGCTTACTATTCAAGAGTTTAAAAAGCTTGGTAAAGAAAAACTTGCCAACCCTGAGCGTACCATACTTTTTATTGACCATGCCGCCCCGAGCCCGAGGAAAGAACTTTCAAATTCACACCTTGTGATAAGAGAGTTTGCACGGGAGTATGGCGCGGTTTTATCGGATATAGGAGAGGGTGTATGCCACCAAAGACTTGTAGAGAGTTTTGTTAATCCGGGTGAAATACTGGTCGGTGCCGATTCTCACACATGCACCTCGGGTGCTCTGGGTGCTTTTGCCACAGGTATGGGCTCAACAGATATCGCGGTAGCCTTTGCGCTCGCTAAAACCTGGCTCAAGGTTCCTTCCTCTTTTAAAATTGTCGTAAACGGAAAGTTTAGAGAAAACGTCTGCTCAAAAGATTTAATGCTGTATTTGATAGGTAAAATCGGCGCGGACGGCGCTACATATCGTGCTCTGGAGTTTTGCGGCGAGGCAATTTCAAATATGCAGATGTCAGAGCGCTTTACCCTTGCAAATATGGCGGTTGAAGCAGGCGCCAAGGCGGGACTCTTTGAAACGGATGAAAAGACATATGAATTTCTTGCGGCAAACGGCAGAGAAGACAAGTTTGTTGATATCAAAATGGATGATGATGCGCAATATGAGCGTGTTATAGAAATAGATGCAAATGATATTAAACCTTGTGTTTCATGCCCGCACACGGTTGATAACGTAAAATTTGCAAGCGAGTTAAATAATGTAAAAGTTAATCAGGTGTTTGTGGGCACCTGCACAAACGGAAGGATTGAGGATTTGCGCGTTGTTGCAAATGTTCTTAAAGGCAAAAAGAAACATCCTGATGTCAGGATGATTATCGTGCCTGCTTCACCCAAAATATACCTGCAGGCAGCGCGTGAAGGGTTGATTGAAACATTTATCGAGGCGGGCGCAACATTTTTACCTGCAGGCTGCGGACCCTGTGTTGGGGTACACGGCGGCATACTGGGCGATGGCGAAATTTGCCTTGCAACGCAGAACAGAAATTTTCAGGGCAGAATGGGCAATACAAAAGGTTTTATCTACCTGTCCTCTCCCTATGTTGCGGCTAAATCGGCAATAGCCGGATATATAACGGACTAGAACCTATTTGCGGCTTGCAGGTTTGCCTCTTTGCCGCAGTCAGTTATTGCCGTACAATTGTACTTGATTTTCATGTCTTTTTCTGATAGTTTTATTTATGTAATTGAAAAGCAGGTGCACGGCAGACTGTGTATTGTGCGCGGGAAGGTAGCGCAGCTACCGCAAGCCCGTATGATAATTGAATAAAACTAAGTCGTCACGGGCCTGTGGCACTCTGCCGAGAAAAAGGTGACTAAATGTCACGTTTTTCGAGAGGGAAGGTAGCGCAGCTACCGCAAGCCCGTATGATAATTGAATAAAACTAAGTCGTCACGGGCCTGTGGCGCAGCGGTAGCGCAGGGGACTCATAATCCCTTGGTCGTGGGTTCGAATCCCTCCGGGCCCATTTTTACATTTTATTAGGATAGTTATGCACAAGTATTTTATCGGATCTTACATTGTTACTGCTTTTGGCTTTGCGCTTGCATATTTATGGGGTGAACATGTCCACAGCGGAACGGGTTTAACCTGTATATTTATCGCTTTTGTGTTAAGCGTGCTGGAAGTCAGTTTGTCATTTGATAATGCCGTAGTTAATGCCGGCCGGCTGGAGAAAATGTCGCCAAAGTGGCAGCACAGGTTTTTAACCTGGGGTATAATTATCGCGGTTTTTGGCATGAGGTTTTTGTTCCCGCTTTTGGTTGTTGCGATTTTCTCGCGTTTGGGTCTTGTGGAAGTTGCCAATATGGCGCTTACCGATGCCGATAAATATGCGCATTATCTGCACATTTCGCACCCTCCGATTATTACTTTCGGCGGAACATTCCTTATGATGTTATTTTTATCTTATTTCTTTAATTCGTCAAAGGATGTCCACTGGATTAAATTTATAGAGTCAAAACTTGCAAAATTCGGCGATTTTAAAGGAATTCAGGTTGCCCTGACACTTATTGCCCTGTATACAATGCAGCACTTTGTACTCGCTGAGTCAAGGTTTGAAGTTGTAATTGCAGGTATTTGGGGTGTTATAGTTTATCTGCTCATAGACGGTTTATCACATATGCTTGAAAAACATGGTGAAAATCTCCCGCATTCAACGCAAAGTACCGGGCTTGGTTTAAAAAGCAGCTGTTTTGCAGGCTTTTTGTATCTCGAGCTGATTGATGCATCGTTTTCACTTGACGGCGTTTTGGGCGCTTTTGCTCTAAGTAAAGACATTTTGATTATTACAATCGGTTTGTCAATAGGTGCAATGTTTGTAAGGTCTTTGACGATTATGCTTGTCGAGAAAAAGACGCTTGCAAGATATATTTACCTTGAACATGGCGCTCACTGGGCAATCGGTGCTCTTTCCTGTATTATGCTGTTCTCGGCAATTAAAGAAGTACCCGAGGTTGTAACCGGATTTTTGGGGCTGGTGTTTATTGTTGCGGCTTTTATTTCCTCTCTGGTTCACAACAAAAATCAGTCTATGGAATAAATCGGATACTGTTTTTTCAGTTTTCTGACTGTTTCCATATCAAGTTTTTCATAAACGGCGCATTCGCTGTTTTGTCCGTTCGAGATGATTTTGCCGTAAGGGTCTGTTATCATTGAGTTGCCTATACAATAAAGATAGCGGCTGTTTATTCCGATTAAATTTGAGGTTATAAAATAGACAAGATTTTCCGCCGCCCTTGATACATTAAACGCCCTCCAGCAATTTATAAAATCAGCCATTTCATCGGCATTGGATGAACTTGGAATACACCAGGCGGATGGCGATACAATTATTTCCGCACCCATTTTTATAAGACTTTTGTAAAGCTGCGGATATCTTATATCAAAGCATATCGACATGCCTACTTTTGCAAAGTCAAAATCGGCTACTACGGGCGTATTCCCTGGGGTTATCGTGTTTCCTTCGTTTCCGCCAAGATAGTTATAAAGGTGAATTTTTCTGTATTTGCCGACGATTTTGCCCTTCCTGTCAAGCGCATATGAAGTGTTATAGAGTTTGTTTTCGGGTGTTTTTTCTATTACGCTGCCGCAAATTATATTTGTCGAAAATTGTCTTGCCAGTTCGCTAAAGTAGGCAAGAACTCCCGAATTTTCCTGTGTTTCGGGGTGCTCAACAAAGCTTGTGCCGTCAATCCCCGTGGAAAAAAACTCTGGCACAATAACAAGATCCAGCCCGTTTTTGGCATTGTTGCTTATAAACCGGCCCACTTTGTTGCAATTGTATAATTTATCGCCCATTTTGGCGTTTAACTGTATGTTTAAAATTCTTACCTGCGACATGCTTATCTCCGTTGTTTACATTTTTATAATACTATACATTTTTTAAGTTGTATAATTAAAATGTTGGAGGTTGTATGGACAGTGTCGGTTCGCAAATTGTAAATAAGGATTTGAAATATATCTGGCATCCGTGTTCCCAGATGATGGATTATGAGGAGTTAAAGCCTGTTATAATCGAGCGCGGGCAGGGTGTTAACCTTTTTTCTTATGACGGAAAAAAATATATTGATGTGGTAAGTTCCTGGTGGTGCAATCTTCTCGGACATTGTAACGAAAGAATTTCAAATGCCGTTAAAAAACAGCTTGATACTCTTGAACATGTAATTTTTGCAAATTTTTCGCACACTAAAGCAATTGAGCTTTGCGAGGAGCTTTCGCATGTTTTGCCGGAGGGGCTGGAAAAATTTTGTTTTACCGATAACGGTTCAAGTGCGATTGAAGCCGCGATGAAAATGAGCTTTCAGTACCATTATCAGACAGGAAACCCGCAAAAAACCCGTTTTATGGCACTGACGGATGCGTACCACGGCGAAACGATAGGTGCGCTTTCTGTCGGCGGGGTGGATTTGTATTCGCAAATATATAAACCGGTCTTGCTTGATGTAATTAGAATACAGGGACCGGATTGTTACAGATGTCCTTACGGTTTAAACCCCAAAGACTGCAATGCTCGGTGTATTGAGCATGCAAAGTCTTGCTTTGAAAAATGGGGCAATAACACTGCCGCAATTGTAATTGAACCCCTTGTTCAGGCGGCAGCAGGTATGAAAATATACTCTCCAAAATATTTGAGCGACCTTCGCAAACTTTGCGATGAGTACAATGTTCACCTGATAGCGGATGAGATTGCCACAGGCTATGGCAGAACGGGAAAAATGTTTGCCTGTGACCATGCGGAAATTTCCCCCGACATTATGTGCCTGTCAAAAGGTCTGACGGGCGGATATATGCCTATGGCACTTGCAATAACCACGCGCAAAATTTACGATGCTTTTTATGCGCCCTACAATGAAGGAAAAGCTTTTATGCATTCGCATACCTACAGCGGCAACCCGCTTGCCTGTGCTGCAGCGCTAGAAGTGTTAAAAATATTAGAAGAGGAAAATGTTATTGAAAAAGCACGGAAAAAGGCGCTTTATTTTAACTCTCAAATTAAGGATAAATTCTCAAATCACAAAAATGTGGGGGATATTCGCTCGATAGGGCTAATAAATGCCATTGAGCTTGTTGATGACAGAAATACAAAAACCCCATTTAATTCAAACCTCAGGACAGGTTATCAAATTTATAAAAAAGCACTTGAAAAAGGTGTAATACTTCGTCCTCTGGGTGATGTTATCTACTTTAATCCTCCTTTAATAATAGAAAAGGCGGATATGGATTATGTAATTCAAGCTGCATACGAGTCAATGTGTGAAATTTTGGATGGCAAATAATTTTTTTCAGGGGTTTTATACGTCTTGTCACAGTTTGGAATTACAGGGAGTATTATGCGAATTACCGGAACATTAACTAACAACATTAATTTATTTGATAAAACAACGTTTAATAAAAAAATAAACAACAACACATACTCGGGGCGAAGCGCATTGCCCATGCCGACATATGCCCACTACTTAAGCTTTTGCGGCGGCAGCAGCTTGAATTTGAAACAGAGTGTTGAAAACCTTGATAAGCTGAGTATTAAAAACGGCGCCCGCAAGGGGGATAAATTTCCAAAAGATATACACGAACTTGCACTCTCGATTATTGAAACGGGAAACCCCGCCAACCTTAGGCTTATAGATATTCATAAACAAAAATATTCCATGCTGAACGACTGCTATAATCTTGATGATGTAAAAGCACTTTTTGACGAGTTTAGCGGCGTATTAAGCGATTCGGAAATAAATTATCAGCCGGATTCTTTTATAGCAAGAGTCAAAAAAGGTGAAATCGAAAATTTTTCAAAAGATGAAGATGTTGCAATGCAGCTTTTAAAGCTTTACTGGGCACAGGGTTTTTCCTTAAACGACCTTAAGAACTATTCAAACGGTATTGATTTATACCATACAATGAAAAAGCTTAATATTCCGACTTTTGACAGAGATTACGCACATGTACTTAAATTTTCGGATAAAGACTACAATGCGCGCATTACTTCTTTTATGACCCAAAGGCGCGCCGAGTCCATGGAGAGAAAAATCCAGACCGCACAGGGCGAGCCGGTTTATATACCAGGGGGTCCCCTGAGTGAGATGCACAAAAAGCATATATCCGAGGGTTTGGTTAACTATTACGGACTGCACCCCGAGAAGCTTGTTGAAATGTCAAACAGACAAAAAGAATACTTTGAAAATAATCCCGAGCAAAAAGAGCTTTTGCGTGATGTCGCACTATACGCCTGGAATAACACTCAGGAAGGCAGAAGCATTAAAAAGCACCTTGTTAAATTCTTCAGAAAACACAATACGGAATTTAATGATGAGGTATTGCTCGGCAACAAAGATAAAACATCTAAACCTCAACAGGAAGTGTTTGCAAAATTCTGGAAGGTTAACTCGTGGGCATGTAAAAAATCCTCACAGGCATTTTTGCAGGCATGGCAATTTGTAAGAGATATGTCAATTTCAGCACCCAGCAGTGTCAGTGAATATACAATAAGCTTTGCTCCCAAGGGTTTGTTCAAAATTTTTGAGGACTGGTGCAAGAAAAACAAAATCCCCATGACAAATGCCGTTATTTTAAATTCCATGCGCTCAGAGCTGACCGATGAGCAGTATAACTATATTCAAAAAGTATTTTATAAGTTTATACAAGACAACCCTGAGGAGATGTCAAACCTCACAAGTACAATGATTTCGGCACTGTATTCCGTAAGGAGTGATATTTTATCGAATAATATCGACCCTCAAATATGTTCGGATGAAAACTTTTTGCCCGTAGTTGTTTATTGTATAAATAATGTAATTATACCTGACGGCGGGTCGCAAATAAAACCAATAGTCGATATTTCGCCGAATATTTCAATGGATAGTGTTTTAAAGCTTGCAAATAACTTATCCCTTATTGCTATGGGCTCAAATCAACAAAAATTCATTGAATACATTAATGCTAAAATCGATAAAGCCTACGATATTGTTAAACGCGCACATGTAAGCTCGTCGGCAAAAGCCGAACTGCGAAATTTTTTGTACGGCAATAAGACAGTCTAAATGGTGTATAAATTACATTCTCTAATTGACAGTGTAAAATAAAGTATTTTAAAATACTGTTAGAGTTTCTATGCTTTGCATGGGAAGGGGAGTAGAAAAAGTGAAAATTAATTTATCCAGAAAACAATGGGGAATAGTAGTATTACTTATTATAATCGTGCCTATAATTTACAACAAAACATCAGGTTTTGTTGCGGGCATTATCCAAAAACGCGCCATGATGATGCCAAAAGAGGTAGAGGTAGATAAACCCCATGTTAAAGAAGTAAATGTATCGGCAGAAGCAACGGGAAGGGTTGAGGCAAAGTATTCTGTTGACGTAATTGCGCGTGTTTCAGGTTTTTTAATAAAGAAACATTTTAACGAAGGCGACTTTGTAAAAAAGGGTCAGCTCCTTTTTCAAATTGACCCCAGAGAATTCCAAATCGAAGTTAACAATGCAAGAGCGACTGTTAATCAGTACAGCGCTCTTTTAAAAAATGCACAGCAGGAGCTTAATCGTGCAAATGCACTTATCAAGGAGGATTTAATAAGCCGTTCCGATGTTGACCAGAGCCTTGCAACCAGAAACCAAAATCAGGCACTCTATGATGCCGCAAGACAACAACTTGAACTTGCCAAGGTAAAT
Organism: uncultured bacterium; assembly: GCA_949300515.1. Taxonomy (GTDB): domain Bacteria; phylum Cyanobacteriota; class Vampirovibrionia; order Gastranaerophilales; family Gastranaerophilaceae; genus Galligastranaerophilus. The sequence continues at coordinate 25,267 of CASGEP010000016.1, forward strand.
CTCAGCTACACATCCATTAAATCCCCCATTAACGGCAGAATAGGCAAGGTAAATATTACCGAGGGGAACTATGTAACCCCGACCTCGGGTTCGCTTGTAAATATTGCAAGTATCAGCCCTGTGTATGTTACATTCAGCTTAAAGAGCGATGATTTTGTAAAACTTTTAAAGGCAAGTAACCGCTTTGAGGACGTTATTGTGCGTGTTCAATTCGGAGACGGAAGCTGGTATGGCAAAACGGGAAAAGTTAACTTTGTAGATAACAAAATCGACAGAGACTCTGGCTCTGTCCTTATGCGTGCGGTTTTTGACAATGAGAGAAGCTGGCTTATGCCGGGTGATTACATGAAAGTTGAGCTTGTGGCTCCGCAACTTGTAAAATTCGTTACCGTCCCGCAGTCTTGCACAAAAGGCGATGCTATGAGCGGGTATTATGTGTGGACAGTTAAAGATAACAAAGCCGTAAAAACAAATATTAAAGTATCGGATGATATCGACAATAACTGGGTTGTCGACAGCGGTTTAAATTTAGATGATATTGTTGTTGTATCGGGTACACAAAACATAGCTGCGGAAGGTCAAAAACTTAAGATAGTTCAAAAAGAAGATGTGAAAGAGTAGTCAGGGTAAATTATGAGGCAAATATTTGACAAAGATAAATTATTCTTCTTTATACGAAAACCGAGATTTGCCCTTGTAATCTCTGTCTGTATCGTTATTCTGGGTTTAATTTCCGTTTTAAGCTTAAAACAGGAGAGCTATCCCGATGTTACTCCTCCGCAGGTAAGGGTAAGCGCTTCTTATCAGGGTGCAAGTGCCGAGGTAATAGAATCTTCCGTTGCAACCGTTCTGGAAAACAAACTGAACGGTGTTGAAGATTTAACGTATATGACCTCAACATCGAGCGATGGAAGCTATACGCTTACTATGTACTTTAAAGTCGGTTCCGATAAGAACATAAACCTGATGAACGTTCAAAACAGAATTCAGCAGGTGCAATCACAGCTTCCCGAAGATGTACAGAGAACGGGTGTTACGGCTATTAGCCGCTCGTCGGGTTCAGGTGCTGTAATTTTAACTTTATATCCCGAATCAGGCGATTGGACACAATTAGACCTTACAAACTACGGTTCAATTTATATTAAAGACGAACTTAAGCGTGTTGAGGGAGTTGCGGATGTAAGTGTTTTTGGCGGCGGCAATTACTCAATGCGTATATGGCTTGACCCGCAGAAAATGGCAGGGTTAAATATATCGGCGAGCGAAGTTCAAAACGCAATAACAAGCCAAAATACACAGGTAACGGCAGGTGCGCTGGGTCAGCTCCCGACCGATTCTCCAAGAGCCTTGCAAATTACCCTTAAAACAGAAGGCAGGCTGGCTGATGTTGAACAGTTTGAAAATATAATTATCCGCTCAAACTCCGACGGTTCAAACGTTAAATTGAAAGATATTGCAGAAGTCGAACTGGGTGCGGAGTCCTACTCCAATTTGGGTCTTGTAAACGGTAAGCCCTCTGCGGTTGTTGTAATTTCCCAATTGCCCGATGCGAACGTAATAAACCTTTCAAATGCGGTTAAAGCAAAGGTTGAGGAGTTAAACTCTCGCCTTACAAACGGTATTAAGATTTTATACGTAAAAGATGATGCGGACTTTATCCATGAATCTATGAAAGAGGTTGAATTTACAATCTTTTTAACCGCTTTTATCGTTGTTGTGATAATATTTTTGTTTCTGGGCGATGCTTTTGCCACTCTTGTTCCCTGCATAACAATTCCCGTATCGCTTGTGGGTACGTTTATCGCGCTTAAAGCGCTTGGCATGTCAATAAACCTTTTGTCATTGTTTGCGCTCGTACTTGCGGTCGGTGTCGTTGTCGATGATGCTATCGTTGTTATTGAAAACGTTAACAGGCACATAAAAGAGGGTAAATCCGCAATAATAGCTACCCAGCTTACAATGCAGGAGGTAGGTTCCGCCCTTGTTGCGATGGCTCTTGTTTTGATGGCTGTTTTTGTCCCCATTGTATTTATGGGCGGCATGACAGGTGTTATGTACAAACAATTTGCCGTTTGTATTGCCGTTTCAATTGCAATTTCCGCCGTCTGTGCGCTTACTCTTTCTCCCGCGATGTGTTCTCACTTCCTCGGGCGGCATGACAGCTCGGGCGGTTTAGGCATCACAAAACATCCGCACTTTAAGGCGCTAAAAGAGTTAATTGTTAAAGAAACAAGTGTTATAGTTCACAAGTTTAATGATGTCTTTCAAAAAATTGAAGTTTTTTATCTGGAATATGTTAAAAAATTCGTCTACAATAAAAAACTCGTTGTAATTTTCTATATCGCAATAGTAGCGCTTACGCTGGTGTGCTTTAAAACTATCTCAACCGGCTTTATTCCAGACGAAGATCAGGGTGTTCTTCTTGCAAGTATTACATTGCCGGACGGTGCATCTTTGCAGAGAACTGAAGAAGTATCAAAGAAATTTACCGAGCAGATTAAAAATATTGAAGGTGTTAACCCCGAGAAATTAACGGTATTTGGCGGTGAAGGTACAAATATGTCAACCGTTATTATCCAGTTGAACGAGTACAAAGAGAGAAGAATTAATGCCGTTGACTGGATTTTGAGAAAAATTCAGGGTAAACCTACGGACTTATCTCACGTTGCTATATTAAATCAGGTGCGCGCAATAGCTTCAAGTGTAAAGGAAGCTTCAATTGTCGCATTTTCTCCTCCGGCAATCACGGGTATGAGCATGATGGGCGGTTTTGAGTTTCAAATGCTCTCTCAGGGTGAATATACCGCTCAGGAGCTTGAAAGCTGGGCGCAAAAACTTGTTGCCGCAGCAAACCAAAACCCTGTTCTCTCAAGTGTGTATACGTCATTTCAGGCAAACGTGCCTCAATACATAGTAGAGATAGATTATGAAAAAGCGCTTGCGCAGAACATTGATTTGCAAGAGCTTTATACGACCTTGTCCTCGACTCTAGGAACCCGCTATATAAACGACTTTAATAAGTACGGCAGGGTATTTAAGGTACAAATGCAGGCTCTGAGTAAATTTAGAGATAAAGCGACCGATCTTTCGGGAATATATGTTAAAAACAATAACGGCGTTATGGTGCCCATATTGTCCGTTGTTAAGTTAAGGCAAACGGTCGGTACCGCAAGTATTACACGATACAACCAGTACCAGTCCGTACAAATTCAAGGTCAACAGGCATCAGGCAAAAGCTCGGGCGATGCTATGGATGCCATGGAGCAGGTTGCACTGCAGACTCTGCCATCCGATATAACGTTTGACTGGTCGGGTACTTCCGCTCAGGAACGCGAGGCATCGGGTCAAACGGCCATGGTAATCGGTATGGCGCTTGTGTTTGTTTATTTGTTCCTTGTTGCATTGTATGAAAGTTATACAATTCCTATTGCCGTACTTTTGATTTCGCCCATTGCGGCTCTGGGTGCACTGATATTTCAGATGATGATTAATCAGTCGTTCGATATCTACTCACAGGTCGGTATGATTACTCTAATCGGTCTTGCGGCAAAACAGTCCATTTTGATTGTAGAGTTTGCAAAAGAGGAGCATGAGAAAAACGGTTTGAGCGTAAAAGATGCGGCAATTAAAGCAGCGCAGCTGAGGTTCAGGGCTATTATGATGACAGAGCTTGCTTTTATCCTCGGTGTTTTACCGATGATATTTGCTCAGGGTGCAGGTGCAAACTCAAGGATTTCGGTCGGTTCTACCGTATTTGGCGGTATGATTGCGGCATGTACACTGGGGGCTGTTTTAACACCCGCTTTCTATGTCATAGTTCAGGAATTTGTGGATAAATTCCCTAAACGCGAGATTACTCAAAAGGATTTGGAGTATTAATAATAAAATGAAAAAAATATTAAGTTATTTTATAATTTTTTCTCTTTTGACACTAAATGCACAGAGCGTTTTTGCTCTCTCATGGTTTAAAAACAGGGCAGAGAGTGAAGATGCCCAAGTTGTCGAGGCTGCTTCGGATAATTCAACTCAAAGCGCTCAGGATACAAATACAAGTGCTCAGGATGTGCAAAGTGCAGCGGTTCAAGAGGCTAAGACTCAAACACCGGGTGAAAATAAACGCAGGTTTTTTATCTTTGGCAAAAATAAATCTCAGGATGAAAGCGGGCAAAATACAGATGATAAAAACGACGATAAGGAAGAAATCCATATTGTAGAGCCTGAGAAAAAGCCAAAAAAGTTTACAAAAAGACGCCTCAGGAAAGAGGCAAAAAACGAATCCAAAAGGCGCGCAAGAAGTGAGCGCACCCAGAAGGAATCCTCAAAAGAAGCTGAGGGAATGTATGGAACAAAATTTCCCGCAATTAATTCTCAGATAGAATACACGGAGATGAACGGTGAAGTTACGCTCAGCGACTGTATTAAGCTTGCAATATCTCATCACCCCGCAATTGTTTCCGCAATAAGTAACGCAGAAATTTATGAGTCCAGAATAGGTCAGGCGTGGGCAAATTATTTCCCGACCTTCAACGCAGGTGTCAGCTATTCAAGAAACGATATGCTAAACACCATGGGCAATAATTCCTATATGCGCATGATGACCCAAAGATATAACATGTTCTATGTCCCGACAATAAGCGCAAATATGCTTCTTTTTGACTTCGGTAAAACAAAAGCAAACGCTGATATGGCAAAAAGGAATTACGAATCTTCAAGATATGATGCTGAAACAAGTATTGAAAGCGTAATTTACAATGTTAAAGTTGCCTACTATAATATGTTGTTTGCTCAGGCGCAAAAGATTGTATATGAAGATACCGTAAAGGACTATGAACTCCAGCTTAAACAGGCGGAAGCGTACTATAATATCGGTAAAAAAGCTAAAATCGACGTTACAACTGCTCAGTACAACCTCGGTAACGCGAATGTTAATTTGATTAAGGCAAAAAACACTCTTGAACTTGCGGCGGTTGAACTGGCAAACGCCGTTGGTATTCCCGAGCTGGAAAATGTTATTTTGAAAGATAAACTGAATACAAAAATGTATGATGTAAATTTTCCCGACTTAATTAAAATTGCGGTCGAGTCCCGTCCGTCCCTGCTTTCCGCAAAGAAAAAAGTTGATGCCGCAGAGTTAAATATAAGAAGTGCTAAAAGAGCATTTGCTCCCGATTTATCCGCTTTTGCTTCTTATGATTACGGCGGAAGGCAAATTGACAGTGATTACGGATATCAATTCGGAGTGCAGTTTAACTACACATCTTTAAACCTGATGTCCTTAAAGAAACAGCTGGATGAAGCAAATGCCACATACAAAAAATGCAGCGCCGATTACGAACAGGAAAAACAAAACGTTTATCTCGAAGTAAAAAGCGCCTATATAAGTCTACTTAATTCTCACGACAGTCTAAACGTTGCAAAACTCGCCCTTCAACAGGCAAAAGAACAACAGTATCAGGCTTTCAGACGTTATCAGGTCGGACTCGGCAACGCAATTGAATTTAAAGATGCTGAAAATACCTACCTTAACGCCCAGCTGAGTTATTATTCAAACTTGCTTGACTACAATGTTAACGCCGCCGAACTTGAAAGAGTTATCGGTGCTCCGATTAAAGAATCAAATATTGATTTATAGGACTACACAGGTATGAATACATAATAGTCGGCATCCCTGTTAGTTATTTGCTGTGTTATGTGGTCGCTTGATTCTCTGCCGTCACCAAGGGCGATTGAGATGTGTCCGTACTCGTGTCCTTCGCTTCTGTCCCAGACTACAATTGAGCCTGCAGGAAGTGATGCAAGTTCATCTCTTGATACTTCGACTTGTTGGAATTTTGCGGCTAAATCTTCATATCCCGCTACATTTCCCTGCAGTGCGGGAATTGCTTCGTATGCCGCGCTGAAGGATAACCTTTGACCGTATGTTTCCTCAAGTGAATTGTTTACACCTCTCAGACACCAGCCTGTAGTTCCTGCAACATCAAGTGCATTTTCTGCAAGAAGTTCACCTTTTTCGGCATTGTATGCTCCAAGGGTGCTAGACTGCAATTGTCCTGCTCTTTCGCCCAAATCCTTCTGGTAGCCGAGCGCTTCTTGTTCTTTTGCTTCAATTTCGCTGTCAATTGCCGCTACTTGCTCATCTCTTTGAGTTTCTATAGCTTTTATTTCATCTTCAATAGCCTGCAGTTGTTCTGCTAACATCGGCTCTTGCTGACTGATTTCTTCCTGAATTGCTGCAAGTTCTTCTTGTTTTTGAGCTTTAAGATTTATTTGTTCTTGTTTTTGAGCTTCATATTCTTCAATTTGTTCTTCAAGCTCTGCGATTTTTTCTTTAAGTTCTTGAATTTGCGATTCTATTTCACTCTTTCTTTGTGCGTTTGCCGCATCTGTTTCTTCGTCGCCCGTATCTGTACTAAGGGTGCTCAACTCGCCTTCAAGATTGCTCAAAGTGCTTTCATGGCTGTGTTTTTCGGATTTTGCTTCTGAAATTTTATTTGTAAAGTCGTTTATCTTGGTGTCGCACTCGTTTATTTCATCTTGTTTTGCACTGTGCTGTTCGCCAAGTTCATCAAGTGTTTCTTGATTTTGTTGTACAAGTTCTTCGGATTCTTGTTTTTTGGCATCAATTTCTTCTTGTGCTTTGTCTATAATCTCTTGTCGCTGCTCTTTGAGTTCGGGAATTTCTTTGCTTTCCAGATTGTCCAGTTTACCCTGAACCGTGTCTTGCGCATTTACTCCGGGTGCATATACTCCGCTTGAGCCTCCGGTATTATTTGACCCTGCTGATGCAATTTGTGATTTTAAGTTGTTTAGTATCTTGTCATAAGGCATAGAATTTACTAAACTTCTTAAATCCAGAACCGACAAATTATCTACATTGCCGTCGCTCATTGAAGCTTTTCTTAACTCTTCTTCTTCAATTACGCCGTCGCCGTCTTCGTCGATGCTTTCAAACATGTCTTCTACGCCGCTTGAATTTATTTGTCCGTAAAATACGCTCTCATCAGAGTTTGAGTTTGCGCCCTGATTTACAATTTCCGTGAATTTATCAAGATCGGCACCCAGAAATACACTTGAGTCAACACTTGCACCTGCCATAGGATTGGTAAAAGACGTGCTTGTATTGCTAAGCGCTCTGTCGATAGATCTGTTTATTTGTTGCTCTAAATTTCCAAAAAACTCATTCATTGACATAATATTTCCTCGTATATATATAAAAAATATATCTGCCAATTAAGTGTTATTTAAAAAATAATAATTTACAAAACTTAACGTCTTATTCGTATCTCAGTGCGTCAATGGGGTTTAAAAGTGATGCTTTGTATGCGGGGTAATAGCCGAATGCCATTCCCACAAGTCCTGAAAATCCGAATGATACAATAATGGGCATAAGAGTTATTGCTACTTTCATATCGGTAAATGTGCCTATAAGCTGTGCTATGATAACTCCACTTAATACTCCTATGAGACCGCCTATCAAAGATAAAACAAGTGCTTCCACGAGAAATTGAACCCTTATATCCATAGCTTTTGCGCCGATTGCCATTCTTATCCCGATTTCTTTTGTACGTTCGGTAACAGACACAAGCATAATATTCATAATGCCGATACCGCCAACCAGAAGCGAAACGGAAGCAATAGCGCCCAAAAGAAGCGCCATGGTATTTGAGGCCTGTTTTACCGTTTCAAGCATTTGCGTAAAGTTTCTGATTGTAAAATCGTCCTCATCGTTTTTGCCCAGCCTGTGGCGCTCGCGAAGAAGCTCTTTTATTTCATTTTCGGCAGATGTAAGAGATTCCGCATCTTTTGCCTGAATGTTTATAAATTTCACGGTTCCCGGGAAAGAGGTTCCAAAAAGTTTCTTTTGTGCCGTCGTAATAGGCACAAGCACCGTGTCATCTTTGTCTTGACCCATGCCGTTTTGCCCTTTTTCTTCCAAAAGCCCGACTACTCTAAAAGGCAGCCCGCCTATTCTTATTACTTTATTTACAGGATTTACATCGCCAAAAAGGTTCTGTGCTACTGTTGAGCCGATTAATGCAGATTTTGTGTTATTTTTAACGTCATCCCGTGTTAAAGCTCTGCCGCTCTCTACTTCCCAGAGCTGTACTTCCATATACTCGGGAGTAATGCCGTAAACTGACGTTGACCAGTTCTGGTTAGTGTAGACGATTTGCTGCACCCCGTTTACAATTGGTGCGGCAAGCTTTACCGAGGGGCAATTTTTAACAATTGCTTCGGCATCCTTTAGTGTTAATTTGGGCGATGAGCCGGAGCCCATCCTGACCCCGCCCGAGGTGGTGGAGCCTGACATGACCATAAGAATGTTTGAGCCCATGGATTCAATGTCTTTTGTAATTCTCTGTTTTGCGCCCTCGCCTATTGAGAGCATTATAATAACGGCGGCTACGCCTATAATAATGCCAAGACTCGTCAATACCGAGCGCATTTTGTTGACTTTAAGCGAGCGAAGCGAAATTTTAAGTGTGGATGAAAAATCTATCATAGCTGTGCCTCGCTTGTCGGTTTGTCGCTTATGATTTTGCCGTCTTTAAATCTCACCACTCTTTTTGAATACTGTGCAATGTCAGGCTCGTGCGTAACAAGTATAATGGTTTTTCCGCCCTGTTCATTCAATTTGACAAAAAATTCCATAACCTCGATACTTGTTTTTGTGTCCAAATTTCCCGTAGGCTCGTCGGCAAGGATAATCGGTGCATCATTTACAATTGCACGTGCTATTGCAACCCTTTGCTGCTGCCCTCCGGACATCTGGTTCGGAAGGTGATTTTCTCTGTACTCTAAACCGACGATTTTGAGCGCGTGGCGGGCTTTTTCAAGTCTTTCTTGCGGCGGTATGCCCTTGTATATCATAGGCATTTCAACATTTTCAATGGCGGATGTCCTCGGGATTAAATTAAACCCCTGAAATACAAAGCCGAGTTTCAGGTTTCTTATTTCCGAGAGTTTATCCGCATTGAGACTTAAAACGTCAATTCCGTCAAGGTGATAGCTTCCTGATGTGGGTTTATCCAGACATCCCAGAGTATTCATAAAAGTTGATTTGCCCGAGCCTGATGTGCCCATAATCGCCACAAACTCGCCCTCTTGCACACTAAGTGATACATCGTCAAGCGCATTAAATGAGCTATCGCCTGTTTGATATGTTTTTATAAGATGTTTTATCTCTATTAAGCTCACTTAAAACATCCTCATCGGGCGCTTTGCATTGCCTGCCTTTTGCGTGTTTGAGCTTTCGGTAATTACTCTGTCGCCTTCTTTTATATCGCCCTCTATGATAGCGGTATAGTCGCCGTCAGATGCACCTGTTTTAACCTCGACCCTTTGAGGTCTTTTGTTTTTGCCCATAATCCAGATACCTTGATTTTCAAACTTCTTTCCGCCCGTGATTTCTTTCGGAGTAAAGCGAAATGCCGCGACGGGCACCGCTATAACGTCCTCGCTCTTGTTTGTTATGACCGATACATTTGCCGTCATACCGGGGATAAGTTTGTTATCGTCGTTTGCAACATCGACAATCACGGTGTATGTAACAACATTTGAAACTGTTGTCGGCGAAATTCTTACCTGCGATACTTTGCCGTAAAATTCCTCATCTGCGTAGCCGTCAAGTGTATATTTGACATCCTGTCCTACTTTTATTCTGCCGATATCCGCTTCCGATACGTTAACTTCTATCTGCATTTGGGTTAAATCCTGCGCCACCATAAACAAAGTAGGTGTCTGAAAGCTTGCGGCAACGGTTTGCCCTACATCAACACTTCTTGATACCACAACTCCGTCCACGGGTGAGATTATTTTTGTATATCTTAAATTTGTAAGGTTGTTTTCAAGCGTTGCACTTGCCTGATTTATTTGAGCTTTCATTGCGTTCAGCTCGGCAAGGTTTGATTTGTAATTGGCTTCCGCAAGGTCAACTTCGCTTTTTGATACATAGTTTTTGGTATAGAGTTTTACATATCTTTCGTAGTTTTTCTTTTCGTATTCAAGCATACTCTTTGTTTTTAAGTAGTTTGCTTTTGCGGCGTTAAGGTCGCCCCTTGCTTTATCAACCTGAGCCTGAAAAAGCGCGGGGTCAATTTGTGCAAGAAGGTCGCCTTTTTTGACTTTTGAGTTATAATCCGCATAGATGTATTTGATTGTACCTGACACCTGAGTACCTATATCTACCGTTTGAACCGGGTTTATAGTACCTGAGGCTTCTACGCTTTCAACAATGGTGCGCTTTTTGACGGGCACGCTTTTGTAGTACACGCTCTTTTTTAGTACCAAATGCTTTATAGCCAGCAGCAAAAGTATTATTATAAAAATGGCTGCAATTATCGTTATCGCTTTTTTTCTCATCTGACCCCCATGGATTTTTTAAACTCTTCGCGCGCTACATTGTAGTCAAAAATCGACTGCACAAAGGCGAGCTGGGCGTTATTATAGTTTGTTTGCGCGTCCTGAAGTTCAATAAAGTTGTTTAGACCTACCGCATATCTTCCGTCAGCAAGTTCAAAATTTTCCAGTGTCTGGCGGACTTTATCCCCCATTAAGGGAATTGTTTTTTCCAGTCTGCGCATTGCAAGATAGTACTTTTGAACCTCAAAATTTATATTCTTTTCGGACAGGTCAATGTTATCCTGCGCGATTGCAAGATATGCCTTTCCTTCGTCTATTCTGCATTTAATATCCATTACGTTAATCATAGGAAAATCAAGGTTGGCGCTTGCCGTAAAGCCTGTGTTCGACTGGCTGTCCATATATCTCAGGTTATATCCCGCACTTGCCGAAATCTCAGGAGCCCAGCTTCTTTTAATTTGTTTTAGGGATTCTTCCTGCGCCCTTAAAACCATTTTTAAAGATTTTAAATCGGGACGGTTATCATATGCGGTTTGGATTGCCTCTTTTAATTCTATTATAAAAGGGTCAAATTTGTAATTTTGTAAAATGTCCTGTTTTTCTATCCCCGAGGTTAGAAGAATTGCGCTGTGTTCAAAGTCGTCAGCTTCGCCGTTTTTCTTAATTGTACTTACTTCAACGGTTTGCATTTTGTAGTTATTCTTTAAAAAGTCGAAATTTTCCGTATTTTCAACCGTAAAGTCTTTATCTTCAAGGTAGAACATAGAGTTTTTAAGGTTTACCATAGCGGTATCGTATTGATATTGGGCATCTATGAGCTGCGTTTTGGCATCTGTCAAATATACTTCCGCGTTTACAACGTCAATTTTTGACCTCAGACCTTCTTCAAACATTGCTTTTGTGCGCTCGTAGTTCAATGTGTTAATTCTTACCGAGCGCTCGAATATATCAACATTGGCAAGTGCCGCAAGTACCGAAAAATATGCGGTTTTTACGTTATAAACAGTCTGAAGTATACTGTAGTCTAAGTCATATCCTGCAGATTCGCGGTTGAACTTTTGCATATTTACTCCCGCGGTAGTTCTGCCAAAGTTCCAGATAAGTTGATTAACACTGGCGTTGAGCTGGTAATAGCCGTTTGAGTTGCCGCTGCCCCCGCCTCTCCACATGCTGCTTGAGGTGTAGCCCGAGGAGTTACTGTATTGATAGTTGTATCCGGTGCCAAAGCCAAGCATGGGGAAATAATCCGATTTAGCCTGCCCCACCCTGCTTTTTTGAACTTCGTAATTGTTTGCGGATATCCGTATGTTGGGGTCATTACTGATTGCATATTCTACACACTCTTCAATTGAAAGAGTTTTTTTACCTCTTTCTTTTTCCTCGGGTGTAATTACCTGCTGCTGAGTTTGTTTGTCTTTTGAATTTTTTTTAAAAATATTAAACGAGAACGCACCCGCGCTTTGCGTTGTAAAGGCTGCGGCAAGTAACCATATAAAAATACTCTTTACTAGTCTGTTGCAATACATCTTGTTAAAATATGTTAATAATATATAATTTTAGATTCAAAGTTAATATTGTCAACCATGCCGATGGATGATTTGACACATTAATTTTATGTTAAACTTTATTAGGTAACTAATATGCAAGGGATTGTTTTATGAGAAAGATATTACTGTTAATATTTGCACTGTTTACTTTTACGCTGATTTGCGATGCGAAAGTTCCGGTTAATGAAAATGCTCAAAACTATACTGCGGTTAAAGCTTCGCATATACTTGTAAGCAGTGAATCAAGAGCCAAAGCTTTAAAGAACAGAATTGAAAACGGCGAGTCTTTTGCCCAGCTTGCAAAAAAATACTCGGCATGCCCCTCGGGCGAGTTTGGCGGTAATTTAGGTTATTTTGAGCGCGGCAAAATGGTAAAAGAATTTGAAGATGCAGCTTTTTCACTGCCCGTCGGAGTTGTATCAGACCCTGTTGAAACTGATTTCGGCTGGCATTTGATTAAGGTCTATGATAAGCGTTAGTTCTTCGTAATTGCCTTATTCTGAAAAGAAGTATTGTTGATGAAATTACGCAGGCTGTAAAAAGAGCAAGCGCAAGTCCGCTCCAGAAGCCCATAAGTACTATGTTGTACTTAAATGCCAGCAGACAGCCCGTAGGAATTCCGACAAGAAGGTATGATACTGCCATTGTAAACATTATCGGTTTTGTATCTTTTAAGCCTTTCAGCGAACCTATGCAGCAGCATTGAATTCCGTCAAAAAACAGATAGCATAAAACTATATGTATAACGGGAAGTGCAGTCTGTATTACGTTTGTGTCTTTTGTAAACAGCGAGAGTAAAAATTCGGGGAATAAAAGATAAATAACCATATTTGCCGCCATAAAAATGAGCGAGAGATAAATGCCCGCAAGCGAGTATCTTTTTATATCCAGGATGTTTCTCTCTCCGTTTGCAAAGCCGACTTTAATTGCCATAGCGTTTGAAACGGACATCGGAAGCATGTAAGTAAGGCTTGTAATTGTTACTATTATGTTATGTGAAGCGGCAAGAACGGAAGAAAATTTACCCACAAGCACCGCTGTTATATTAAAGCCCAAAAACTCAAAAAACAGTGCAAACGATATCGGCCAGCCTGTTTTCAGCAGGTCTTTTATGTAGGATTTTGTCCTTCTTGAACGCCCTTTTAAAAACGGTACGCAGTACACAAAAAGTATAGCCGCTCCTGCCGTTCTTACTATCAGGCTTGCTACGGCAAGACCTTTTACGCCGAGTTCAGGGAAGCCCCACAGACCAAAGACAAACGCTACATTTAAAAAGAGATTTAAAAA
>CASGEP010000017.1 GCA_949300515.1 uncultured bacterium
TATAAAAAAATAATAATACATAATAATACAATAACTTTTGTGCAAAACTCTGAAAACAGTTGATTTTATGGGAAATTTGCCTGTGCAAAACTTTTTGAAGTTATGAACAGTTTTTAACAGGCAAGTGTAAAACAAATTATGTTGTTATAGGAGTGTTTTTTTAAATTTGAAATGACCTCAAACAGTGTCGCAGAGGTGGTTACAATATCGTCTATAAGTATTAAAGTCTTTCCCCGAGCGTGATTTGGGCAAATTTTAAATGCCCCGCGAACGTTTTTTGCTTTTTGATTTGCCCTTACTTTGTACTGCGGGAGCGTGTTTTTGACCTTTTTAATTATTTTAAAATCTGTTTTAATACCGCACAAATTTGAAAACTCCCTTGAAATCAGCTCTGTGTGGCAATATCCTCGGTTTAACACTCTGAGCGGATGACTTGGAACACAGGTTATAACTGAATTTTCAGGATTTAAGTCTAAGCCGTTACTCTCGCACACTTTTTTAAAATACTCATAAAGCAGCTTGGCACAAGGAATTGCAGCATTTTTTCTTCTGTTGAATTTAAAATTTCTGATTAAAATTTTAATATTTCCGTCGTATTTAAAAGCGCAAAAGATATTAACACCCTCAATTATCTTTTGTGCAAAAGGTGAGAGGTTATGAACAGTTTTTAAACAGTTTTTGCACAAAAGTTCATTTGTTTTTGAACAGCCGCAGATAACACACTTTTGTTTGTATATCAAATCCGCGAGCCATTCAAAAACAACTTTAAACATTATTTGCCAATTACTCCCTCAAGAGGCGAAGAAGCACTTGCATAGGCTTTTTTGGGAATTCTGCCCGCTTCATAGGCGCCCCTTCCCGCCATAACTCCAAATTTAAAAGCCTCTGCCATTTTAACGGGGTCATCCGCTTTTGCAATTGCGGTATTAATTAAACAAAAGTCGGCACCCGCCTCCATTACAAGAGAAGCATCTGAAGGTACCCCTATCCCCGCGTCAACAACAACGGGAATATTTGCCTGCTCTATAATAATTTTAATATTTTCAAGAGTTTTAACGCCCTGTCCCGTGCCAATAGGGCTTGCAAGCGGCATAACAGTCGCACAGCCTATTTCTTCAAGTCTTTTTGCCAGAATAGGATCGGCATTAATGTAGGGAAGAACAACAAATCCTTCTTCTATAAGCTTTTTTGCCGCTTCAAGAGTTGCAATAGGGTCGGGCAAAAGAAATTTAGGGTCGGGAATAACTTCAAGTTTAATCCAGTTGTTTATCCCCATTGCGCGCGAGAGCTTTGCAACTCTCAGTGCTTCATCAACCGTCGCACAGCCTGCGGTGTTGGGTAAAAGCCAGTATTTATCCGTGTCTATATAATCCATAAGACCCGCATGACCTGCCGCTTTGTCATTAACCCTTCTTATTGCAACCGTTACAATTTGTGCGCCCGAGGCTTCATGTGCTCTCTGCATTGTTTCAAAGTCGCTGAATTTGCCCGTGCCGACCATAAGGCGCGATGTAAATTCTTTGTCCGCTATTTTTATTTTATCCATTTTTTTTATTCCTCCCGTCTTAATTTTAAGCCAAAAATAAAATTTTGTAGTAATATTAGTATATGAAAACAATATTTGAAAAAAATAAAAATCTGCACTCAAAACCTTTTTTGTGCGAAGAAATTAAATTTAACAAAAGAATTACACCTCTTAATTTGCCCGATACTACGGAATTAGAGGTTATGAGGCACTACAAAGAACTTTCGGACAGAAATTTTTGTATTGAAAAAGGGTTTTATCCCCTCGGTTCCTGTACAATGAAATATAACCCGCGTGCAAACGAAGCCGCGGCAAGGCTTGATGATTTTTTAAATCTTCATCCCCTGCAAGATGATAAAGATTGTCAGGGCGCGCTTGAATTAATGTATGATTTGGAGCAGGCGTTAAAAATTATCACCGGAATGGATGCAATTACTCTGCAGCCTTGTGCGGGAGCACATGGCGAGTTTTGCGCGATGAATATTGTTAAAAAATATTTTGAAAAGGATAAAAAGAGAAAAAAAGTCATAATTCCCGATAATGCGCACGGTACGAACCCGATGAGCGCAAAAATGAACGGGTTTGAATGTGTGGAAGTGAAATCCGACCAAAACGGCGGAGTGGATTTTGAACGGTTAAAAGAGCTTTTTAACACAAACGGCGAGGAAATTGCCGCAATTATGATGACAAACCCCAATACTTTAGGGCTTTTTGACGAAAATATTCTTCAAATTTCAGAAC
Organism: uncultured bacterium; assembly: GCA_949300515.1. Lineage (GTDB taxonomy): Bacteria > Cyanobacteriota > Vampirovibrionia > Gastranaerophilales > Gastranaerophilaceae > Galligastranaerophilus. Next base: position 2,267 of record CASGEP010000017.1, read on the forward strand.
TGATGCACAAAAACGGCTCACTTTTATACTATGACGGTGCTAACTTAAATGCCGTTATGGGTCATACAAATCCGCGCCTTATGGGTTTTGATATAGTTCATCTTAATTTACATAAAACTTTCTCCACCCCCCATGGCGGCGGAGGCCCCGGAGCAGGGCCTGTCGGTGTTATAAAAGAGCTTGAACCCTATCTTCCCGTGCCGACAATTGAATTTGACGGAGAAAAGTATTTCAGAAACTACGACAAAAAGCACTCTATAGGCAAAGTAAGTACGTTTTACGGAAATTTTTCGGTATTTATAAGAGCCTATACATACATTTTAATGATGGGAAACAATCTTAAAAATGCAAGCTCTGACGCTGTTTTAGCGGCAAATTATATAAAAGAAAAACTTAAAAAATATTTTAAGCTGCCGTATGATCGCACCTGTATGCATGAGTTTGTATTATCGGGCGATTTACAAAAAGAAAAAGGTGTTTCAACCCTAATGATGGCAAAAAGGCTGATGGATTCAAACTGTCACCCGCCGACGGTTTATTTCCCGCTTATTGTACATGAGGCGATGATGATTGAGCCTTGTGAGAGCGAAACAAAAGAAGTTTTGGACAATTTTATTCAAACAATGATTGAAATTGCGCGCGAAGCACAAAATGAGCCTGAAAAATTCGGCGAATATCCGCTTACAACCCCTGTTTTAAAAGCGGACGAAACGCTTGCGGCAAGACATTTGAATACTAAGTATGAATTTAACAACTGAAGATTTTAATTACAATTTACCAAAAGACCTGATTGCGCAGCACCCGCTTAAAAAGCGTGAAAATGCGCGTATGATGGTGCTTAACAGGGAAAACCGGACAATAGAACACAAGCACTTTTTTGATATTATAGACTTATTAAACCCTGATGATGTACTTGTTTTAAATAATACAAAGGTTTTTCCGGCAAGAATAATTGCAAAAAGAGAATCCGGCGGCGAAGTTGAAGTTTTTCTTTTAAATCCCTGCGCTAAAAACAACATGTGGTTTTGCCTTATGAAGCGCTCAAAAAGGGCAAAAGAGGGGGAAATTTTAAATGTAAGCGATGATTTTAAAATAAAAGTCATTGAAAAAGATGTGGAAAATGCAAAAGAAGGCGAACTGCCAAAAAACCTTGTCGAGCTTATTTTTTTGGGCGATGACGTTTATGAAATTTTAAACAAATACGGCTCAATCCCGCTTCCGCCCTACATTTCAAGGGAAACAAACGAAGAAGATAAAAACGACTATCAGACAGTCTTTGCAAAAAATACGGGCTCTGCGGCAGCACCTACCGCTGGATTGCACTTTAGCAGAGAAATTTTAGAAAAAATTGAAAATAAGGGAGTAAAAATAGTTTATATTACTCTAAATGTCGGTCTGGGCACGTTTTTGCCCGTTAAAACGGAAGATTTTACAAAGCACAAAATGCATTTTGAAAGTTTTGTAATTCCCGATGAAACGGCAGAGGCGATAAACTCCGCAAAAGGCTCTGTTGTAGCAGTGGGAACGACGGTTTTAAGGGCGCTTGAAGCAACGCATAAAAAACACGGTAAAATCGTTGCAACATCTGATGAAACGGATATTTTTATTTACCCGCCTTATAAAATAAAATCGGTCAATAAATTAATTACAAATTTTCACCTGCCAAAATCAACACTTATTATGCTTGTAAGCGCCTTTGCGGGAAAAGACTTTGTATTTCGCGCGTACAGGGAAGCCGTAGATAAAAAATACAGATTTTTCAGTTACGGTGACTGTATGTTTATCAGTTAACACTTACGTATTTAACAAGCTCATCCTGCCAGCCCGTGTCTTTTTGCAGGAACATATTTGCCCCGCGGTTTAGGCATTTTACTTTGTGTTCGCCTTTTGATGAAGCGGTAATTACCACAATTTTTGTTTTTAAATTGTTCTGCACAATAACTTTTTTTGTTTCATCCAAAAGTAAAAAACCTTCTCTTTCGGTTGATACAAATAAATCCATAATGATAAAGTCATAAACGCTCTTTGTAACGCTTATTAACTTTGCCGCACCGTAAATATCCTTTGCGGTGTCGACTTCAAAGCCCATTTTCTGAAAAAGAATTTTTAACTGATAAGTAACAACACCTATATCATCAACAACAAGAATTTTTCTTTTGTGTCCGAGTCCCGCGGCGGCGAGGTCTTTTTTCCAATCCTCCTCACTGTAGGAGTCATCTCCCTCCGGCGGATGAGGAATGATATCCAGAGATTCGGCATCCCTTAATTTTTTTTCAATAACACAAAGAGCAATTTTTATGGTTTCATCGCTGATAACTTCAGGCTTTTGTGTCCCGGCTATTTTATAAATTAAATCAATAGTATCTTTCCCAATTTGCACGTTTTCACTACTCATGTACTTTTTTGCCCTCATCAATTGTATCAGTAATTCTTAACCCGAAATTATCTTCTATAATTACAACTTCGCCTCTGCCGATTAATTTTCCGTTTACAAGCAGGTCAATGGGTTCCGCAGTTTTATTTTCAAGTTCAATAATAGAACCTTTTGTAAGTTCTAAAATCTTTTTGACACTCATATCCGTCGACCCCAGAATTGCGCTCAACTCAAGTTCCACATCCATTAAAAGCCCTAAAGTGTTGCTTGATGATTCGTCCTGCTTATCTTCAACAGGACGCTCAATACTTTCAAACTTGCTTAAATCAAGATTTTTTGGCTCTTTATCGGTCATTTTTATTCCTTTGGTATATATTTATCGGCTATTTTAACACAAATTCTGCCTTCTTTTTTGCCGGGTGTGGCGGTGAATTTTTTCTTATTGTTTATAAAAACATTCAGTTTTTCGTCAATTTTTTGGTCAAGTTTAATTACATCGCCCTCTCTCATATCTAAAACATCGTTAATTAAAATGCTTGTTGTTCCTAAAACGACACTTAAATCAAGCAATGCGGGATTAATTTTTGTTAAAATTTCATTTCTGCCGATTTCATTTGAAACAACGTTTGTGTGTTGGAAAATGTATTGCGGTGTAAGCTTTTGAAGCACTGTTTCCAAAACGGGATAAGGGAAACAAAGATTTATTAAACCGAAATTTTTTGCCCCGAGGCGGATTTCAAAAGAAATGAGCGCCACAATTTCCCCTGATGTTGTAATGGGCACCACGTGATAACCGTTATCAAGGCTTGTAAATTCTGCCTTTACGGGTAAAACGGAGCACCATGAGTTTTCAAGGGTTTTTATTATCTTTTCAATAATTTTTTTGGTAAGCGCTTCTTCAATTTGTGTCAAATCACGGTTATAGTCATTATTTGAGCCGTCACCGCCTAACATTCTGTCTAAAATTACCGTTAAAACTTCGCTGCTTAAACCAAGTGAAATTTCGCCCGAGAGAGGATTTAATTTAAAAATACCGTTTTGAAAGTGCGAAGGCATAGAACAGACATATTCATCATAAGTCAGCTGGTCAACGGATATTATATCCATCTCAACATCCATACGAAGATACGTTGTTAAAGTAAGCGCCAACTGCCTTACAAAGTCGCGGTGAATGTCCTGCAGCGCGCGCAGGTGTTCTTTTGAAAATTTATCGGGACGGCGAAAGTTGTAGAGTTTGTAACCTTTTTTAAACTCCTCCGAAATTTCTTCTATAAGTGCAGATTCTTCTTCAAGCGCGGACAAATTCTCCTGATTTATTTCAGAATTGTTTTCCTGCGGATTGTTGCCTGTTTGATTTTGCACTCATCCTCCGATAATAACACTACAGTATCTCTATATTACTATTGTGGTACTTGTTTGTCTATCGTGCGTATGATATACTTTTTTGTGTTCATTTATTAATTTTCAGGTGGAATATGGAAGAATCTTTTGAATATAAACGCTGGTACGATAAAGACCCTATTTTAAAAGAGGCTCTTGAACTTTTAAGGCTGTCTTCCGACGATGAAAAAGAAGCTGCAAAAGAATTTATTTTAAAACTGCAGGAAGATGTCGCAAAAGACGTTATTGAACATATTTACGAAATAGTTACTAAATATGAAGGAAAGGGCAACCGCTGGTATGATAACGACCCTGTAATGATTAGAGCAATTGAGCTTTTAAGAAATGCCGAGCCTAAAGTGCAAAGAAAAGCCGCTCTGAAGCTTTTATTGGCGCTTGAAGAAAAGAGTTTCACCAAGAAAAATGATTAAAGATGTTCAAAAAACTTTTGATGACAGAAACATTGCCATCCAAAAAGTCGGTGTAAAAGATGTTGAAACGCTTTTAAATATTGAAAGAAAAGGACAAAAAACATCACAAAAAGTGTATGCAAAGGCAAAAATGAGTGTCTATCTGCCTTCAAACTACAAAGGCACCCACATGAGCCGTTTTATTGAAATCCTTGAAGATTACAGGAAAAAAAATCTTATAGGAGTTGACATTAAAAAAATGCTTGAGGATATGAAAATAAAACTCGAGTCAAAGTCTGCCTATTTAAAGTTTGATTTTAAATATTTTATTAAAAAAAGCGCCCCAAAGTCCTCTCTTGAAGCACTTATGAGTTATGACTGCTATTTTGAGGGAACTCTGGATGAAGATGATAACTATACGTTTTATCTTGGCGCAAAAGTTCCGGTTACAACTCTTTGCCCCTGTTCAAAAGAAATTTCGGATTTTGGCGCACACAACCAGAGAGCAATAGTTTCCGCCAAAGTTTCATATCCGGAGGATAAACACATATGGCTCGAGGATTTAATTAAAGATATTGAAAGCTGTGCATCGTGCGAGGTGTACTCGCTTTTAAAGCGCGAGGATGAAAAATTTGTAACGGAGCGTGCATATCAAAACCCTAAATTTGTTGAAGATGTAATAAGAGATACTGTTATAAAGTTTGAAAATAACCCCGTTATTGATTATTGGGAAGTTGAAATAGAAGCGCTTGAGAGTATTCATAACCACTGTGCCTGGGCAAAACAGAAAAAATCAACCTAAATTTTTAATGTAAAATTCGGTGTAAATCCCCCTCAAAAGCGCTAGAAATCAGTAAAAAAATATGTTATACTAATCAAAACAGCATATGTGTGAGGGCGACTTGTTAGATGATATTAAGCATTACATCGAGCACTCAATAGATGTAAAAACCGCAATACTAAACAACGACAGACTACTTTTAAAGATTTATCAGGCAAGCCAGCTTGTAATTTCTACAATCAGAAGAAAAGGAAAAATCCTCATAGCGGGAAATGGCGGCTCTGCTGCCGATGCAATGCATATGGCAACGGAATTTACCGTAAAATTTTACTCTCCGTCCTCTCCGCTTGCGGCTGTTGCTCTGTCTGCAGACAGTTGTGTGATTACTGCTGCGGCAAATGACTTTAGCTTTGATTACGTTTTCTCAAGACAAATTGAAGCCCTCGGGCGTGAAAATGACGTATTTATTGCAATTTCAACGAGCGGCAACTCAAAAAATATTCTAAATGCAATTGATTGCGCAAAAAGCAAAAATATGCAGGTTATCTTTATAACAAGTGAAATGCTCGGTGCAACATACCTTCAAAAGGCTGATATTGCAATTTGTGTGCCTTCCAATGATGTTCCTTTAATTCAGGAAGCGCACAGCATGATAGAACATGTAATTTGTCTTGAGGTTGAAAAACTGCGCGTTAAAGAATTTAGTAAATAAAATATCGCCAAGGGATTACTTTGGCGATATTAAAAATAAGGATAAAAATGAACAAATAGGGGAGGAAAATTTCATACTTCTTCTACAATTGCGATTTTGCCGCAAGCGCCAGTTTCCGGGCATCAGATAAATTTTCCCATGCACTCACGCCGCTAAACTCCGAATCCATCGCGCTCAATACATTTTCAACATTGTTTTCAAAATAGCCCATAGATGTCTGAATATCTTTAATTCTTTCTTGAGATAAATATTTTGCAGGATTTATTAATCTGCCAAAAGCCAGTGCTTTATTTTGTATTGCACTCATCTGCATTGCATCAAGAATTGCATTGGGATCTTTTGCTTCGGTTTTAACTTCCGCCGTTTCGCCCTGCGCTTCCTGTGTTTTTGGAGTGCTTTCGTCTTTTTTCAGAGATTGACTTTGAATGTAAAAACTGGCATTTGCACCTATTTTTGAAATATTGTCCATTTTCTACTCCTTATCATCCTTATTTCGACAATAATTTTATCGGTAAGATTTTAATGAACTTTATAGTTTTGACAACAAATTGTTACAAAAGTTTATATTTAAAATAAAAACTTAGATTTTAACATTTTATTGACAATTTTTAAACGATATAATAAACTGATAATAGTTATCATTTTTTATAGGAATTAGGAAAAATTAATTATTCAAAGCAAAGAGAAATAATCTATAGCATTTTGGACAATAACACTTCTCACCCGAGTGCGGAGTATATTCATAATATATTAAAAAAAGCGGATAGTAATATTTCTCTTGCAACCGTATATCGCAACCTAAATAAAATGGCGGCTGCAGGGCAGATTAGAAAAATCTTCGGTCTTGAGAACAAAGCGCATTTTGACTACAATACATCCGAACATTATCATTTTATTTGTGAAAAATGCGGCAAAGTGTATGATTTACCCTGCGATATCGCACCTGACATTGTACAAAATACAAAAAATAAAACAGGTTTTCAAATTAATTCCCATGAGATAGTTTTCCATGGCATATGTTTGGATTGTAAGAAAAAAGAAAGGCAGTAAAAATGACAAAATTTGTATGTAGTGTTTGCGGATGGTCAACCGAAGCGGATAAACAACCCGAAAAATGCCCTCTTTGCGGCGCAACGACTTTTAATATCGTAGGCGAAGGCTCAAATAAAGTTTACGCTTGCGAACACACTATTGCAACAACAGAAGGCATTGACCCCGTTGTGGTTGAGGGTTTAAGAGCAAACTTCACGGGCGAGTGCACAGAAGTCGGCATGTATCTTGCAATGAGCCGTCAGGCAGAGCGCGAAGGCTATCCCGAAGTTGCGGAAGCTTTCAAAAGATATGCTTTTGAAGAAGCCGAACACGCTGCAAAATTTGCGGAGCTTCTGGGCGAAGTTGTAACTTCTTCAACAAAGAAAAATCTTGAAATGAGAGCAGATGCGGAACATGGCGCATGCCAGGGCAAGCTCGACATTGCAAAAAGAGCAAAAGAACTCGGCTATGATGCAATCCATGACACCGTTCATGAAATGGCAAAAGATGAAGCCCGCCACGGCAGAGGCTTTGACGGTTTGCTAAAAAGATATTTTGGCTAATTATAATAATACCCTAATTAACAACAACATGCCGCCTTTTTTAGGCGGCATTATCTTTTTTATAAATTATGTAAATTTTGACTTGATACGTTTGTTACCCTGAGTCCGAATTTGTCCTCTATAACAATAACCTCGCCCCAGGCGACAAATTTACCGTTAACATAAAGTTCAACCTGCTCTCCCGCAACTTTGTTCAACTCTACAATTGAGCCTTTGGACAAATCAAGAATTTTTTTAACAGAGCTTTTTGCACGCCCCAGCTCTACCGTTACGCGCATTTTAACATCCTGCATAATGTCCAGATTTGCCTTGGGGTCGCTGCTGAATTTTTCTTTATCTTCGTCAAAAGAAACAAATTCAACGGGCGAAACGGTAACAAGGTCCAAATCGGCCCTTTTGTTTTCTTTTGGATTTTCAGCGCAGGGTGTAACAGGCTCAAAATCGGTACTGTTGCTATGTTTTACTTCTTGTGCGGCAGATATTTCATCTTCGGCATTTTGCTTTTGCAAATCTTCTTCAATGATTATATCTTCGCTGTAAGACAGACTCTGCGTTTGTATATCGCTTACAACGGCACTTTCTTCGTCGGGCGGATTTTCCCCCTCTGCAGGTGAACCCTCCTGCGGGAACACTTGCTCCTGCAGGGTTTCTTGCGTTAAATCAGCCTTTTTGTTTTCTTCTTCCATAAAATTCCTACTGGATGATAAATTGTCCGAAACTTACTCTCATAACTTCTCTTTGACCGTTAAATACGGTATTAACCATTTCTTTTATTTCTTCTTTTGCAAGCTCTTTGCCTGTTGCACTTGATAGCTCATCAGATGTTTTGTTTGACATAACAGAGATTATAGCATCGCGAATAGCCGGTTTATATTGTTCCATCTCGGCGGCAATTGACTCCATGGGGTCAACGGGCGCCGCACCGTGCCCGCCCGAGGGTTTTTCCGGAGCACTCAACATCTCGATTTCTTCCTGTGTTTTTGATAATTCCATTGCAACGTTAACTTTTAAGTATCTTCTCGGCGTTATATCCGCAAGGTTTAAAATAAAATCTCCCAAATCAAGCAATATTCCGCGCTCATCTTCAACATTTTCAACTTCTTCAATTTGTTCATCAGGAGAGTGAAAAGCAGAAATTTTATTTGTAATCATATTATCAAAAAGTGAGTACATAATTACCATAAAAATAGCTAAAATAACAATTGTAACAACAGTATTAGCTATAATCATAACGTTTGTATTAACATTACCCAGAGGTTTTTTTGTATTATTTTCTTCTTTAGGTTTTGCATCTTTTGTCTGTAATGGTTTTGACATATTTTTTTAACTCCGTTAATTTATAATCACTATATCAACCCGTCTGTTTTTAGATCTTCCTTCTTCAGTATTGTTTTGTGCAACAGGTTTATTATCTGCATATCCTATAGCGCTCAAGCGTGTTTTGTCAACGCCTTTCGATATTAAATAATTCAGAATATTAATTGCTCTTGCGCTTGACAATTCCCAGTTTGAAGTATATTTTCCGCTTACAACCGGCAAATTGTCACTGTGTCCTTCTATTTGTATTTGTTTGTTATTTTTCTTTAATTCATCAGCTAAAATATCCAGCGTTTGCGCAGAGTCAGCTTTTATTATAGCAGAACCTTCGTCAAAAAGCACTCCTTCGCTAAGACGGATTGTAATTTTTGCGTCATTTTTGATTATTTGTGTTTGTTTTTTATCTTTTAGAGCAATATTGAGGTCATTTGCGGTTTTTTCAAATTCTATAATTTTTATTTCTTTTGAATCCGAGGGATTTTTAACCCCGTCAATTAAATGGTTAGGACCTGTTTGCTCTTGTTTTTGTGTGTTTTGTGCAACTTTTTTATCAGATATATTATCTGAAATATTCAGATTTGAGCCAATCCAAAGAACCATAAAAACTGCAACCAAAACGGTGACAAAATCTGCATAGGATATTACCCAACGATTAAGGCGGTTCTTGTCGTTGTTTGAAAAAGTGCCCTTATACATATTTTTATATTTTTCATATAAATTGTTCATACTACGCCGCAAAAGGTATTACTTTAGTGTTTTGTTTTTCACATAAAAATCTGTTTAATTTCTCGCTGATTATAATTGAGCTTTGATTGTTTGCCATATCCAATATGCTTGAGATTATTATCTCCTGCTCTAAAAGCTTATCTTCGAGGATATTTTTCAGTTTTTTTGCTATGGGAATAAAAATCAAATTTGCGCTGCCGACACCGTAAACCGTTGCGATAAAAGCTGTTGCAATGCCGCTTAGCAAAGATTTCGGATCGGAACTTAAAGCAGAAATTTGAACAAGCCCGATAATTGCCCCTATAATGCCAAAAGTAGGTGCATAGCCGCCCATTTCTTCAAAAATTTCGATGTTTTTAAAATCGTTTTTATTTTCACAAAAAAATGTAAGTTTTAAATTTTCCTCAAGAGATTTTATATCTGTGTTATCTGCAAGTTTTTCTACAGCACTTTGTAAAAAGGGATTTTGAGAGTATTGAGCCGCTTGTGCTGCCTCTAAAAAGCCTTTTGAGCGGGCAATCTTTGATATTTCAATAATATCTTGTGCGCAACTTTGTATATTATTTGCTTGATATGTAAAAAGAGATTTTAGAGAGCAAAAAGCGCTTAAAATTTCTCTGAAAGAAAAACTCATGCACACAGCGCAAAGTGTTCCGCCAATTACGATTAAAAGCGCATGGGGCGCAATTATAAACCCTAAAGATTTTGTTTTTAAAACCGTAGGCGCAAAAAGAGCAACTATTCCTGCAAAAAGTATTAAAATCATTTCAAATCCTGCCCTAGAGGCTCTCATAGTTGTCGCTCCTTTTTAAACTTTTTACCCAATCTACAAAGTTGTTTTTCTTTGTTTCAATGTTTTCAAGAGTATCATCTTTTAATTTTTCCGTATCCCATCTTTGGGCGTCAATATCTGTCAGGCGTTTTCTTGTGCCTACATTTTTCATATCTTTAAAGTATTTAACAACATTGCCCCTGTTAATTTCAACGGGAGGTGTTGTATATGACGGGTCAATAAGCCTCATTCTTACTTGTTTTGCAATTTCAGGGCTTATATATTTAGAATACTCTTTTAATCTCAACATGCCCTCATAATTGGCAGATATTGTAGTATCAAGGTTTTTGAATTTGTTATTTCTTATATTTTTGGCATAAATTTGCTCCCAAAGGACAATTTCATGTTCTACATCCACAAAAGCAACATACACGCTCAAACGATGGGTAGGGTTAACAACGTCCATGCCTTGAATGTTTGCAACATTCCAGAGGGTATTTTTCAGAAAATCCCTTTGAATATCAACAGAGCTTGTCATAACAATGAGTTTTTTTACCCCTATTGCGCGGCAAATTTTCTTTAACAGTGCATAATCAAGGTCGTAGCCCTGTTTTAGGGAGCCTAAGGCTTCAATGTCGTACTGGTTAACCCCCATATCATTCAAAAGCCTTTGTGCGCTGGCTACACTTACAACGCTAACTCCTGATTTAACAAGGTTCCCCCTTACATCCTGCAAAAAAAACTCAGGAGTTTTAAAATATGCATTATAAGGATTAATTTGCGTTAAAATTGCGTCCGAAACTATGCCTATACGCTCGTAAGCAAGCGCAGACGGCAAAAATGCAAACATTAAAACAAAACAAAATAAAAACCTTTTTATACCCCTTGTCATAGTAATTAAATTATCAGTCATTTTTATGGGGTTAAAATCATTTATCCGTATGAATTTTTTGACTTTTTTATTGGAATCATTAAATATTTTTTAAAAAGTGTCGATAAGAGCTTGTGTGTAGGTATACCTTGAAAGTATAACAAATGCCTTTTCGCTACAGATTACAAAAGTTCCTTGAAATAAGAATAAAAAAGAAAGAAGAACAACTGCAAGAGGTTATAAAAGCTCAGGCAGAAGTTGACAGAATAGAGCTTTTAATTATCAAAAACAATAAAGACATCCAAAATACAAGAGTCAACATGCGAAAGTCGGACCCGATGATGTACGACAGTTTTGATAAGTTTTTAAAACACCTCTACGAAGTCGGCGAAAAACTGGAGCTTGAAAAACAAGAGGCGATTAAAAAGCTCGATGAAGAAAAAGAAAAACTCCGCGAAAGAGAAAAAGAAGTAAATGTACTTGAAAAACACAAAGAACACAAAAGGGAAGAATACCTTCAGGAAGAAAAAGCACAGGAATTAAAACAATTAAATGAAATCGGCGCGCAAAAGCACTTTGCAAAATCGCGCGAAAAACAAGAAGAAGAGTTACTTGAACAGATAAGAGAACAAAATGATAGTAGAAAACACAAACACGGCTGAACAAAATTACGAAATACCCGTAAAAAACACAACGCTTGACGATGCTTACACGAAAAAAAGCACTGTGGGAGTTTTTAAAAGCGAATTTGAAAAATTGTTGTCCTCTTTTGCAAAAGATAAGGTGTTAAATAAGGATGATGAAATAAACAAACTGTTTTTAGATCTTGACTTTGCTTCTCAATACGACATTGAAAGCACTAAAATCAATCAGCAAGACGCAATGTTCTTCTTAAATGTTCTCAATCAAAACGGACTTATCAACTATCAAGTGCAAGATGATAATTTGCAAATAACAACAAAAAACGACCAACAAATACAAGTTTCAAAAACCCTTATGTCAATGTTAAAAACATCCGTTGACAGCAAAAAGCCCATAAGAATGGATTTTGACAACAATGTGACGGTTATTTTAAAGCTGGACGATAAAGGCAAGGTAAATGCGCATTTTATCCCCGGAGATAAAGCTGTTGAGGAGTATTTGAAAAATAATATTCCATATTTAAGACAAAGATTTGACGAACAAAATATTTCGTATTCAAACATAAGCTACAGACAACACAAAGAACAAAACCAGAGAAACAAAAAGGAGAATAACCAATGAGAGATGCCTACGTTAACGCAATAAACATTCAGGCTGCAACAAGAAACTGGATGGATGCGGTAACAGAAAATATGGTTAATATGTATACACCCGGCTACCGTGAAAATCAGGTAACTTTTAAGACTTTTCTCGATGCTGTTCAGCTGGACGGTTATTTGAAAAATACCGGACAGGGAAAAGCAATCCCCGGAACATCCGTTGAAAACGTTTATCTTGAGGGAAACGGCTATTTTGTGGTAAGAAACGACGAAGGCAGGCTTGCCTATACCCGTCTCGGCGAATTTAAGTTTGACGGCGAGGGCGTTTATAAATCTGCCGACGGCTCAAAGGTTCAGGGCTATATCCTAAACGACAGAGGCGAGATAATGTCGGGCACGCGCACTTTAAGTGATGCGGAGTTTGATGAAACAACAGCAAACGGCGGCGCTTTAAGTGTGCCCACGACCGAGATTAAACTCTGGATTGACCCTGATAACGGTAAATTTCTAGGAAAATATGACGAGTATGAAATAAAGGGCGACGGTATTTTATACGGAAAAACAAACGGCGGTAAGGAAGCAACCCCTCTGTATAAAATCGCCACAATGAATTTCCACAACCCGCAGGAACTCTACCAGTACAAAGACGGTTATTACGTTGAAACGGCGGAGTCTGGCAGACCTGTTGTAAGTAAGGCGGAAATTACAAGCGGAATGATTGAAATATCAAACATCGACTTTAAAGCAAATGCAACATACTATAAAGAAGCGCAAATGCAGATGGAGCTTTCAAACAAACTTATCTCAAGCTACAAACAGCTCCTTCAAAACGCACTGCAGCTGCTTGACTAATATACTTACAGACTTTATAAACGCCGCAAGGGTAAATTTGCGGCGTTTTAGTTTAAATTATCCGCACTTTAGTCTATTTCACAGTTTGTAAATTTAAAGCTGTCGGGGAAAATTTCATCCAGACCCCAGGCAACACTCTCGCCCTTGCAGCCTTCAAGCACGATTTTAAGGTCATGAGTGTTATCGGGCGCAAACTCTGCAAGCCACTGTCTGCAAGCCCCGCAGGGAAGGCAGTTTTTTTGATTGGGCGAATAAACGGCGATTGCCGCGATTTTTGTTTTTTCTCCCGCCGCAATGGCGCTTGAAATTGCACATCTTTCGGCGCAAAGAGTTATTCCGTAGCTGACATTTTCAACATTCACCCCACAATAAACATTTCCGCTTTCATACAAAACAGCAGCGCCTACTTTAAATTTTGAATAAGGAGAGTATGAATTTTTGCTCACTTCCTTTGCTTTGTTTAAAAGTTCGTCGTAGTTTATCTGCATTTAATACCTCGAATTTTCTCCAAAATATGCGTTATACTTTATTTCATGGGCAATTGTCGTATCGTGCGAGTGTCCGGGGTGTACAATTGTATTTTTATCGAGCAAAAAGAGTTTATTTCTTATGCTGTTTTCAATTTCGCTAAAATCTCCGCCCGGAAGGTCGCAGCGTCCTATTTCTTCAAAAAACAGCGTATCTCCCGAGAAAAGCTCGCTTTCAATTAAATAACACATAGAGCCTTTTGTGTGTCCGGGGGTGTGAATCGGCTTTATTTTAATGTTTGCAAATTCAAGAGCGGAATTTTCATCCACATATTCATCAATTTTTGGTTCTTCAATGGCGCCTATGCCAAAATGCGCGCATTGTGCGCCTATATGTTCAAGGAGCCTCTCATCTTCTTTATTCAAATATGCCTTTACATTTGGGCAGAGCTCTTTTAGCTCATTTAGCGCAAAAACATGGTCAAAATGCCCGTGGGTGAGCAGAATATATTTTAAATTTGCACCAAGATTATCAAGTTCCTCTTTAATTTTTTGAGCATTTCCCGAGGCTTCGATAACAACAGCCTCTTTTGATTTTTCATCAAAAATAATATATGTATTTGCTTCAATAGGGCCTAAGGGTAATTTTTTTATAATCATTTCTTTACTTTCATTTATGATGCAAAAATGATTTTATCACACACATCCACCTTTGGACAAGAGTCTGTCTTGTAAGCTCAAAGTAGGATATTTTCAAAATCCTTATTATATCTTTGTCTTTTAGATTAAAATGCAGCTTTAACTCGCCAAGATAGTGCAGCAAACACTCTTTGGCTCTTTTCTGGGTGTTATTCTTTATTTCTTTCTGAGCGATAAACTGTTCCATACTGTTTTATCATAAATAAAACCGTATTTGAGTTCATTAGACAAAAAGAGTAGCCAAAAAATTATTTTTTATCCGAAAGTTTGTTGTTTGACAAAAATTTATCCAGATTAAAAATTGCTTGCTTTTGTTCTTCCGCTTCCGCTTCATAGCCTAAAATCCTTGACAGGTCGGTTTTTAATTTGCCTAAATCTTCGTATTTTTTAAGCTCGCCGTCAATTGCAATTGAAACGTCGCCTGTTTCTTCCGATACCACAATACAGGCACAGTCGGATGTTTCGGTTATGCCAATCGCCGCTCTGTGGCGTGTTCCGTATCTCCAGCTTAATTTAGGGTCCTCCGTTAAGGGCAAAAGCACGCCCGCATAAAGTATTTTCTCCCCTTCCAGAATAACCGCGCCGTCATGGAGCGGAGTTGAGGGGTAAAAAATCGTAAGTAAAAGCTCCTGCGATACGTCAGCATCCAGCTTTGTACCCACATCAGAGTGATTTATGGGTGAATTTGGGCGCTGAAGTACAATCAAGCCGCCCGTTTTTGACTTTGATAAATATTTAATGGTTTCAATAAGCTCTTTTACGACGTCTATTTTAGGCTTTTTAGAGTTGAAGTGTTTGCGGTTTAAAATGACTTTTTCAAAAAAGTTGCTTTGCCCGATATAGCCTAAAAAACGCCTTAACTCGGGCTGGAATATTACAATTAGCCCGAAAATTACAATACTTACAAGGGTCTTTATGAACATGCCGAAAATCTGCAGATTTATTTTTATCAAAAGTTCTGAAAAAATCCACATGAAAATAAGCACAAATATGCCGCGAACAAGGTTTTCGCTCTGAGTGCCTCTTATGTATTTGCGGTAAAAATACCACAGAATAAACACAAGAACCACTATCTCAATGATATTTATGCTCGGCTTAACCATGCTCAGCGATTTTAGCAATTCATTAAATTGAGAGAATATAAAACTGTAAAAGCTGCTAAAATCCACTCTTTTGTCCCTTAAATCCTATCCGGTATAACGTCATTTTGGATAAGTTGTTCTAAAGTTTCCCTTTTAACTATAATATCAGATTGTGAAGAATTTACAAGTACCATGGCGGGTTTTAAAACACGGTTATAATTTGACGACATGGAATATCCGTATGCTCCCGTGTTATAAACACAGAGAATATCTCCCTCTTGCGGGTCGTTTAATTCTATATCTTTTATCAGAATATCGCCCGACTCGCAAAATCTTCCCGCAACGGTGACTGTTTGGGGCTTTTCGTCCTCTTTTTTGTTTGCAATCTGTGCAAAGTATTTTGCACCGTACATGGAAGGACGCGGATTATCGGCCATACCGCCGTCTACGGCTATGTATTTTCTTCCGTTGGGCACCTGTTTTGAAGAACCTATTGTATAGAGCGTAACGCCCGCCGTTGCCACAATTGAGCGCCCCGGTTCAATGTATAAAACGGGCTGTTTAAGGTTATATTCCTTGCAGTGCTTTTCAATTGACTCTGCAAAGACCTGTGCAATTTTTTCAACGGAAGGCGGGCAGTCCTCGTCGGTATAGGTTACGCCAAGACCACCTCCGGCGTTTATTTCATAAAGTTCAATGCCGAATTTATCCTTAATTCTTTTAATTTCTTTCAAAATTACGCCGATTTCATCAAAAAACACCTGTGTTTCAAAAATCTGCGAGCCTATATGTGCATGAAGCCCCGTCAACTCGAGGTTTTTATACTCATCTAAAATAAGTTCGACCGCTTCATCAATCTGAGTTAAATCAAAGCCGAATTTTGAATCGAGGTGTCCCGTTTGAATGTATTCGTGCGTGTGGCATTCAATTCCGGGGGTAATTCTTAAAAGGATTTTTTGAATTTTATTTTTTGATTTTGCAATTTCATTTAAAAGTGCAAGCTCTAAGAAATTATCAACGCTGATACGTCCGACACCCATATCAAGAGCCATGTTAAGCTCGTCGCATGTTTTGTTGTTGCCGTTAAAAGTCACATTTTCCATATCAACATTTGCATTTTTAATTGTATAAAGTTCGCCGCTTGAAACAACGTCAAAGCCAAAACCCTCCTGTGACAGGATTTTTGCAACGGCACTTACCATAAGAGCTTTTGAAGCAAACATCATATTTACATTTTCAAGGCGGGAAAACGCTTTTTTATATTCGCGTGCTACTCCCCTTAAAGTTGCTTCATCCATAATATAAAGAGGTGTGGAATATTCATTTGCCAACTCTACAAGGTCGCATCCGCCAATTTCAAGATTGCCGTTTGCATTTATTGTTGTGCTTGCGGGTTTAATTTTTTGATTTATACTCATGATTTATCCTGTTTTGTCTTGCTAAATTATGATAATGATTGTAACATAAAAAAAGTTTATAACGGGAGAAAAATAAATGCCCTATTTAGAAAGATATTTAACCCTTAAAAATACTCTTGTGTTTTTCATTTTAATACTCTTGGCTTTTTTGGCGGGTAATATTGCGGATATTCTTTTAATGCTGTTTGCGGCATATGTTCTTACTTGTGCGATTAATCCGCTAGTTTTAAAGCTCCAAAAGTATATGCCGCGTGTGCTTGCAGTCAGCCTTATTTTGCTTTTGTTTTTGGTTGGTGTTTTAGGGTTTTTAGTCCCTCTGTTTGTTGTTACTGTTAAACAAACGCTATATGTAGTGCAAAATTTTCCAAATTATATTGATAATATTCAAAGTGTTTTAAATTTCAACCTTTTTGGTTTTTCTCTGGCAAAAATAATTAACACAGAGGCGCTCAAGGTTGATTTTTCGCAAGTTATGGGGAATCTTTTAAGCCATTCCATTGAGGCGGGTAAAATAGTTGCAAACTCTGTTACCACAATACTTGCGGTTACTATTATGATTTTTTATCTTGCATATGATGAAACACATATAAAAAATGCTTTTATTGCCTTTTTCCCCGAAAAATACAAAGCTCGCGCGGGTGAAATAGTGGATACAATATCAAATAGAGTCGGCGGGTATGTTTTTGGGCAAATACTTTCAATGGCTTTTGTCGGTGTTTTAACAATGCTGGGTTTACTTTTAATCGGTCATAAACACGCTCTGATACTGGGCTTTTTAACTTTTATACTGGATTTAATCCCTGTAATAGGTCCGACAATTGCAGTTGCTGCAGGGCTTGTAAGTGCAACAGGTCATGGGCTTGTTTTTGTTCTGCTTACTTTTGCAGTGTTTATGATTGTGCAATGGCTTGAAAATCAGCTTTTGCGTCCTATAATTTTTGGTAAATTAATGGATATGCACCCTTTGACGATAATTTTTTCTTTGCTTGTGGGTGCAAGGTTTTTAGGCTTTTGGGGCGTAATTTTGGGGCCTGCAATTGCAAGCGTTATTTGCGTTTTAATTGATGAGCTTTACTTGAAAAGAATTAGAGAACAGGCAGGTTAATGGAGAAATTCTTATACGCGCAAAAATCGGATAAACATCCAAAAATCAATGTCTGGTTTGCATATCCCGCGATAGAGAGCTTTGCAATGGCGTCTTTGGGGTATTTGTCCATCTTTAAACTTTTGGATTTAAGTGAGAATATTTTTGTTGAGCGAGTTTACGCAGACTCAAAAACAACCCGTTGTTCAGTCAAAGATGTTGATGTAATAGGCTTTTCAACAAGTTTTGAAATTGATATTTTGACTGTGGTTAAAATGTTGAAAAAATATAATATTGCCCTGAAATCTTCTCAAAGAGAGCAAAATGACCCGTTAATTTTTGCCGGAGGTCCCGCAATAAATGCAAATCCTCTGCCTTATCAAGACTTTTATGATTTTATTTCAATAGGCGAGGGACAGTCTACACTGAAAGTTGTCGAATTTATTGCGCAAAACAAACATTTAAAAAGGGATGAGTTACTTGAGAAAATAAAAGATTTTGAAGGCATTTGGGTGCCAAAATTCGGTAAGTATAATGTTAAAGTGGTAAGAGATGTGCTTTCAGAGCCTGTATCAACCCCGATTTTGAGCGACAAAAGCTTTTTTAAGGACACTTTTGTAATTGAAATAGAGCGCGGATGTCCAAAGATGTGCAATTTTTGCCTTGCAAGCTGGTTAAATTTGCCAACAAGATTTTTAGATACTCAAAAAATCATTAATTCAATTTCAAATGCACTTGAATATACTGACAAAATTGCTCTTTTGGGGGCATATGTTGCAGGACATCCTGATTTTGACAAAATTATTGATTTTATAGCCGAAAAAAATGAAATATCGCCCGTTGAGCTTTCAATATCTTCGCTCAGGGCCGATTTAGCGGACGAGAAGTTGTTTAAAACTCTTGTAAAATGCGGACAAAAGCACGCTACAATTGCAATTGAGGCAGGCAGCGAGCGCATGCGAAAAATTATAAAAAAAGACTTGAGCGACGAGCAGATTTATAAAACAGTGGAATGTGCCAGACTCTCAGGGCTAAAAGGGCTTAAAATATACACTATGATTGGCTTTCCAAATGAATTGCAAAGTGACATAGAGGCCCTTGTTACGCTTGCAAAAGATTTAAAAAATAAAAATAAAGGTTTTGAGCTTGCCTTTTCTCTCTCTACCCTTATACCAAAGGCACACACACCTTTTGAGGATGTTGTAAAAGAAAATTCAAAATCTTTGACGGAAAAAATTGAATATTTAAAAAAAGAAATGCATAAAATCGGCATAACCCTTCGTCCTTCAAGTGTTGAGTGGGATGCAATACAGGCTGTTTTGTCGCGTTGCGATATTTCCCTTGCGGATTATATAATTGAAGTGTGCGAGCGTGGCGGAAACTTAGGAGCGTTTAAGCACGTTTGGAAGGAATTTCATAAGAAAAAAATATTTAAAAGCCTTGATGAGGCTGCACAAATGCCTTATGATAATTCAAAAAATACAGTTCCTTGGGAGTTTATAAAAGCGGTGCCGAGAGAGCTTATTGAAAGCAGGCAAAAAGAATATTTATCGCTCGTTTAATTATAAGTATTTTTTGCGGCGGTTAAATAACTTGTTGATTTAAGGGGATTGTTATATCATTGACAGGTAAGCAAAGTTAAACAATAAAATCGAGTTGTAATTTGAGGAAAAAATGGCTGAAGAATTAAAAATTGAACAAAAATTTATTGACGAAGCAAAGCTTTTGAGCCGAGGAGCGGAGATTTTACCTGACGGCTTTATGGGGCTTGCATATAAACTTCAGAAAGCGCATAAGGAAAATCGCCCTTTGCGCGTTAAATTAGGGCTTGATCCGACTCGTCCCGATTTGCACTTGGGTCATAGCGTTGTAATGCGCAAATTAAAGCAGTTTCAAGATTTGGGTCATCAGGTTGTGCTGATTGTAGGCGGCGCAACGGCTATGGTGGGCGACCCTTCAGGCAAATCAGAAACTCGCCCCGCGCTTTCAAAAGAGCAGGTTGAGGAAAACGCGAAAAGCTATTTTGAGCAAATGTCAAATGTAGTGGACATCAAGCGTGCTGAGGTTACAAATAATGCCGATTGGCTGCATTCAATGAGTTTTGTTGAAATGTTAAAACTTGCAACTTCAACAACCGTTGCAAAAATGTTAACGCGTGACGACTTTGCAAAAAGATATGCAGAGGGGCGCCCAATAAGCGTTGTAGAGTTTTTCTATCCTCTTATGCAAGCTTATGACTCTGTTGCGGTTAAAGCTGACATTGAACTTGGCGGAACAGACCAGCGTTTTAACCTTTTAATGGGTCGAGATGTTCAGGCGCACTATGGATTTGAAGATTTTCAACTTGCAATGCTTTTGCCTTTAATTGAGGGTACGGACGGACAGGTTAAAATGTCAAAAACGTATCCTGAGCACTGTATTTCATTTACTGATAGCTCAAAAGATATGTACGGCAAGCTTATGAGTATTCCTGATGAGCTTATGCCAAAGTATTACTTGCTTTTGACTGATTTAGATTTTAACAAGGACAATAACCCACGCGATGAAAAAATGCGCCTTGCTTATGAAATAGTTAGAATGTACAAGGGCGAGGACGAGGCAAAAGCCGCTCAGGACGAGTTTATTAACGTTGTTCAGAAAAAAGGCGTGCCTGATGACATTGAAGAAATTAAATTAAGCGAGCCTAAAAATATTTTAGATTTGCTTTTAAGCTTGGGCTTTGTACAAAGTAAAGGCGAGGCAAAAAGGCTTATAGCAGGCGGCGGTGTCAAGTTTGACGGAGAAAAGATCGGCTCAATTGACTTTATGGTAAATAAATCAGGCGTTTTGCAAGGGGGCAAAAGAAAATATGCCAAAATTATATTCTAATGTATTAGAATTAATCGGAAATACACCGATAGTCAAGATTAACGGGACTTATGACGGTTATAAGCCAAAGAATTTGTATGCAAAACTTGAATATTTTAACCCCGCAGGCTCGATAAAAGACCGCGTTGCGTATAATATGTTAAAAACCGCTTATGACAAGGGTTTTGTTACACCTGATACTGTTATTGTTGAGCCTACATCAGGTAATACAGGAGTTGGACTTGCCCTTTGCGCAAGCATTATGGGACTTGAGTTTATTGCGGTAATGCCTGAGAATATGAGCGAGGAGAGAAAAAAACTAATTTCGGCTTACGGCGCAAAAATTGTTTTAACTCCTAAAAACCTTGGCATGAAAGGCTCTTTGGATAAAGCCGCTCAAATTGTATCCGAGCTTGAAAAAGAAGGCAAAAACGTTTTTCAGACAAAACAGTTTGAAAACCCTGACAATCCGCTAAGCCACATTAAAACGGCAGATGAGCTCTGGAGCGATACAGAGGGCAAAGTGAGCTTTCTTGTGGCAGGAATCGGTACAGGCGGCACAATTTCAGGCATGGCAAAAAGATTAAAAGAGCTGAATCCGAAAATTAAAGTTTTAGGGGTAGAGCCTGCAGAAAGCCCGCTTTTGACTCAAGGTGTGGCTGCTGCGCACAAAATTCAAGGAATTGGTGCAAACTTTGTGCCAAAAACCCTTGATAAAAGCTTAATTGATAAAATAGTTGACGTAAGGGGCGATGATGCCATAAAATTTACGCGCGAGGCTGCAAAAAAGGACGGGCTTTTGGTGGGTATATCATCGGGTGCTGTGCTAAAAGCGGCTCTTGAACTTGATAAAAAGATATTTTTTGAAGGCAGAGATGAAATGATTGTTTGCATTTTCCCTGACAATGGCGAAAGGTATCTTTCAGGGGGTGTTTTTTAAATGGATGAAAAAAAGCGCGGATTGTCTATTGTTCGCGGGATTAAGACTGTTTGCAATGACATAAAAACGATTTATGATAAAGACCCCGCGGCAAGGAATTTAGCGGAGATAATTTTTCTCTACCCCGGATTTCACGCGCTTTTAGCGTATAGATGTGCGCATAAGCTTACAAAATGGCACATTCCTTTTATACCAAGGCTCATTTCCCAAGTAGCACGCTTTTTTACGGGGATTGAAATTCACCCGAGAGCAAAAATAGGTAAAAATTTTTTCATTGACCATGGGATGGGCGTTGTAATTGGCGAAACAACAATAATCGGCGATGATGTGCTTATTTATCAAGGTGTAACACTTGGCGGTACGGGCAAAGATACGGGTAAGCGCCATCCGACAGTCGGTAATAATGTTACTGTGGGCGCAGGTGCAAAAGTTTTGGGCAATATTACAATCGGAGATTACACAAACATCGGCGCAGGCAGTGTTGTAGTGGATGATGTTCCCGAACATTCAACGGTTGTGGGTATCCCCGGGAGAATTGTAAGGCAAAGAGTGTTCATTCAAGGGCAACTTTTGCACAATAGAATTCCCGACCCTATTAAATGTGAATTAAACAGGCTAAAATACGAGCTTCAGGAGCTTCGCGCTTCTTTAGGCAAGTAGTTTGTTTATTGAGGTTTTTTCATTTTGTAGACTTTAAATTCAGCAGGTTGCAAGGTATCAAAGGTTATTGAGCCTGTTATTTCCTCTTGCATTGGAATTTCCACAAATTGACATTTTTGCATATCATCCAATCTGAAATCATAAAACGCGCTGAGTTTTTTGTTATCTTTCAATTTTATGGTTTTATTTGTAACAGCTTTGCCTTTTCTTGTCATGCGCCTTGTATTACCTGTTGTGTCTACAACATTTACTTTTTCACTTGGTGATAAGTAATTTGCAACTATGAAAAGACTTTCATTTGAATTTTTATCTCCGATTATTTCCCAGCAGCAAAAACCGTCTTCGCTTTGTACATGTAAAACAGCTTTACCTTTGCTTAAAAGTTCACTGTGCTGCGCAAAATAATTTAGAGCATTGAATTTTTCATAAAAGCTCCAATTATCATTTCTAATCATTGAAACTTCTTTGCCGATTACACGTTCTATACCTGTTTTTGTAAAACTTTCATCGCCATCTACGTAAAGGGTTGAGCGCTGGGCAAGTTTACCTCCGGGGAGGAATTTTATTTTAAACCATTTAAACAGCGCACCTGCTTCGCCCAGTTGACCGGGGTATTGGTCTATTTCCCTAAACTCTCCGTCTTGGTTGTTGTAAGCTTTTAAAATTGACAAAGGATTTGTCTTTGAGCCTTTTGCATTGTACGTTTCAAGTCGTAAATTATCATTTATTATCTGCTCGGGCGTTTTTATGTATTGGCTTACTATATCATCACCCCAAAGCAGGTCAAAATGCATGTCTTTGTGATATTCCTTAAAATAACCGTCCCACAGCATATACTCTGCCAAAGTTGCAAAATATGGAATGTGTTTTTTAATTTTTGCATTCATTTTGGCTAAAACTTTATACGGTGCGCGATAGCTTATTGGCATGCCTGATTTTTGGGAAACTTCATCCACAACATGGTCAATATGATCTACCCTAAAGCCGTCAAAGTTATATTCCTTTTGCAAATTTTGCATATAATCGACGAAAAAGTCGACAACTTTTGTGTTAAATTTATTTTTTTCAAAATAAACAAAATAATAGGGCGTTTGGCAATCAAGATTTGCAAAATGAGTAACATCTTCCCCTTTAAAATTGTAGTGTTTAAAAGTGGGATATTCGCCTGACTTGTGCATTTTATCGTATATAGGAACTCCTGCCGAGCACCATGCGCCGCCCGGAAGTGTCCAAAGACCTTCTTTTATAAGCGCTTTTATTATCTCATCGTGTTTTACTATGTCATCTTCGCATTTAGGTTTTTTGCCGTTTGTGCGCTCAATTATATTTTCAACTCTTTTTAGCAATTCTTCCTGTTTGTCTTTAAAAGACATTTTATAAGAAATTAAGATTTTAAATTCTTTCAAATCATCGTCGTAAGTCTTTGTATTATTTGCCTTGAGAGCCTTTTCAAAGTTTTTAATTTGACTGTCCAGACTTTTTACATCAATCCAGCGTGCACAGTACGGATGTGTCAGAATAATTTTTGAAAATCTTCCTGTTTGGGGCAGAACATCATATATCACAGGGTGTCCTGCAAGTTGTGCCAATGTTATAAAGAATTTTACCTGTTCTTTTGCACTAAGACCTAAAAACTTTGCAATTTTTTCATCTTCAAGATTTTTTGAAACATCCGAGGATTTAGGCAGATAGGCGCATTCAAATTCTCTCGGGTGAAAAGGTATTAAATAAAGCGTTGCAGGCATAATGTTTAATTCTTTGTTGCCGCAATCAAGCGAAACAACCTGTGCAAGCCAGTCAATAAACTTTCCGGCGCGGTTTGGATCGGAGCCTAAACCTGCCAATGATATAAGTTTAATGTTGTGTCCCTCTTTTTTAAACCAATTTGAATGTTTTACTTTTCTTCTTGAAAGCGCTGAAGGGTTTGTAAAGTTAACGAATTTTTCACCGTCATAAGTTCCCTCGCGTTTTAATTTTTCACAAAAAGCAAAAATAATCTCCCCGCTGCTGAGTTCTTCAAGTGTTTTATAATGCGGATAGGGTAAATATCCGTATTTTTGAATGGTATTTGATAAATACTCCATTCTTTTCGGGTCAATGTCTTTTATTCCGTATATTTCTTTTAATTTTGCAAATTGGAGATTTATATCAAAATTTGATAAAAAACTGTTTTCGTTTGCTTTTGGAGTAATTAAATTGAGCACTTATCCACCATCACTTATCTTTTTCTATCCTACATAAGCTATACTAGCAAAAAACGATGAAATTTTTAACGCGAAGTAAAGAATTGTAACGGAGCATACTGCTAAAATGATTTACAAAGTGGCAAATTTTGCTACTTTTGTATAAAATGTCGATTAAAAAGAACTTTTTAAAGAGGATTTTTAGGGTTTATGGCGGACAATTTAGAAGTAAAAATAGAACAACTGACAGATGCGATAAGGAGCTTATATTCACGCCCCGCGCTGTCACAGAGCGAGATTAATAATTTAATGACGAGCCTCGCGCAAAAGTTTGAAAATTCATCGGAAACAACGACTCAGCGGTTCATCGGAGTAATAGTAAACGAAACAAAAAAAGTTCTTGAAGAAAAACAAATAGAAATGCGCCAGCAGCTTACAGGTTTTGAAAACCTGATAAAGCAGATGACACAGGGGCTTGCAAATCCTAAAACTTCCATGGAGGTGACAAAAATATTAAACGAAGTCACCGATATGTATGCAAAACTCGGCTCTCAGGAGATTGCCCTTCAAAAAATCAACCAGACACTAATTACAAACAAAACGGCAAACCCCATAAATGAAATTGTAAAGCTTAGTAACGAATTTGCAGTTTTCAGCCGCGGTTTTGAAAATATTACCCACACTTTAAATAAAAACTTTTCAGACTTCCTTAATCAGGTTAAATCTTTTAATTCAAAAGAAGAATTGACCGACATGCAGCTTGAGCTGGATACAATTAACGGTAATATCAACTCAATTATATCCGCTCTGGCTATAATTGACCATAAATACCGCGACCTGACGGGTCTAATAGACTCTTTTAACGCAAAAGAAACAGTAATTGACCAGAGTTTGGACAGTATTAAACAACTCTCGGATAAACTTGAAATCGTGAAAGAAAATGTTTCAAATGCCGCAACAAAAGACGACACGGGCGAACTTAAAGAGAGAATCAACTTTGTGAGCGACTCAATCACAGCCCTCGGCGGCAATTTTGATAAAACAATAAACATTAACTCTCAAAAGCTTGTAACCGCGATGAACTCAATCGAGGCAAAACTTATTAAAAGTATGTCCTCCGATGAAACGGAAAAATTCAAAACGGAATTAAAAGCCTCTATTGATAAGTTGAGTCTGCAGTATTCCGTTGATAAAGAAGAAATGCTGAAAAAGCTGCAGGAAAACTATCTGCAGGTCGTAACACAGGCGGATGATAATTTAAAAAATCAAATATTTGAGAAAATAAGTATACTTGTGGCAGGCATTACGGGGCTTAATTCCCGAATTGAAAAAGTAAGCGAGGAGCTTGGTGAAAAAGCTTCCCAAAACGGCGAAAAATCCTCCGTTGAACTGGCAAATTTTAAAAGCAGACTGGATGTTTTGGAACAAAATATTAAACTGTTTTTAAAACAGGGTCTTTTGGATGAGGTTAAAAACACCGAAGAAAACGTTAAAACAATTACAAAAGATTCTCTTGCGAGCGCTGTTGAACTTATCGGAAGCGAATTTTCAAATTTAGAAAAAATTATTGAAAATAAAGACATAAAAACAATTCAGAGTCTTGATGGCGTTTTAAATAACTTTAAAAGCGATATAAATGCTCTCTCACGCGAATTTGCACAACTTAAAGATCAGGTGCTCTCCTTTAATGAAGCTAATCTTGAAGCGGTACGCGAACCGCTCAAACAGGTTATGGAGGAGTTAAAGAGCGATACATACGGCGAGCAGCTGAGTATAATTAACCAGAATATTTTAAATGCCACAAAAAGTATCGGCAATGCTTTTGAACCTATAAAAAAAGAATTGCAGGATATTAAAAATGACCCGTTGAATGAAAAACTCAATATAATTAATCAGAATATCTTAGACACCACAGCAAGCCTCAGCGACTCCATAAGCAAAGCAAGGGATAGTTTTGCAGACGGTGTTCAAGGCGCAAATGTGCAGATATTAAACGATATAAAGAGCTTATCGCCTTTAATTTCAAATAAAATTGACGAAATAAAAGCAGACAATGCAAATAACGCCGATGACCTTAAAAGCTACTACCATCAGGTTATTGAAATTGTAAAAGAAAAAGTGGGCGAACTTAAAAACGACCCTGACTCTCTGGGCGAGGTAAAAGTCGACCTTCAAACAATGTCCAATCATATTGTTGAAAGTGTCGAAAATATCAACCTTAACATTTCAAAAGAATTTGAAGCATACAAAGAAACAATCGAAAACTTCCTTGATGTTCAAAAAAATTCTCAAGACGACAGCTGCAAAGACGAGATAAAAGAAGCCCTGACCTCAATTAAAAATGACCTTATCGAGGGAATTTTGGGCACAAATAAAATTTCCAAGGCAAATTTTGCCCTGATAGAAGAAAAAATCAATGATCTTGCGCAAAGTCTTAAGAATACCGATGACAGGGATGAAATTCTTGAGGCAATAAGCGCCGTTACGCTAAAAATCCATGACAACAGCAATGTTGATACAATACTTGAAGCGATAAATGACATGGCGAATAAAACAAACACTGACGCCATTTTAGAAGTATCAAACAACATCTTGAGCAAAGTTCAGGACAACAGCAATGTTGATACAATCCTTGAAGCGATAAATCAAATATCGGACAAAACAAATACTGACAATATTCTTAAAGTTTTGCACAATATTTTAAATAAAATTCAAGACGGCGGAAGCAGTGAAACAATTTTAGAGGCGATTAACTCGCTTGGCGAAAAAATCAAAAATGACAATTCGGAAATTGTTTTAAGCGCCCTTGATGAACTTCGTGAAAAAATCAGCGCAAACAGAGAAGAAAACAATATTCTCGATACGCTCAACAATATCTCGGAAAAAGTCAGCCTTACAAACCAGCAGCAAATCCACAGTGCAAAAGAAGTTCTGGAAGAACTGCAAAATACCTGTGTCGAGCTTGCAAATAAAATCGATGCCGTGTCTTTGCAAAACGAACAAAAAGAACAAAATTCAGACGATGAAATTGTCCAAAAACTCGACTCTATAAGAGAAAAACTCGAGTATTTGAATACTGATAATACGGAAGAAATAAAAGATACAATCGATCAGCTTAAAGACTACATTGACAATTCATCAAAAGAGTTAAACGAACAAATAGCAGACAAGGTTAATGAAATCTATGAAAAACACAGAGATTTTGTAACCTATGAACTTATAAACAAAAAAGCAAAATACGACGATGAACTTATGAACGTCGGAGAATATTTGTCAAAAATTGATGAATATTTAACAAATGTTGAGTATTTGAAAAACAACCTGAGCGCCGATTTAAAAGACTCTCTGGAATCCGGCATAAAAGACCTGGGCGACAAATTTCACTCTACATTTAACAAAAACGCCGATGAGATGAGGGCGGAAACTTATACAATCAACGACAGAATACAAAATGTAGAAGAAAATATAGAAAAAATCACACAAAACATAAGCAAAATTGTAAGTTCAAACAACGATACAAGCTACAGCTACTCTCTGCAAGACGTTGAATCCGACGTTGCAAAGCTCAGACTGAGCATTGAAAAAAATATCAAAGGAGATAATTACAAAGACTTCATAAGCAGATTAATAGAGCTGAAAAACATCAATATTGAAAACAACAAGCTTAACCATTCTCTTGACGGTAAAATGCTCAATTTAAACAACTGGCTGAAATCAACCTCGCAAAAGCTCGACTCGCTTACCCAGCAGGTTGCAAATGCCCAGCAGATGAGCATGGAGGAGATAAAAACAAGACTCATCCGCTCTGAAAAATCTCACGATAACTCACGCTACGAGGAGTTAAACAGAAAACAAATTTCTTATCTTGAAGATTTGGATGAAAAGTTAAATTTGGTTATACAAAAACAAAACAACGAATTTGACCCCACTTCATTTATTGACGTGACATATGAAAACATGCGCCAGACAAAAGACCTTTCCGCGCGTATGGATAATATCGAATCAAAGATTAATAAAATTCAGGGCTACATGGAAAAAATCGTTGCATACATTGAAGAATAACTGTTTTGTACGATTTAAACACCCCGTCTTTTTGTTTCCGGTTTATTTTTTTAAAGCGGGCAGAGCTTTTGTTTGCGAAATTTATTATACTGCCGTGCATTTAAAAAGCTAAATCAAAAGACTCAAAATCCCCAACTAATGGTATATTTACACGGAAGAAAAAATTTTTTAAAATAAAAATGAACAATTTACACACCAGCTTCGTTATATGAATGTAGGAGCCAAAACAATGAAAGACAGATGCAATAAATACGAGGCATATTTTACATTTAGAGATGAAAATGAGCTCTTAGAGCACATTGAAAACTGTCCCGAGTGTAAATTGGAACATGAAAAAATGCAAAAAGTTTCAAACTTAATAAGTGAAGTACGTCCGTATTTTTTAGCACAGAAAGAGTCTAAAAATAAAAGAGCGGCAATTATAAAAACAGCTTGTTTTTCTGTCGCACTGTTATTTTTAACCGTCGGCGGCGGGGCTTTAAATTATCAGTACGACATTGTGAACTCTATTGTGTACCACAATCTGAGCGCAGAGGAACTGGGATTTCCGACCGATGAATACGGACTCATAATGGTAGAGTGATGAAGTTTAGTGAATTAATCAAACAAAATAAGCAAAACGTCAGAAATATAATAAAAAGAATAACAAACGAGCAAAATGAAGATATAGAACAGGAAGTTTATATCAAAGTTTGGCAAAATCGTGATAAATACGAGGAAAAAGGGAAGCTAAAGGGTTGGATTGGCACCATTGCAAAAAATCTTGCCAAAGACTACCTGAAATCCTCCTATGTCAAAAATCGCACCGACTTGGACGAAGATAAGCTGAGCGAAATAAAAGACAAAAAAAGCACTCCCGAGCTGAGTTTGGTGCAAAATGAACGCCGGAAGGCAATAATAGAGGCAATAAATAACCTGAAACCAAAATTAAAAGAGGTTATAATGCTCTGTGAAATAGAAGGTTTAACCTATGAAACAATTTCAAAAAAATTAAAAATACCTGTCGGAACCGTGAAATCAAGATTATACAACGCAAAAAAAGAGCTTGCACAAAGCTTAAAAGACTTACTTTAGAAAGGACTAATTATGAAAAAAATCGTACTTGCTTCAACTTTAGCACTGTTTTTATGTACTGCTGCGGTACAGGCTGCACCTTGTGCTCCTGACTGTGACTGCGGCTGCAAAGGAAAAGCTCCTTGCAAAAAAGAATGCAAATGCCAAAAACCTCCTATGACAGATGAACAAAAGGCTGAAATGCAAGCCAAAATGGAAGCTAAAAAAGCAGAATTTGACAAAAAATTAGGCTTAACCGACGAACAAAAAACTAAAGCCGAAGAAATAAGAAAAGAAGGCTTTGAAAAAATGAAACCGGTTATGGAACAAATTAAAACTAAAAAGGACGAAATAAAAACCATTCGCGAAAACGGGGACTTGACCCAAGCCGAAGCAAAAACAAAAATTGACGCTTTGCACAAAGAAATTATGGAATTAAAAACACAGGCAAAAGAAATCAGAAAACAAAATATGCAAGATTTTGAAGCAATTTTAACAGACAAACAAAAGAAAACTTTAGAAAAAATGAAACAGGAAGGCAGAAAAGAATTTGCCAAAAAACACAAAGGCAAAAAAATGGGCGGATTTGACGGCAGACCGATGCCCCCTCAACATCCGGAAATGAGGCCCGATGAAGCACCCACAGCTGTTGATGAAACAAAGTAGCTCAACCAAAACAAAGGTGTAGTACACTGCTAAATTTTAATTCACTACAACCGATTCAGTTGCCCTTGATGTTCACTCAAGGGCAATTCTTTTACTTGCCTTTATGTTTATAGATTGTATAATAATTATATTAACAGGAAGTTTGGGGAATAGTATGAAAAAAGCACTTATTACAGGTATTACAGGTCAAGACGGCAGCTATCTTGCGGAATTATTGCTTGAAAAAGGTTATGAAGTACACGGCATGAAGCGCCGCGCTTCTTCTTTTAATACATCAAGGATTGACCACCTTTATCAGGATATCCACAATCCAAATCTTAAATTCAAACTTCACTACGGCGATTTGACGGATTCTACAAACATTATCCGCCTTATACAAGAAATTCAGCCGGATGAAATATATAACCTTGCCGCACAATCTCACGTTAAGGTTTCTTTTGATGAGCCCGAGTACACGGCAAACGCAGACGGTATCGGCGCGCTTAGAATTCTTGAAGCGATAAGGCTTTTGGGGCTTGAGAAAAAAACAAAATTCTATCAGGCTTCAACTTCCGAGCTTTTCGGTCTTGTTCAGGAAACGCCCCAGAGGGAAACAACCCCCTTTTACCCGCGCTCTCCTTACGCTTGCGCTAAATTATACGCGTACTGGATTACGGTTAACTACCGCGAAAGCTACGGATTGTACGCATGCAACGGTATTTTATTTAACCACGAATCACCCCGCCGCGGCGAAACATTTGTAACACGTAAAATCACCCGTGCGGCAGTCAGGATTTTACTTGGTATGGAAGAAAAATTATACCTCGGAAACCTCGACTCCAAGCGCGACTGGGGTCATGCAAAAGATTACGTTGAGGGCATGTGGAGAGTTTTGCAACAGGATAAACCCGAGGACTTTGTCCTTGCAACAGGTGTTACGACCTCTATCCGCGATTTTTGTAACATGGCATTTAAAGAGCTTGATATTGATTTAATCTGGCAGGGCAAGGGTCTTGAAGAAAAAGGTATCGACAGCAAAACGGGTAAAGTGCTTGTCGAAGTCGACCCGAGATACTTCAGACCGGCAGAGGTTGACCTGCTTTTGGGCGACAGTGCAAAGGCGCGCCAAAAGCTCGGCTGGGAACCGAAATACGATCTTAAAACCATGGTAAAAGAAATGGTGGCGCGCGATTTAGAAGAAGCCAAAAAAGCAAAAGTACTGAAGGATAAGGGTTATCAAATCTTAGTTCCGCAAGAAGCATAAACGGCACAGCAGTACTTAAAAATAAGGAGATTGCCAATGAAAAGACTATTGTCAATTTTGGCTTTAATGCTTGTTATGTCCCCCGCTTTTGCGGGAAACAAGACAGTTGTGCAGTGTCAAAACTCGTTTTCTTCAGATAACCCTTCCGCCTATTTTACAGGCAAGGTTGTAAAAGAGGTTGAATTTAAAAATGGTGTGCTTTTGCGCGAAAATGCAATTATAAAAGGAAAAGTCTTGCAGGTGGTTGACGCAAAACGTGCAAAAAGAGATGCTTATTTTGTAATTAAGCCCCTTACTTACACTGATCCTGTGGCAAATAAGACATATACCGTAAAAGACAAAGACTGGCAGGCAAAAGTCGTGGGCTACAAGCCTTTTGACGCCAAAGAAACGGCAAAAAGCGCCGGCGTGAGCGTTGCAAACTTTTTTGTACAGGGTTTCAGCACAGTCTATCACTTCGGCGACGGAGTTATTCACCCCGAAGAGGATAAGGGCCGCTTTAAATCAGGGGTTCATAATGCCTATGAGCACTCGTTTTTATCTTACATAGAGGAGGGCAGCGCTCTTGAAGTAAAGAAGGGCGACTACCTTGCGCTCAAATTCTTTCAGGCGGATGTTCCCAAGTGGAAGTTCTGGGAAAGAAACAGATAATTTTACACGCTCCGTACCCCGCGGGGCGTTTTAATTTGCAAAAAAAGAGGCGTATGTTGTATAGATATTGATTTATCTACCTGGAGTACGCCTCAAAAATAAGATACGAAGTTTATTTAAGATGTCACGATTCGTGAACTTTTGCCCTTAAATCGAGAATGTGTAAACATAGCGTATACCTGTCATCCTGAACTGGCTGGAAAATCCGTTGAGGCAAAGCCGAAACGAGATTTTGTGCCCCTACTTGGTGTTTCAGGATCTTAGTAGTGGTGCATGTGTATTTACAGTGTTACACTTATTCGCCTGTGCTCTAAATCATATTCACACTTTCAATGTTCGATAATTACGTTAAGACATCATCACTCTACCCAGTATATGAACACATACCCTCCTTGTCCCTGTGCACCTGACCCCGGGTTAGGATAGAGCGTAGTATTCTCGCTCCAGCCTCCGCCTCCGCCTCCTGCACCTGCCTGTCCATAATCTATT
>CASGEP010000018.1 GCA_949300515.1 uncultured bacterium
AAGTGCTATATCAAGGTTTTTAAAGGAAACGTATGGCGAAATTAAAACCATTTTTTTAGGTTTCTGCCTCATAATAGACGCCGCAAGAACGGCGGAATTTGCACCTAAATCGGCACCCACGATATAAACTTCATTGGCGTCAATATTGGGATAATTTTTCTTTATATATTCAATTGAGCCTGCCACATCGATAGGGTACTTTGCCCAGTCCTCTTTTGTAAAATTCATTCTGGACTTAAATCTGAAATTTTTGGTATAAACGCTTTTACCGTGACCTCTCAGGTCAAGGGCAAGAACGTTGTAGTTTTTAACCCTCAAAGACTCGGGCAGAGTACCCCAGTCGGAAGCGCGCGCGCCAAAAGAGTGCAAGAGCACGACAAGAGGGCGGGGCGGTTTTTTTTGCGGGGCAAAATACAAATCTCCGCTTAATAAAAACCCGTCTTTTGTTTCAATTTCAACTTTAGTGCGGATTTTAGGCTTTTTAACTTTCTTCTTTTGCGCAGCGTCCGCGCTCAAGAGAGTAAAACCAAAAATCATTATTAAAATCAAAGAAATAAATTTTTTCATATCATTATTTTAGCAAAATGCGCATAAATATTGAACTTTTTTTGAAATTTAGTACGAATGGATGATATGACTAAAGATTTAAAAATCCGCGCCGTAAAGAAAAGCATAAGGACGAAAGTCCTACTCAAAACCTCCTCCCCAAGTCTAGTAGCCGCCTTTTAGGACGGCTTTTTTTTGCCGTATAACTTCTTTAATTCTTACAAATATAAAAATATGCAATATTTCAAAAAACCTTGTTATATTTTACAAAGTTATATATACTATTTGTATGAAAATGCATGATTACATATCATTAAATCTTTTTTCCATATCAAGCTACATAGCATTAGCCCTGCTGCTCAAGGCAGGGATTGCATCTAAAAATATTCCTGATATACAGCCCGTGCAATACGTAATGCAATCTCTGGCAGATATTGTTTTTATGCCGTTTTTAATCGCTGCCGCAGTATTTCTTTTATTTTTTGTTATTGAATTTTTTATAAGGAAAAAACTTAAAACAGAGTTTTTTGATATAAATATTGAAAATAAGACGCTCAGGGTAATACATGTTGCTTTATTCTACATCGGTGCAATAATTCTGCCGCTGTCGTTTGTTTTGGGCGCGCTTTTTTATAATTAAAATAAAAAAGCCCCGCAAAACAGGGCTTTTTTTGATGTTACCTTCTTCTGTAGTATCCGCTTGCTTTTTCGTTGTTTTGTGCGCCGTTACATAACTCAACTGCTTCTTTGTAACTGATTTTTGTTGTTGTTTTCATTTACTTTTTCCTTTCTGTTTGTTAGTATCTGTACTATGATGAAAAATAGATTGTTGAGGGTATATTTGGGGCTGCAGTATATTTCATGTGTACTGTGGGTTTGCACAATACCGCTGTTTTATTGGGGCTTTTTTATGCTGATGGCATTCGGGGGAGGCTGGGTATATACATTTTTTGAATACGTAATATTTGCTTTCTGTGTAATTACCATTCCCGCGCTTCTTCTCGCGGTTCCTACCATTGCCTTTTTTAAATCAATCAAAGTAACAAAAAGACTTGTCAGCGGAGAAAAACTAAACTTCAAAGACAAGGTTTTGTTGTTTCCATGGGCTTTTGCGGTTTTGTATTTCGGCGCGGTTATTTTATTGTGGCGAAGCTCAAGAGCCTCGTCAATGCTTGCCACGCCAAAAACGTCAATTCCGCAGGCAAGAAGTGTCGGCGCACACATAACGGAGCCGTGTCCGTAAGCATCCGCTTTGATTACCGCGAGCAATTTTGTGCACGGGTTATTTTTGTCGCCAAAAATTGCTTTTTTAATCTGCAAAATGTTGTGCTCTAAATGTCCTAAATTTACCTCGACCCACGCGTCGCGGTGTTTGTTTACAAAACTTCCTCTAAAATTTTGCATTGTTTAAACTAAGCTCCAGCGTATTTTCCATAAGCATCGCAATTGTCATGGGTCCTATCCCCCCGGGGACAGGCGTTATAAGGGAAGCTATTTGCGAAACTTCTTCAAAGTTAACATCTCCCTTGATTTTCCCGTTTTCGTCTCGCACAATGCCCACATCTACAACTATTGCGCCGTTTTTTACAAAGTCTTTCCCGATTAAACCCCCGACACCCGCGGCGCTGATTAAAATATCGGCAGACGAAGCTATTTGAGACAAATTGCGGGTTTTTGAATGAGCTACCGTAACGGTTGCATTTTCATTCAAAAGCATTTGCGCAAGCGGCTTGCCGACCATATTTGAACGCCCTATTACAACAGCGTTTTTACCTTCAAACTCAACGTTATATTTCTTTAAAAGTTTTATAATGCCCTTTGGGGTGCAGGAAATTGCATAAGGATTTGAATTTGTCATAAGTCTGCCGCAGTTAATCGGATGAAAACCGTCAACATCTTTTCTCGGGTCAATAAGTTCTATAAAGTCCTGCGGCACAAGGTGTTTAGGCAGGGGAAGCTGCAGCAAAACCGCATCTGTATCTTCATCGAGATTTAAGTTTAAAATTAAATCCTTAAGTTCGTTTGCGCTTGTGTTTTCTTTCATTTTAAAAGTTTTTGAAATGAAACCCAGCTCTTTTGCCGTTTTTTCTTTGTTCCTTACATAAATTTGCGATGCGGGGTTATCCCCCACAAGAATGACCGCAAGAGAGGGCTTTTTTTGCAGTTTTTCAACTTTCAGTTTAATTTGTGCAAGGATTTCTTTTGAATATGCGCTGCCATCCATTATTTGAGCCATTTTAAACACCTCCCGAAACATCCTGAGGGAGATTGAGGCGCGGATAAAAATCTTTTATCATTTCTTTTACTTTTTCATATTCCGCTTCTTCGCCCAAATCTTCGACTATACCTAGCAAATTCAAGTTATTTACGTTAATTTCTTCTACAAATTTATTCAAAGTGTCTTTTTTTGCTTTGTTTAAAATTATGCCAAATTGCCCGTCGGCGGCGTATTTTTTTGAAAACTCATATATTTCGCCTGCAAGATGGATTGATTTTTGGTTTGGATTGGCAGTGATAATTGAGGTGTCAATCGGGTAATCTACAAGCAAATTAAGGTATTTTAAATCAAATTCAGTATCAAAAATCACAAAATCGTACCTGTCGATAAGTTTTACAAGGGCATCGTTCATTTGTTTAGTAATGGGGCAGCGGCAGTCTTTTGATGCCACAAACCAGGAAACTATTATGTCCGTGTTTTCTTCCACTTCCTCTAAAATATCCTCAAGCGCCCACTCTATGTACTCTTGCTTTGTCATGCCCTTTGGAATGCCGGTTTTGTACTCATGTTTGCCCGAGCGTATGCCGTATATTGTATTTCTTGACTTTAGACCGAAACTTCCCGCAAGTTCACAGGTTAAATCATTATCCACAAGCAAAATGGATGCATCGGGAAAATATTCGCGGATTAAGAGCGCAAAAGCACGTGTAAGAGTTGTTTTTCCGCTTCCGCCCTTGCCGAGCAATGCCAGTGTATGTGTCATAAAAGCGCACCACACCTTTCTTTTAGCCTGTGTGAAAGCTCTTTTGCAAGCATAAGCGCTTTGAGTGCGCCGTCATCGTCAAGTGAACCGCAGCCGCAGGAAGGAGTAATAAAAGACTGTTTTAAAAGCAAATTTTCATCAATTCCTTTTGCACTAAAACATTTCAGAGAATTGTCGAATTTTTCCTCAAGAGTGTTGATATCAAGGGCCTTCAGCTCGTCTTTATCCAGTGTCGGAACAATGCCGAAGGCGAAAAATCCGCCGTTTTGAAGGAATTTTTGCGCATGAGAGGCAAAATTTGCCACACTTTGAGAAAACGAATAAGCATCAAAGTTAACGATATCCGCACCGCAGGAGAGCGCAATTTCCCAGTCTGTCTTGCCGCAGCAGTGCACACCGCACAGCGCGTTAAATTTTTTTATGTCGTCTGCCACGGTTTTCAGCATTTCAATGACATCCGAACTTTCGACGGACAGAAACGCGCAGGAGCCTACCTGTGAAATTGAAGGCTCGTCCATAAAAATTATTGCTTTTGCCTTAGGCGCGGCTTTTTTAAACTCTTTTATCTGCCATAGTGCTTTAAGCGAGAGCGTTTTAGTGCATACATCTTTTAAAACGTCATTGTAGTAGGCGCATTTGCCTTCATTGTCCGTAATTGAAGTGGAAAAGGTGAAAGGACCGGTGATTGAACCTTTTACAAAATCGGGATTGTGATTTTTAAGTTCTTTTAAAAAAGGCTCAAGGGAGTTTGAATTTGGCGGTAAAATAGCATATTTATCGAGAATTTCCCCGCAGCCGGATAAATCATCCGCGCCTGTTACACTTTCGTAATCAAAAAATAATTCTTCAAGGGATGTAAAAAACTTCTCGCTTTCGGGGTTTAAAAAGTATTTATCTCCCTCAAAAGTAAGCCCGGGCAGATTTTGACTGTATTGAAACACCATATCTTCCTCGCGTGCAAAGTGCGGCAGCTGGGGCCAGAAAGGAATACTTTTAAACTCTTTAAAAATAAAGTCCAGTGCTTGTTTTGGCGCATTTTCGCCCTTAAAGGGCAAAGAACCTATTCCGGTGTAATTTAAAGTTAACTCGCTCATAGATTTATTTTATTATAAAATTAAAAAGAAGTAAAATACAAAAAAGGGGTCAAAATGGCGCAAAAAAAGGAATATAAAAACATTTTGCTTTTAAACTGGGGCGGCATAGGGGATGAAATACTTTTTATGCCCGTGATTAAAAGCCTTAAGGAAGAATTTAAAAATTGCAAAATCACTCTTGCCCTTGAGCCCAGAAGTTCAGCCATAGTACAGCTTTGCCCCGATATAGACGACCTTATTAAAGCGGACATAAAAGCTTCGGGCATAAAAAAATATATTAACATTTTAAAATTTTTATCCTGCGTTCGGGGCAAAAAATTTGACCTTGCAATCTCAAGCGGAAAATCGCCCCTTGTGGCTGTTTTGCTGTTTTTAACGGGAATAAAAGAGCGTATCGGGTTTAAGTCAAAAACTTCTTTTCTTCTAACAAAATCAACTAAGCTAAACGAAAACCAATACGCCTCAAATATGTACCATGACCTTGTTTCGCCGATTTGTAATGCGGATTGTCATCTTCCCGAGATTGCGGCGGATGAAAATTATACTTTAGCGCAAAACCTTACGGCGGGCGAGTTTATAGCAATTCATCCCGGAGTGAGCAAAATGAGTATAAAGAAAAATATACTAAAATGCCCGAATTTAACCTTCTGGAAAAATTTAATTGCGGCTTTACTTGAAAAAGGCGAAAAAGTGGCGCTTTTTGGCACCCGTGATGACGAGGAGCTGATTTCTAAAATTGTTGAGGATGAAAAAATTTCATCGAATAAAAATTTTGTAAACTATTTTAACAAAACAAAAAACCTGCTTGAAATGGCAAATATTTTTAAAAAAGCAAAATGCGTTATCTGCGTGGATTCGGCGCCAATGCACGTTGCCGTGGGTGTAAATGCCAGAACTCTTGCTATTTTTGGTCCGACAAACGAGAAAAAACTTTTGCCGCAGAGTGAAAAATTTTGCGTAATAAAAAATAACATTCCATGTCGCCCGTGTCTGTGGCATAAAAGGGCGCAAAACTGCGAGGATAGCGGCTGTTTAAACATTGATTATAAAGAAATAATAAGTAAAATTCAGCCTTGATTTGATTTTAAACTGCCGTTAGTGTAGAATTTTCTTAGGTTTTGAGTTAAATGAGGCTAAGTATGAAAAAAATATTTTGTTTACTGGTTTTGGGGCTGTTGGTATTTGGTTTTAACCCCGCGCGCGCCCTTGAGGTTACTGACGTACAAAACGACCACTGGGCGGCTTCGCAAATTGCAAATGCCCTAAATAAAGGATACATGGGCTTTTACAGCGGTTACAGCTTTGCTCCCGACTCTACAATTTTAAGAAGCGAATTTGTCCACTCTCTGCTGAAAGTTATGAGAAGTGAGGACATAATGACAGACGGGACAACAAAATTTAAAGATGTAGACTCCTCTACCCAATATGACCAGAGCATTTTAACATCAGAACAGTTAAGGCTTATCTTCGGCTACCCCGATTACACTTTTAAACCGGAACAGCCGATTTTGCGCTCTGAAGCAAACGCCGTTATTGCAAACGTTACAAAAGGTTTCTACGGCGATATCAACGTTTTAAACGGTTTTGCCGATGCCGATCAAATACCTAACTGGGCAAAATATTCTTATATTAAAAACGTTGTAAACAATCTTTATGTAAATTATCCCGACCCTTCATACTTCAGACCGAATGACTACTTAACGCGTGCAGAGGCTGCAGTATTGTTTCAACAGGTGGAAAAACAAATAAACCTTGTTGAGGACAGATACAGAAAAACGGAAGAAAAAATGAAAACCGAATTTCTGGGTACAAACACGCTGAAACTTGTTGAAGGCGCTCCAAGAAGCACGGTTGGTATTTATAACACAAAAATCGTAATTGAAGCAGGAAATGTTATTTTAGCAAAACCGGCTCAAAAAATTGACAGTAAACAGCTTGAAATAGGCGACCAGCTTGTATTTGTAGCACCTACGGATGTCTACACACAAGAGGGTACTTTCCTGTATCCCGCAGGCACACAGTTTGTGGCTGATGTACAAAAAATCAAACGTACACCTTTCAGATTGAAAAAACAAAAAAATCTCATAGTTTTAAGAAAATACTATATCCCGAGCGGTGTAAGCCATGAAATGGGCGCTGTAGCATACACTACTGACAAAGGCAAAATTGTTACCACAAAAACGGTCGACAAAAAAAGCCCCGTAAAAGAAAACTACTTTGAAGATACAAAAACGGCAACAAAAGCCGACTTCAGGATTAAATATACGGATAAATTGTCACCCGTTGTAAAATACGACCTTGAGGGCGATGAAATCTGCTACATACTTCTTACGGGCGATATGGTAATTCCGAATGAACACTACTGGCAGTTTGAAGTGGAAGATGAGTCAGACGAAGTTGACGATTCGGTAAATACACATATGGATATGTAAGTAAATAAAGCAAGAATAAAAAACGGCGCCTAATCAAGCGCCGTTTTTTTAATCATAATTAAATCTTTAAGTGTTAAATCCCTCGGGGAGCCTTCATCAAGCGAGTGCTGCCTTAAAAGGTAGGAGGGGTGCAAAATAGGGATAAATTTAATCCCCTCGTATCCCTCTACATTTTCAAAAATTTGTCCGCGCACTTTTGAGATTTTAAGTTTTTTATCCAAAAAACTCTCCATCGCCGTCGCTCCGCAAAGCACAATGACTTTCGGGTTTATTGTTTTAATCTGAGCGTGCAAAAACTTCTCACAGGCGGCTTTTTCTTCCTTTTGCGGCTTTCTGTTCTCGGGCGGTCTGCATTTCAGAGTGTTTGCGATGTATAAATCTTTTTGCCTCTCAAGTCCCGCCTTTATTAAAAATTCGTTTAAAAGCTTTCCCGCACGCCCTACAAAAGGCTTTCCGAGCTTGTCCTCATCAGCACCCGGGGCTTCTCCTATGAGCAGGATTTTGGCGTTTGGCGAGCCGTCAGAGAATACGATATTGTTTCTTGTAGCGTAAAGAGGGCAGCTTTTGCACTGCTGCGCCTCTTTTTTGATGTGTTCCAAATTTTCCAAACTCATTAACTTTTATATTCCTTTTCAAAACCAAAGAGCGACGAAACACTTTTGTCATCGTGAATTCTTGAGATTGCTTCGCCCAGAAGCGGTGCAATGCTCAGCTGTGTGATTTTTGGCGGTATGTATTCGTTTCTCAGAGGAATTGTATTTGTAACAATAACTTCTTTAATAGGCGCCTCATCCAGCCTTTGAAGCGCAGGACCCGAGAAAACGGGGTGGCAGGCGCAAACGTAAACTTCTCTTGCCCCTTCTCTTATAAGGAGCTTGGATGCTTCGCAAATTGTTCCCGCTGTGTCAATCATATCATCAAACATAACACAGACTTTATCGCGCACATCCCCTATAACATGGTCTGCAATTGCCACATTGTGCTTGTCGCGGCGTTTATCGATAATTGATAAAGGACAATTCAGCGCTTTAGCAAAAGCGCGGGTTCTCTGAACACCGCCTGTGTCCGGCGAAACAGCCATAAGCACATCGGATGAGATATTTAAGTTTTTAATGTAATCAACAAGAACGGGAGTAGAATAAATATGATCAACAAGAATATTAAAGAAACCCTGAATTTGACCTGTGTGCAAGTCCATTGCAAGTACGCGGTTAGCGCCTGCCGT
Organism: uncultured bacterium; assembly: GCA_949300515.1. Classification (GTDB taxonomy): domain Bacteria; phylum Cyanobacteriota; class Vampirovibrionia; order Gastranaerophilales; family Gastranaerophilaceae; genus Galligastranaerophilus. Next base: position 8,279 of record CASGEP010000018.1, read on the forward strand.
AGTTAACAAATCCGCAACAAGCTTTGCCGTAATTGCCTCTCTGCCCGACGTTTTTCTGTCCTGACGGGCGTAACCGTAGTAGGGAATAACGGCTGTGATTGTCTTTGCGCTTGCACGTTTAAATGCATCAACTATAATTAAAAGTTCCATTAAGCTTTCATTTACGGGATTGCAGACGGGCTGAACCACAAAAACATCATCCCCGCGGATGGAGTCTTGAATTTGGACATAAATTTCACCGTCAGAAAAATTTTTAATAATCATAGGCTCGACCGTAGTACCCAGATAGTCAGCTATTTCCTGCGCCAAAACGGGGTTTGAACGACCGGAAAAAAGTTTGATGTCATGCGTGGGCAAAACGGTATTTTTCGGTTGTTCCATAGTTTCAAGCCCTAATTTCATTTATTCTTCTCCTTTTTTATTAAGTAAATTTTTTTGCTTTATAACCCAATTCGGATATTCTTTTTGAGGTGTTCTACACAGTGCAAGTGAGTTTTCTTCAACATCTTTTGTAATTACGCTGCCCGCGCCTACAAAAACATTCTCTTTCAGCTCGACAGGCGCCACAATAACAGTATTTGAACCGATTGAAACACCGTCTTTTAAGGTTGAGCGTTTCTTTTCTTTTGTAATTGAATTGTAGTTTGCAAAAATTGTTCCCGCGCCAATGTTGACATTTGAACCAAGAGTTGCATCCCCCACGTAACTGAGATGTGAAACGTTTGTGTGAGAGCCGATTTTAGCGTTTTTCAACTCTACAAAGTTGCCTACTTTAGAGTAATCGCCGACTTCAACATCTCCTCTGAAGTGTGAAAAGGGACCTATTTTGCAGTTTGAGCCGATTTTATTTTTTCCGCTTATGTATGTGTTGGGATAAATTATTGTATCCGCGCCTATTTGCGTGTCGGGCGAAATTGAAGTCGAGAGTGTATCAACAATGCTTACACCGTTTTCCATTAATTCCTCAAGTTTTTCATTTTTCATAATTAATGTCGCGCAGGCAAGCTGTGAGCGCGAATTTATTCCGAGAGTTTCATCGGGGTTTTTAATCACAAAAGAGAGTACTTTTTTGTTTTTCTCTTTTGCCCACCCTACAATGTCCGTAAGGTAATATTCGCCCTGTGAATTATTGTTTTTAAGTTCTTTGAAAGCGTTTTTTACACTCTCCCACTTAAGGCAGTAAACACCGGTATTTATTTCTTTTATTACTTTTTGTTCTTCGTTTGCATCTTTTTGTTCGACAATTCCCTCGATACTGCCATCTTGCGCGCGTACAATTCTGCCGTAGCCGAAAGGATTTTCAAAAATTGCGCTCATAACCGTGACATCGCAGTTATGCTCCGTGTGATATTCAAGCATAGCGCGCATGGTAGATGCTTTTAAAAGCGGAGTATCGCCGCAGGTGATTAATACTGTGCCGCAAAAGTCTTTTAATTCTTCTGCGGCAACGGAAACGGCGTGACCTGTGCCAAGCTGTTCTTTTTGCAAAACACAGGAAACATTTTCATATTTTTTTAAATAATCCTCAACTTCCCCCGCCCCGCAGCCGACAACAACAATACTTTTTGTATCGCTTTGGGGATAAATATCGTTAACGGCGTCTACAACCCAGCCTAAAAGAGGCTTTGAAAATATTTCATGCAAAACTTTCGGCTTGGATGATTTCATCCTTGTACCCTTGCCTGCCGCAAGGATTACCGCCTTAAAGCTTATTTTGTCATTGAACATTGGGGACGCCTTATTATTTTCATACTTGCTACAAAAAAATTCTCTCATGAAGTTATGTAAATTTAAAGTTTTTAAAGGGATTTTATAAACATTTTTTTACAAAAGAATGTATAATTGAGAAAAAGGAGAAAAATAATTATGAAATCTGACGCAATTAAAGAAGGTATGGCGCATGCACCGCACAGAGCACTGCTCTATGCGGGCGGTTTGAGTGATAAAAATATTAAAAAGCCCTTTATCGGCATTGCAAGCTCTTTTTCAGACCTTGTCCCCGGACATGCGGGAATGAGAGATTTAGAGCGCCAAATTGAAAAAGGGATACACTCTAACGGCGGTCAGGCTTATATTTTCGGCACCCCTGCGATTTGCGACGGTATTGCCATGGGACACAGCGGCATGAGATATTCCCTGCCGAGCCGCGATTTAATTGCCGACTGCGTTGAGGCGGTTGCCGCGGCTCATCAGCTCGACGGGCTTGTACTTTTAACAAATTGCGATAAAATTACCCCGGGTATGTTAATTGCGGCGCTAAGACTTAATATCCCGTCAATCATTGTAACGGCGGGTCCTTCGCTTGAAGGTCAGTGCAAAGGCGAAACGCTTACTTTTATAAGAGGCTCATCCGAAGCCGTAGGAAGATACAGAGCGGGCGAGATTACGGCTGAAAAACTTTACGAGATGGAACACTACGCCTGCCCGACTTTTGGCGCATGCCAGGGGCTCTACACCGCAAATACTCTTGCATGTTTAACCGAGGTTATGGGAATGAGCCTTGAAGGATGTGCAACAGCCTCCGCCGTAAGCTCCAAAAAACGCAGAATTGCTTTTGATTCGGGGTACACGGTTGTAGATTTGGTGAGAGAAAATATTTGCCCGAAAGACATTATTACGCGCGATTCGCTGAGAAATGCAATTGTTGTGGATTTAGCACTCGGCGGCTCAACAAATTCCATTTTACACCTGCTTGCAATTGCAAACAGCGCGGGAATTGATTTAACTCTTGACGATTTTGAAGAGTTGAGTTTCAAAATCCCTCAAATTATTAAGCTTGACCCCTCATCAACGCTTACCATGACCGATTTAGATAATGCAGGCGGCATTTCGGGCGCACTTAAAACCATCTGGGGTCATAGCGACGAACTTAAAAATACAATAAATTTAGCAGGTCAAACAATTGAACAGCGCGCAAAAGGTGCTTGGGTAAATAATGAAGTTATTAAACCCTTTGACAATCCCATAACCAAAAACCCGGGACTTGCAATACTCCACGGGAATTTAGCACCGTTAGGGGCCGTTGTTAAAATTTCGGGCGTGGATGAGAGCGTATTTGAATTTGAAGGTACGGCTCGCGTTTATGAGCGCGAAGAGGACGCCATGAAAGGCATTGAAACCGATGAAGTAATTGCGGGCGATGTCGTTGTTATAAGAAATGAAGGTCCAAAAGGAGGCCCCGGTATGCGTGAAATGCTTGCGCCGACGTCGCTTCTGGTGGGAAAAGGGCTGGGTAAATCCTGTGCGCTTATAACGGACGGAAGATTTTCAGGCGGCACAAGAGGCTTGTGTATCGGGCACATTTGCCCCGAAGCTCCCGAGGGCGGCATTATAGGACTCATTAAAGACGGCGATAAAATTAAAATCGATATAAACAAAAGGACAATCGATCTTCTTGTAGCGCAAGAGGAGCTTGAACAGAGAAAAAGGGATTTTGTGCCCGTAAAAAAAGAAATTCCCAAAGGATTTTTAAGCAAATACGCAAAAACCGTAAGAGGTGCAAACGTAGGCGCTATAACAGATTAAAAAATCGAGGCAAATGCCTCGATTTTATTTTACGCTTTTTGAAATGCTGTGGCGTTTTTTGTATAAAATAACAAAAAATACGACAATAACAAGTGTTGCAGCGAGTATTATGAGTTCCAGATGGTCTTTTATCTTCTCTCCAAAGAGCATAAGCACAATACTTACTATAAAAAAGCGCATACCGCGTCCGATTACGGACGTTAACGTAAAAGCAAGCAGGTTCATATTCAAAATACCGCTTGCAATTGTAAAAACTTTATATGGAATAGGCGTAAAAGCCGCAAAGAACACGGCATGCACCCCCCATTTGTTGTAGAGTGCTTCAACTTCATTAAATTTTTGAAGGGCGTTTTTTAACTGTTTTCTTTTTTGCACGCCGTCTTTTTTCCTTGACAGAGCGGTTAAAATCCAGATAAATACGGGTCTGCCGCCAAATTTACCTATCCAGTAGCCGACCATGCCGCCAAAGGCGGAGGCTATTGTACATATAAGCGCATAATAAAGCGCGCGCTCGGGCTTTGCTAAATCCATCGCTATAAGTAAAAAATCCGGAGGCGGAACAAGAAAAAAGCTCTCTATAAAAGCATTCAGGGCAAGCCCCAGTGTTCCCAAACTCTGAAAATATGTATCCATTGCGCTAAAAATTTGCATTTATACCCTCTCTTTAAAAAACTCATCCACATGCCTTGAAACTCTGCCGCTCTTAAGAGCCGTTGCGCGCACCGTTGCTGATGTGCAGAGTTTTTGTGTTGCCTCGACAAAAATTTCCTGCAAAAAAGTAACGGTTGTTTTTGTCAAATCTATTATTTTTGTCCTCAAAACGCACTCGTCCATAAGCTTCGCGCTTGATTTATACTGAACATTAAGCTCTATAACAGGCATAATGACATCCTGCTCTTTTTGCAATTTGTCAATCATTATACCATAGTCGCCCAAAAGCTCAACTCTGCCCATTTCCATATATCTGAGATACGCCCCGTGCCACATAACACCGTAGGCATCGGTGTCTGCGTATTGGACTTTAAATCTCATAATGTTTTCAATCATTTTTTATCCTCATATTTTTGATAAGTTACAAATGACGGAGGTTTGATGACCGTTCTTACAAGGATTGTATTTTCCCTGCCAAAGCCCGTTATTGTGATTGTTTGAATTTTATCGTCCGATTCGACAAGAATACTGCCTGTCTGCGGGTTTTCAAAAACATATGCGGGGAGCTTTTTATCAAAAGGATTTTTATCAAGAGTGTTCAGCTCCTGTGCGGTTTCTTTTGCAACGACAGAGGCTTTTTTGTCCTTATCCGGATTAAAATTTGCAAGTGCTTTTGATGTAAAAACAGCGGCATTTGCGCTGACTTTTGCCGAGCGCCTTTTATCTGCCGAACTTGTAAAGTAAGGTGTCAGATACAAACCTATGCACAAAAGGAGTATTACTATTACCGCTATTTCAAGTTTTGCCAATTTACTCATTTTTACCTCTATTTTTGAATAATTAAAAACGATTTTACTTTTCTCTGTTCATTGTTTGAAGAAAATATTTCCTTATCCTCGTAATTCAGCGAGGTTGAGGGACCTCCGTCCAATGCCATAACTTTTTCAAGATTTAATTTTTTCAGTTTTTGTGCCGCTTCGGATATGGTAACGGGCGCAAAGTTTGTAAATATTATAATATATAAGTCATTATTTTTAAGTGCGACAATCGTGCGTGCCCTTTTCTTGAGGACTTGCGCACTTTGTATGGTCGGGTGTCCCGTTTCATCATACTTTACAAATCCTTCTTTTTCAATGCAGTTAACGGGATAAATCATAGGACCTCCGCCAAGAGCGTGCAATAATGTGTAGTCCTTCGGTTCGGGGTCAAAATGGTGTGCAATATCAAACTTTAGTTCATTTGTTAAATTATGTCTGTAAATCCTTAGTTCGCTTCTGTTCAGGACATTTTCCACCCTTTTTTCGTTTGATAATTTTTCAATCATTTCAATGGATTCAAAAGGTGTGCCGACTTCTTTTGAGTTAACGGTTACATAAGAAACGGACTTTTCTGTTTGGGGGTCAAAAAAGCCGCCGTTTACCACAAGTTCAAAATTATTCTCCTTAAAGACTTCTCTTGATGTCTTTAGACCGTCTTGTACAATATAGGGGCGAATTCTGGGAGAGAGTTGTTTTAAATCCGCTTTGTATATGTAAAATTTACCTTTTTTGTCGTATTTTACCTCAATGCCGTCTTTTGCAAAAGCGGCGTTTGCAGCCAAAAAAACCATAAATATTAAAAATATTTTTTTAAACACTATAAATCCCTCGCCTTCTTAATTACAAAGATAGCCGCAATAAAAACAATTATCGGGAATGCAGCCGCCAAAAACGGAAACATTACGCCCTTTTGCGCCAGAAGGTCAAAGAAAGGCAGCGTGATATAGTAGGCAAAAATCATGCCTACCCCTATGGTAAAGCCTACAAGCCTTTGCGAGCGCGGCGGCGAAAAGCCGAGCAGACAGCCTATTGCCGCAAAAATTACACAGGTGAGCGGGTGCAAAAATCTCTGGTAATATTTTGTAAGCAAAAAATTGCACTCGTCAGTGTACTCTTGTTTTTTGAGCAACTTTACATATTCGCCAAGCTCCCTGTTTGTATATGACCTGTCGCGGCGGGTGGCGTTTTTCATAAGCTGGAAAACCTCGTCCGATAATTTTTCATTTAAAATCGGGTAATCTCCGACTTCCTTGACTTCCTGATAAATGCCGTTTGGGTTTATTATGTACTGTTTTGCATCCTTTAAAAGCCACTTGTCATCAAGCTTTAGGGCATATGGTGCAAAAATTATGCTGTTGAACATCTGGGCATCGGCGTATCTGTTGGGTGAAAAATTAAGCAGGATAAGATTTTTAATCTCTCTTACGCTGAAATTTGAAACTATAAGCCCCTGTTTGGGTTTGTTGTTGTCATCTTTGATTATATAAACAAAATGCACGTCATAACCGCCGGCCTCGCCCGCTTTAGCCGATGTATACGGGATAAATTTATCGTTTACGACATAGCACATATATGCAAGAATTACCCCCAAAACAAGCACGGGCGCCATAATTCTGTTAAATGAAAGTCCTACGCCGCGAAAAATGCTCAATTCGGAATTTTTTGAAAGTGTATCAAACGTAAAAAGCGAGCCGAGCAGAATACCTACAGGAATAGCCTTTGCAAGAACTTTCGGTATTTCATAGAGTAAAAGTTTTGTAGCCTGAATTATCGGCATATGCTCTATTAAAATTCTTTTTATGGTTCTAACAAGCGTTTCAGGCGCAATCCAAACAATTATAAATAAAAACAGACACACAAGCGTTGCCATAAGCACTTGTTTAAAAATATATTTATCAAAAATTGTAAGTTTTAATTTATTCATTAAAGCGTAAAATCTTTTCCTAAGTAAAATTCTTTTGCTACGGGGTCAACTGCAACATCTCTTGATTTGCCCGAAATCTTTATTTTTCCGTCAAAAATTACATAGGCTCTGTCGGTAATAGAAAGCGTCGCCTTCGGGTTGTGGTCTGTAATAAGCACGCCGATACCCTTTTCACATGCAAGTTTATAAATATTTTCCTTAATTTCACCGATTGCAATAGGGTCAATACCCGTAAAAGGTTCATCCAGCAGGATAAAATGCGGAGTCGCAGCCAGAGCGCGTGCGATTTCAACCCTTCTTCTCTCGCCGCCCGAGAGCGATACGGCAGAAGCGCTTCTGAGTTTTTTAACGCCGAATTCTTCAAGCAAATCTTCAAGCTTTTGAGCTTTTTGCTCCTCATTCAGCGAGTCATTCATCTCTAAAACCAGTTTTAAATTATCCTCAACGGACAGTTTTCTAAAAATTGAAGCTTCCTGCGGCAGATAACCTATACCTTTTTTGGCACGCTCATTCATCGGCATTTGAGTAATTTCAATCTGTGACCTTGTTTTTTTGTTCTCAAGGAAAATATGCCCCGAATTTGCCTTTACAAGACCGACAATCATATAAAAAGTAGTTGTCTTACCTGCACCGTTAGGGCCTAAAAGCCCGACAACCTCTCCTTTGTTGACTTCAAATGAAACATCGTTTACAACAGAGCGATCACCGTATATTTTTACCAAATTATTTGCAATAATTCTCATCTGAATTTCTCTTTTTAATTAATTTTTAAATAATTATAAAACAAACACCTCTAAATAAAAAGGCAATTTTTATTTTTTTGGTGTTTTTATTAAAATATATCACTATATTTTACAAGGGAAGAAATGGGAATTTTAAATTCAATCGGGCAGGTAATATCAAACAGGAAAAATTTTAAAACTTGGGAAGAAAATCAAAACGATAACAATGCAAGAAGAAAAGCTCTTGCCCAAACAAATCCAAAAAGCGCCCAAGAACTGGAAAAAGCAAAAAGGCAGGGTAAGGTCATAATGGATATTATTGATATCATGGATGCCCACTCTGAAGATGTTGCAGAAAAAACAGAAACCGCAACCGCCCCGTTTCAGGCTCTTGTTCCGTATTTTGCCACATTATTATCATCTGCAATAAGCGGAAAATTTGTAATGTTTCCCGCACAAAATGCTTTAAACAAAGCATATTCCGAATTTGTAGACAGTGAACAAGTTAAAAATCTTGTCAAAAAAGTAACTGAGTATGCACAAAAAAATAATATAGAAGATTTGGAATATTTTAGCAATTTTGATTTTTTGTCAAAAGATAAAATGAATTTATTAAAAAACATAGGCGACGATGAAATTAAAAGTGTTTACAAAACAGCAAGCGAGCTTGTTGAACAATACAAAAATAACCCCGCAGTTAAAAATTACGGTAAAAATCTGGGGCTTGCGGCATTAATCCCGATTGGCGCACTTGTTTCAAGCTTTGTAGCCTCAACAATATTTGCAACAAAATTACAGGTAAACTCCTCAAGAATTGCTCGTTGGCAGTCAAGAGAACAACTAAAGGACCCGAAATACTTTGTGGAATATACGCCTGAGCAAATTGAAAAAGCGACACAAATTGTTGAACAAAAAGAAAAAGAACAAAAAGGCTTTAGTTTAAAATTATTCAATAAAAAAGAAAAAGCATCTTTAATTCAGGTCATAAAAGACAATAAAAAATATAAAGAGTGGAAAAAAACAGATAAAGACGAGTCTAAACTTGTTCAAAGAGAACTGAGTCAGGAAGAACTCCAACAAGCACAAAAAGACAAAGAAGTAATACAGAGAATTACAAAAATAATCAACAATAAGGCGGAAGATTATTCCGAAAACATGGAAGTTGCAGCAGATACCCTTATTGTCGGAACACCGTTTTTAGGCAGTGCCGTGGGTGCAATTATAGGTTTTATCGGCAATAAAACAGGTATATTGGATAAAGTTGCAAAAGGCGGTTTAGATAACCTAATAAAAGATTTAGACAAAACAAGTGCAGATAAAATTAAAAAAGCACAAGAAACCTTAAAAAATCTTGCAAAAGATACTCCCGAATACAAAAAAGCAACTACGGAATTAATAGGAAGTATTTTAAGCGCAAGTTTTGCAAATACAAAAGGCACAAAATCAGATGAAATCTTAAAAAAAGCCAAAAAAATATTGAATGCCTTTATGTCAACAAAACTAAGCCGAAACGTACTCTTTGGAATAGTTGGCGGCATTATAACAACGACGTTCGGTCTTATAATCAGTTTAAAACTGCAAAAGGCCTCAGCGCGTGCAGGCAGATTTTTAGCAAAACGCGAACTTGAAAAAGACCCGAATAATTTTATCGGATACTCTGATGAGGAGTTAAAATCAGTTCAAGACGTAAAAGCTCAAAAAAGACCTTTTGGCGAAAGATTTAAGGAATATATTACATTTTTACCAAGGGTAATAGGAGAATATTTTGATTACCAAAAATATTTAAAAACAACAGCTGCAAAAAACAGAGCCATAAGAGAAGAACTTATAAAAACAGATGTAACGGACGAACAATTAAGGGAAGCTAAAAACCTGCAGCGCAAAATGTTTAACACATTTGAAAAAGTGGACGACAAATCACAAGAATACTCTGAATCAATCGAAGCAGCTACTCAAATTGCAAAACCTGCTGTTGCAATGTTAGGTATGTTTAGTTTACTTTCTCCTGCACTATTTGTATCCGTTCAGCTTGCAAGGGGCAAAATAAAAGCAGGCAACGTCCTTGAGAAAGTAAGTAAATTTTTATCCGACAAAACAGGCTTTTTAAAGGGTAAAATCATAGGAAAATATCTTGATAACGTAAATCAAAATATTATAAAAGGCACCCAAAAAATGAGTGCGGCAACTACAGATGTTGCAAGCAAAATAGAAATCAATAAAGCTGACTTTTTTGAGGACATAAAAAGCACGCTTGAAATATTTAAAGATTCTCTTAAAGACCTTGACCCGCAAGACTTTAATAAAGCAATAGATTCTATGAAATTACCTGTGTATTTAAAACGTGCAATGAAAGAATCAAGCCCCGAGCAAGTCCTTGCCATAATAGAAAATTTTGAAAAAATTGGAAAAAATATTCCTCAGGACAAATTAAACGAAATATTAGACTCTTATATAAAAATGGCTGAAAAAAATCCGCAAGGTGCAGCAGAATTTTTAAAGGACCCTAAGAATTTAAGAAATATTTTCATAACAAAAGATGTTGCAAAATACGGCTCAATTGCTGCATCAACTTGGAGTGCGCTGACACTTGGTTTAACATATGCGCTTGAATCTTACCTTGCAAATATGCAAAAACGCGCGGGCAGATTAGGCGTAATGAAAGCAATGGAAGAACTTGACGACCCGAGATATTATGCAAATATTGAACCTAAGCAGACAACGAGCGAACAAGAACAAACTGAAACAAAAAACAATAAATATTTGCGCTAAATATTTTTATAGTAAAATAACCATAAGGACACAAATAAGGAGATTCTTATGGGTATAATGGATGGCAAAAAAGGTATTATCTTTGGCGTATCAAACAAACATGGCATTGCAAATGCTATAGCAGAACAAATTTATGCTGCAGGAGGCGAAATTGCTTTTACTTATGCAAATGAAGCCATGGAAAAACGCGTAAAGCCCATAGCAGCGGAAATGAACGCTAAAATGTGCATAGAGTGCGACGTTACAAAAGACGAGGACGTTAAAAAAGTTTTTGAAGAATACGCAAAAATATACGATAGACTTGATTTTGTCATCCATGCAGTTGCTTTTGCAAACAGAGAAGATCTTTTGGGAGATTTTTACACCACAAGCCGCGAAGGCTGGGATCTTGCAATGCATGTGAGTGCCTATTCGCTTTTAACCCTTACGAAGTACGCCAAGCCTCAAATGGAAAAAACGGGCGGCGGCTCGATTTTGGCGCTTACATACCTCGGTTCGACACACGCCGTTGCAAATTATAACATTATGGGCGTTGCAAAAGCGGCTCTTGAGTCATCAATGAGATTTATCGCCATGGATTTAGGAAAATACAACATCCGCTGCAACTGTTTATCGGCAGGACCGGTTAAAACCCTTGCAGCAAAAGGCATTGGCGGGTTTGATAAAATGCTTAAGTTTAATTCGCTTAAAGCTCCGCTCAATCGTACGCCTTCTTTGGAAGATGTCGGTAAAGCAGGGCTGTATTTGGCATCTGACCTGTCATCGGGCGTAACGGGACAGGTGCAGTTCGTTGACTGCGGCGCTTCAAGCGTGTTTGCTTCCCTTGACGAAATGGAATGCGTAAGCCAGAGTGAAGTTTTAGTGTCGCGATGAGCGACCTAAAACGTAACTGTTGATGACCGCCGTTGCGAATGAAGCGTAAGCGAAATGAGCGGAGCAATCTTTGATTGCCCAGGCGGAATGCGTAAGCCAGAGTGAAGTTTTAGTGTCGCGATGAGCGACCTAAAACGTAACTGTTGATAGGCGACGTAAGAGTTTTGGAACAAAACTCCACAGGAGCAATGCGCAAGCCGGGGTGAAGCGAAGCTTGAAGGCTAGTGCAACTGCACAGCCTGAAAGCAAGCGACTATGCAATTTTGTTATACAGCGTATTGTCATCCTGAACTTGGTTGACAAAGCGAACCAAAATTTTAGTATTAAAATTTTGTGTGAGCCTGTCCTTGCGAAGCGCAGGATCTTAGTAATGGCGCATGGTTGACATGTAACGTTGCATAGTTAAGCGTTGTGTTTGCACACCCAACACTGCTAAGATGCTGAAACGAGTTCAGCATGACAGTGACACATTGAAAGTATACCCGCACAGTGAATAAAACCCTGAAATAAATTCAGGGTGACAGCTGCGCGTTAAAAGTGTACTTACCCGACTGTTAAGACCCTGAAACAAGTTCAGCATAACAATTCAGCGGCAGCATTACGCCTGCGCCATTTGTATGTCCACAAGCAAAGTTCGGCGCGACAATTTAGCGCCGGGTTCAAAAAATTCAAAAAATCAGACGACACTTGTTTTAAAATAATCGCAGATAAGTTTTTTCTTTGTCTGAATTCTCAGCAGTTTTTTTATTTTCTCGCCGAAAGAGGGCTTTTGAACAATTTTTTTATATTTTTGCATTAAAACAGCCTTTTTTACCAATAGTCTATTATACACCTTCTGAACGTTTTCGCACCTTTTAGCCTGCGGCTCCAGCTTCAACAGCTCTTTTTTGCATTTACTGATTTCTTTTTTTAAATTTTTTAGGTCTGATTTTTCCATAACAACCTTACGCAATGGGGAATTTCACTATATATTACTATATTTTCGCAATAAAAAGTTCATCTAACGGATGGAAAAAGTTTTGTTGCACAACAAGTATAATAATCATATGAAAAAACGTGTAATTGCTTATTTGCAGACTCATTGGGACAGAGAGTGGTACAGAGAAAAAGAGGAATTTAACCTAAGGCTTTTAGAGGTTTTTGACGAAGTTTTAGACGAGCTTGAAAAAGGCTGCGCGCCCTGTTTTTATTTTGACGGGCAAACAAGCGCCATGATGGACTATTTAAAATTCAGAGAAGAAAAATCTGAGCAGATAAAAAAATTTATAGAAGAAAAAAAGCTTTTTATAGGTCCTTTTTTTGTAAGCGCAGACGCTTTTCTGGTAAATTTAAGATGTCTTATAAAAAATCTTGAAAAAGGCATTGAATACTCTAAAAACCTCGGCTGTAATGAGTTTATCGGCTATTTACCCGACATTTTCGGTCACAGCAGGGGCGTATTTAAGGCATTAGAAAAATTTGAAATAAAAAATGCAATAATCTGGAGAGGAACAGGCGCGATAAAAAGCGAAATAAAAGCCGCAAACATAAATACAACAAGGCTTGTAGAGGGATATTTTATCGATATTTTACACCAGAATATCTCGGCGCAAAGTATTGCACTGCAGCTCGAAAAATTTCTGGATAAAATTGCAAAATACTCCTTAAACACGCTGATTTTTCCGCTCGGTGGCGATCATCTGGCGATTATTAAAAATGCGCGCGAAAAAATTAAACAGGTTAACAAGTACCTGAAAAACTACGAAATTGAACTCTCAAGCCCCTTTGAATATTTTTCTCTTGCGGATTTTTCAAAGGCAAAAAACTATGAGGGCGAGTTTTTGGACAACAGTCAGTCTAACATTTTGGGCGGGGTTTTTTCCTCAAGAATTTATCAAAAAGTAAAAAACGCAAAACTTATGCATAAAATCGCGCGCATTATCGAGCCTCTTAACTACTTTTTGGGGCTGAATTATGCCAAAAATATAAATTACGCTTATGAATTAATTTTAAAAAATCACGCGCACGATTCCATTTACGGCTGCTCTACCGATAAAGTGCACAAAAACGTTGATATGCGCTTTGAAAAGGCAAATGAAATTTTAGAGGGTCTTGAAAAAAGAATTGTCAGAGATTTTCATAAAAATACCAAAAAACCGCACTACATAGGCGTTTTTAATATGTCAAACTTTAAAAGCTCAGGCGTTGTAAAAGTTGTAAGCGAATATAAAATAAAAAATGCGCAGATAATTTCTAAAACAAAAGGTTTTTGCGACTCAAAACTTTATGATATTAACCAAGTCCCGGTCACAGAGGACATTTTAACTTTATACGAACAAATTATTGAAACTGACGAACAAAAACCAATGAGTTTTAAAACTCAGCAGGCAAAAAAACCTGTAAAATCAAGCGTGGCGGGTGAAAATTACAGAGAAAACTCTTATTTAAAATTAAGTGTAGATAAGGGCAAAATAAGTGTTTTAGACAAAGTTAAAAACACCCTGTTTGAGGACTTTTTAAGAATTATTGACACAAAAGACTCCGGTGACAGTTACAACTATGCCCCAAATTCAAAACCTGAAATTATAAAGCCGTATAAGACAAAAATTGTTGAAAACGGGCAAATACGCTCTGTTCTAAGGATTTTTTATAAAGATTTAACTCTTGATGTAATTTTAGACAATAAAAACAAGTTTTTTGAATTTGATACAAAAATAAACAACAAAAAGAAAAATCATAAACTGCAAGCTGTTTTTAGGCTAAAAAACCCGATTTGTGAAACTTTTGCACAGGATAGCTTGGGAATTGTAAAAAGAAAGTGCGACCCTAATTATTCGCTTTTTGAAAATCAGCCCGCAGTAAGACCAAAAGAACTTAAAACAAATTCTTTTCCTATGTTAAATTTTGTATACGCCCAAGGTATAGGTGTTTTAGGCGAAGGGGTAAATGAATATGAAATTTATAAAAATGAATTAAGAATTGCCCTTTTAAGGTCGACAGGTATAATATCAAACCCCAAGTGCCCCTCGCGCTCAATTCCTGCAGGCCCGCCTCTTTTAGAGCCTGATTTACAATGTCTTGGCTTGCAGCGTTTACGTTTTGGGCTTTGTTTCACATCAAAAAAGGATAAAATGTTTGAATATTGCGAAAAATTTTTAAACACTCAGCTTGTCTTTGTATCAGATGAAAAAATTAACGAAAATATCTTTTTTGAAAATAAAAAAAATCATCTTTTCTATGGCATAAACAGTAAAAATGAAGGCATTTTTTACAATATTAAAGAAGAAAAAATCAGTTTTATTGCACTTGCAAAGGAATAAAAAATTTAATAATATTATAGTATTCACACTCAGACAGGGGCAGAAATGGCAAAAGGCTACAGTGCAAAATGGATTATAGCGGCGGATGGCAATTTGTATGAGGATTGCACCCTTGTTGTGGATGAGGGCAAAGTCGAAAAAATCGTAAAAACGGCACAGATGAAAGAGGATGAGTGTAAAAATATTAAAGATTACGGCAGGTGTGTTATTACCCCGGGGTTTATAAATTTGCACAATCACCTGCAATATACCGATGTAAACGTAAAAGAATACGGCATAAAACATATGTTTAAAAAGGGCTACACCGTCCTTAAAAAACATTATTTCATAGCCGGAATTAAAAAAACATCTTTTGTATATAAGCTTGCGGATTTGTTGAGTAAATATTTTTGCCTCAGCGCCCGACACAAGCTTGAATCATTTAAAAAAGGGCTTGAACTGTCGCTTTTGGCGGGCACAACCTGTGTCGCGCAGCTCTCAAAAGAAAGCAAATATTTTAATATTTTAAACGACACGCCCGTTAAGACATATCTTTTCTTTGAACTTTTTTCGGACTCGAGCGAAACGAGCAAGGAAGAGTTCAGAAACATTCAAAAGAAAATCGATAAACTTTTAAAACAAAAATCCGATAACACTTTTGTCGGCGTTGCTCCGCACAGTGTCTGCTCCGTTCACAAGAGGCTTTTTAAAATTCTTGCAAAATATTGCAGAAAAAATAACATTTTAATGACAATAAGAATTTCAGAAAGTCAGGAGGAAAAAGACTGGCTTAAACACGGCTTTTCAGACATTGACCTGTTAAATGAATTTTGTTCAAACAAAAAATTTGAACCTCTCTACAAAGGGGTAACATCCGCCCAGTATCTGGCTGCGGTAGATGTTCTAAACAAAAAACTTATTGCAAGCTACGGCAACTATTTAAACGATGATGACCTTGAAATTTTAAAGGAAAACAAGGTTGCGCTGGCATATTGCCCAAGAGTAAGCAAAAATCTTCACAATAAAGTGCTTGATTTTGATAAAGTGTTAAAATATTTCCCCAAAAGATTTGGTTTTGGCACAAATTCACTGGCTTTTAACGAGGATATGAGCCTTTTAAACGAGTTGAGATTTGTAAATAAAGGGCAGCTAAATGCACTTGAGGCAATAGAATATCTTACAATCGTTCCCGCAAAAATTTTAAGGCTCGATAATATCATAGGAAGCCTTGAACATGGTAAAGATGCCGATTTTAACGTATTTATACTGAAGGATGATGAAGATTACAACAATCTTTTAGATAAGTCATATCCCGATTTTGTATACATAAAAGGTTCAAGAAAAGTTCAAAACGGTAAATTGAGATAATTTTTTCATTATTTACAAGCTTTTTAATTGGGGATTGTTCTTGTATATAATCTCAATTTAACTTTTGCAATTAAAACTTTTTTATCTCTTTCCCAGGGCGAGAGCTCAACCTCTGCGAAGTTTGTAACGTACTGTTCCTTTAAAATGGCTCTGAAAAAGTTTTGTATTTCGGTGTATGAACCGACAAGCACCATATCAAGCTGGCAAGTGTTGTAACCTTCAATTTTTGCCTGATATATTTCATCTTCGGCAGGTGCATAGTTGTAGTCAATAGAGCGAATTCTTATTCCGCTTTGCTGAGCCAACGTAAGCACCAGCTCAAACAACGGTGCAAAAGACGCATCCGGGCTGAATTTCATCTCAGGTGCATCAAAAACGATTTTTCCGTCTTTAACAACTTTTTTCTCGCGGTTCTGCTGTTCCTGCTTCATTTTAAGAGCACCGTACTGTTGTTTAACTTCTTCATACTGAGTTTTTGTTGTACCAAGTTTTTTTATGCTTGCAATACCTTTTGAACATTGCGGAATAACATAACTAAAAAATGCGAAAATAACCGCCAGAACAAGAACTACATATATAACATTTTCTTTTAGAATATTTAATACTACTTTTGCTTTATCCATTGTCAGTTTTTCCGATTAATTGTTAATATCCACAGGTTCAAGCTTTGCCGCGGGGGCCGTGTTGCCGGCAGAGCCCAGAGGTGCTAAACCGTTATTGTTATTTTGCTGTTTAGCATTTTTATCATCTTGTCCGTCAGCACCTTTGTTCCTTGGAGAATTTACGTTTGAAATTTCAAACTCGTAATATTTAGAACCTAAGTCAGGCGCTGCAATGTCAAATTCTTCTCCGTTAATTTCCGCCATAATTTGCAATTTGTTCAGCTTGATGTCAGACTGCGGAGAAACAACTTTTAAATTTTTATAATAGTTGTAGATGTCTGCAATGTTTGCGCTGATACCTTCTATTGCAACCCTGTCACCGTTTTTGTTGTAATAATATTGCAGCCACAGTGACGGAGGAATATCAGTTGAAATTGCATCGTAAAAATTGATTGCATGTTTATTTTTATCAATAATGTTCGTAATCAGTGTTTCAATATCAATAACACCGCCCTGCCCCATTATTTTCTCTATTTCCTGTTTGGTTGTGTTGATTTTATTCTGATAATCATTAATTTGCTTTGTTGTCTGCATATTTATCAAATAAAATATTCCGAATATAACAAGGCATATCACCGCAAGTACCACAGTCAGGGCTATAAGTACTCTTTTCACGATATCCTGAGTAACAGGAATTACCTTATCAAAAGCTTGCAGAACAAAGTACGCATCGCCTGTTGTTGAAGATTTTGACAGAAGATTTAAGTCTAAAATCTTCTCTTCCATATGGTCGCAGGCAAGCGCACCCACAAGGGCATATGTCATTGCTGCAGCTTCATTTTGTATTACCGAAGAAGAAATATCAATCGGAGGTGTTTTCGAGTATTTATTACTGTCATGTACCAACACTTCTTCATCAAACACGATTTGCGTTTTTAGAACTTCCGCACAAATATCCTCAGCCTGACTCAATATAAACAGTTTTTTTGCAGGGAAGTTAGGTAATATCTGTGAAACAGAAGTTGCAATAGCCTGATAAGCTTCTTCCGTAGAAAATGACTTAATGGCAAGCGGAACTTCGGTGTAATCTATTAATCTTGTTCCTTTTAGAGAGAAAAGCGCATAGCTGTTGGAATTCACCAGTAATAAATTCCAATTTACATCTTTATTTCCCTCTTTTGAAAATCCTAAAGCATCGGTAAAGTACAATCCTCGGATTGTAGCAGTATGGGAAGTTTCAATACCGACAAGAGTTATCCCCAGTTCAAGAAAAACATCTTTAATTTGAGAAATCGCAGTTTCCTGAAAAGAGCTGTATGCAATAAGTCTTTTATCTGTCTGCGAATTTGTTAATAAATCAGTCCATGCGCTTACAGGCTCGACTCTTTTGAAAATGTAAGAGTCCTCGGCTTTTGATAAAATCGCGTTGTTAATAGCCTCATCGCCAATAATAAGCGGCAAATTCTCAAAATCCAAGTGAACGTTCGGAAGGGTTAAATATACGCTCGATTTTAAATTGATATCAAGCTCTTTAAATAATTCTACAATTGCAGCCTTAAACGCAGCATAATCTTGAATTTCCCTTGTTGCAAGGTTGTACTCGATAAACCTTCTGCTATATTTTACAACAGTCGGTGACTTTTTATCTAAAACCGCAACTTCGACACCTAAGTTTGGTGTCACTGAAACGCCTACTATTTGTTTTGTTGTGTTAACGAACTGTACCATCTATAAACATTTAACTCGTATATAATACTATATTGTTAATTTTATAATACAATAATCATTGCAAATTAAAAACCTTTTTTAAAAAATATACAATAAATGGAGTAAATAAAAATTGGAAAATTATTCACAAAAAAATCAAAACTACATTTTTGGAAAAAATACTGTTTTTGAAACAATAAGTCAAAACCCTAAAAGAATTAATAAAATTTTCTTTTCACAGGGAATAAATTTTGATAATAAATTAAAAAAAATTAACGAACTTGCACAAAAAAATTCTATACAAATTCAGTTTACAAATCTTAATAAATTTAATAAATATTTTCAAGATTGTGACAAAAAATTACAGAATATTAACTTTCAAGGAGTTATTGCGTCAGTGTCACCTGTTGAATACCAAGACTTTGACGAATTTTTAAATAAAAAAACTGATAGTTACAGAAAAATAGTAATATTAGACGGTGTAGAAGATCCTCATAATTTTGGTGCAATTGCAAGAACGCTAGCTGCTGCAGGTTTTGACGGAATTATCATCCCAAAACACAGAAGCTGCCCAATAAATGCTACTGTTGAAAAAACTTCCGCAGGTGCGATAAATTACATTCCCATAATAAAAACAAATAGCCTCCCTTCTACTGTTGATATACTCAAAAAAAACGACTGGTGGATAATTGCAGCAGACGGACAAAGTAAAGATAATTATTTTGACATAAGCTATAAAGATATGAATTTTGCAATTATACTAGGTGCAGAAGGAGAAGGGGTTTCAAAAACCTTGCTTAATAAGGCGGATTTTAAAATTAAAATTCCATGCTCATTTGAATCCCTAAATGTTTCAGCAGCATGTGCCGTTATAGTATATGAAAGCGTAAGACAAATACATCAAAAGTAGCTTGTAACAGTCAAAAAAAATTGTATAATTATTAAACGGCTTGTTGGAGAAGAAAATGAAAACAAAAAGTACAAAGCATTTAGAAGAAATTGAAGACAGTATCTTTGATGATATTGATAATCTCGAGGATGAAAGCGATGAAAATCAAGAAGAAAAAGAAGTAAAAGAGGACTATAAAACCGCAGCTTCCGATGATTCCGTAAAAGTTTATCTGCAGCAAATCGGCAAAATTCCGCTTTTATCTTACGAAGAAGAAATGAAAGTTGCAAAAGAAATCAAGGAAAACAATTCTCAAAAAGCAAAAGAAATATTAATTAATGCCAATTTAAGACTTGTTGTTTCAATTGCCAAAAAGTACATCGGGCGCGGGTTATCATTCCTCGATTTAATTCAGGAAGGTAATCTGGGGCTTATGAAGGCGGCTGAAAAATTTGACTATACAAAAGGCTATAAATTTTCAACATATGCAACATGGTGGATTCAACAGTCCATTACAAGAGGCATTGCGGATAAATCCCGCATGATAAGGCTCCCTGTTCATATGATTGAAACTTTAGGAAAAATTAAACGCGCAACGGTTGAACTTTCAACAAAACTCAACCGCGCCCCGACAAAAGAAGAAGTCGCAAACGCTATAGGCATGAGCCCTTCAAAATTATCTTCTCTTATGAAAAGCGCGCAAAGCACCATAAGTATTGAAACACCGGCAAATCAAAAAGACGATTCGTCAAAAATCGCAGACTTTATTATTGATGACTCGCACTTAACACCGGATACAAAAGTTACTCAGGAAAACCTGCTTACAGATGTGCACAAAATGCTAAACCAGCTGAACCCGAAAGAAAAAGACGTGCTTATTATGCGCTACGGTTTAGATGACAACGGACAGAAAAAAACTTTAGATGAAATAGGCAGCCGCTACGGCGTTTCAAGAGAACGCATAAGACAAATTGAAACGCGTGCAATATCTAAACTTAAAAAACTCTGCCGCAACCAAAATCTAAGCGGTAATTTAAAAAATTACATAGGGTTGTAACTCGTCTGAAAAGTGGTATAATTAAAATATAAAGGGGAGCAACCCCAAGAGGTGGACTCTCTTAGAGTTGCTGCTTTGACCCTTTAGATTAACGTTATAATTAATCTGATTAAAAGCTCTAGCACTACTAGAGCTTTTTTGATTAACTCACGTTTAATCATTTACTCACCCCCTTTCAACCTTTCCGCTTTGTAGAGTGTGTGTTGCGGGGGATTTGGGTCTTACCCTTTTATTTATTTGCCAGTTTTCTTGACTCTATCAACACCATTAAACAGGAAATATCGGCAGGTTTGACTCCGCCTATTCTAAGCGCCTGTGCCAGAGTTTTCGGGCGGACTTTATCAAGCTTTTCTTTTGTTTCGGTTGAAATTTGCTTTATTGCAAAATAATCAATATCATCAGGTATATTTATGCGCTCCATTTTATCGGCACTTTCTATTTGACTTGCCTGACGCTTAATATAGCCGTCGTATTTTATTTTTATTTCCGCCTGCTCCAAAACTTCACGCTCAAACAGTTTATCGGGATAATTTCCTAAAAGCTCATGTCCCAATTCTTTTAATACTTTATAATCTACATTGGGGCGCTTTAGCAGTTCATAAGCGCTTTTTCCAATATCCAAACCCTCGCCGTACTTTGCAAGTATTTCTTTATTTTCGGGACTCGGCGAAATTTTTGTATTCCTTAAATTATTTATCTCAAGCTCAATTTGTTTTTGTTTTTCTCTAAATCTTAAAATATTTTCTTCCCTTACAAGTCCGGCATTATATCCCATCTCCATAAGGCGTTCATCTGCGTTATCCTGCCTTAAAATAAGTCTGTACTCACTCCTTGAAGTAAGCATTCTGTAGGGTTCATCCAAATCTTTTGTAACTAAATCATCAATTAGTGTACCTATATATGAATTTGCGCGCGTTAACTCCAGCGGGTTTTTCTTTTGAAGATAATTTATAGCGTTAATTCCCGCCACAAGCCCCTGTGCTGCAGCTTCTTCATAACCTGACGTGCCGTTAATCTGCCCCGCTAAAAACAGTCCTTTGATTTTCTTTGTCATAAGAGAGTAATCAAGTTCAAGGGCGCTTACAGAGTCATATTCAACGGCGTAAGCAGGTTTTATTACCGAAACATTTTCAAGCCCCGGAAGTGAATGAAGCATTTGAAACTGCACTTCAACGGGCAAGCTTGTCGAAAAGCCCTGTACATAAACTTCATAAGTATCTTTTCCCTCAGGCTCTATAAAAATATGGTGAGAAGGATTGTGTGCAAACCTTACTACCTTATCCTCTATACTCGGACAGTATCTTGGACCCTTACCGTGGATTAAACCCTGATACATCGGGGATTTATCCAAATTACTGCGAATAATTTCATGGGTTTTATCCGTTGTTTTTGTTAAATAGCAGGGCAGCTGCTCTCTTATCGGGCGATTGGGCTTAAAAGAAAAGAAATTGGGCAAACCGTCCGTAAGCGGGTCAGGCGGCTGAATAATTAACTTTGAGTAATCAATTGTCCTGCCATCCACACGCGCAGGGGTGCCTGTTTTCAGTTTTTTTATTTTAAGTCCGTTATTTTTAAGACTCTCCGAAAGCCCGCAGGCTGCACGCTCCCCGAGTCTGCCGGCACTGAAAGATTTAAGCCCTATGTAAATTTTACCGTCAAGACTCGTACCTGTGGTTAAAATGACTGTCGGAGCATAATATTCAACCCCCAGTTCATCCCTTACCCCTTTTATTTCGCCGTCTTTAACAATAATTTCCGTAATCTGGGTTTGTTTTAGCGAGATATTTTCTTCTCCCTCAAGTAAATGTCTGAAATATCTCATATATTCTTTTTTATCCGACTGTGCCCGAAGTGCCCTCACTGCAGGACCGCGGGAGGAGTTCAGCATTTTCATCTGCAGATAAGTTGCATCCGTCGCATCCGCCATCACGCCGCCAAGGGCATCTATTTCCCGAACAAGGTTTGATTTTGCAGGGCCGCCGACTGCGGGATTACAGGGCATAAGTGCAATATTATCAAGGTTTAAAGTGCACAAAAGCACCTTTGCACCGAGCCTTGAAGCGCTCATTGCCGCTTCAATACCCGCATGACCCGCGCCCGCTACAATTGTGTCAAATTTAAACATTTTATTTTAATATCTGCATGACTGCCGAAGTAACATCTACACCGCCTGCTACAACGTAGTCTTTATTTACGATAATATCAAGTTTTTTCTGAACTCTTACGGTTTCTGCGGCAGCACCGATTTTTTTATTCAAGTCAGCTTCGTATTTTTTACGTGTTGCAAGGTAGTCTTTTTGTTTTTTTTCAATCTCGGCAAGTGCTGTTTTTTTGATAGAAGCTTTTTGTGCTGCAGTTTTAGCATTTCCGACTTCTTTGTCTTTCTGGTTTGTATAGTTTCTTATTGCATTAACTTTGTTGTTTAAATCATTTGTATATTTTTTTGCAAGCGAATAATTTGCGGAAACGGTATCATAATCAATATAACCTACTCCTGCGGCATTTGAAGCCAGAGTTACGCAAGCAAAGCATAAAATCGAAAGAATTGTTTTTTTCATTATTTTCTCCTTTTTTTATTAGAGTATTCTTTTTGCCCCTTCATTGTCAAGCGGCATGGAATAAAACTGGGTATTTACGTTCATATCGCGCCATGTGTTTGCAACAATGTCTTTTATTTCATTTACATTTGCACCGCAGGATACAACACCTATCGCAGGTCCCGCACCGCTTAAAAAGCAGCCGAGCACACCGTTTGTGTGTCTTAAATTATCCATAATGGCAACAAGCCCCGGAACGAGTTTTTTTCTGTACGGCTGGTGCAGCCTGTCGCGCATTGCAAGTTTTAACAATTCGCTGTCATGAGTATGCAGCGCCTCTACAAACATTGCACTTCTTCTTAAATTAAAAGCGGCATCTTTAAGTAAAACTTCTTTAGGCAAAACGGAACGGGAAATCTCCGTCGCAAGTTCATAGTCGGGAATACACACCATAACTTTCCAATCGTCATACCATGGAAGCTTACGATACACTACGGACCCGTCATCCTCCCAGCTGGAAAGAGTCACTCCGCCCTTAATCGCGGGAGTAATATTGTCGGGGTGTCCCTCTATTTCCGTTGCAATGGACAAAAGCACCGCTTCATCGGCAGGATTTCTTAAAAGTGCATTTGCAGCCATAAGCCCGCCCACAATAACCGATGCTGAAGAACCAAGCCCGCGGGCTACGGGTATTTGAGTTTTAATTGTGATTTTTAATTCATCGGGAACTTGCCCTATATAGCTGTATAAAAGCTCAATCGCTTTGTATACGATGTTATTTTTGTCTGTCGGAATATTTAAAGCATTGTCCGGATTTTTTTCATCAATAATATTAATTTCAATGCCCGAGCCGGGTAAAACCGTTTCTTCAACAATTACGGTGTTGTATATAGGAAGGGCAAGGCCCAAACAGTCAAAGCCGCAGCCGAGATTTGCCATTGTAGCGGGAACTTGAATACCAACTTTCATAAATTACCTCACTTGCACCGGCATAATCAAACAAACATAAGACTCATCGCCCTCCATATGTTCATTTGCAGGCTTAAACAATGTCGCGCTCAGGCTTGTGGCAATTTCGATTTTTACTTTTTTGGTATCCATATTCTTTAGACTGTCAAGAACGTATTTATAGTTAAAAGCAATAACAATTTCATCAAAATTGCTGTCTATATCAATAAAGTCTTTGCCAGATCCCGCATCGGGAGAATCCGTACTCAATTCAAGAGTGTTTTTATTAAACGAAAATTTAATAATGTTTGTGCGCTCGTTAACCATTACACAAACTCTTTCAATAACACCGATAAGTTCTTCTCTGTCAATATATACTATTTTGTCGTTGCTTGTGGGTATCAGCTGGTGATATTTCGGATATGTTCCGTTTATCAGTTTGGATTGAAAAATTACATCTTCAAATTCAAAACGGATTTTTGCTTTTTTCAGCCTTATTGTAACTTTTTCATCTTCAATTATCGCTGAAATTCTGATTAACTCTTGCAGGGTGCGTGAGGGAACAATAAAAATCTCACTGTCGTCTTTTGAATTTATCTCTTTTGAGGCACGTGTCAGCCTGTTACCGTCCGTTGCAACAATTTCAAGAGTATTTGAGTCGATATTAAAACACACGCCCGATAAAATACTTGCACTTTCATGCACCGCAGCGGAGAAAACAACCTGTTTTACACCTTTTATCAGAGTGTTTTTATTTATTTCAAATGATTTTTCTTCGTCTTCTGCCGTTTCTTCGTCAAATACTTTAGGAAATTCGTTTGCATTTATTCCGATGAGTTCAAATTTAGCATTTCCGCAGCTTATGGTTACAATATTTGTATCAGGATTGAGTGAGAGATTAACGGGTTTGTTATCTAATTTTGAAGTAATTTCTCCCAATCTTTTTGCACTGAGCGTGATTTTTCCTTCTTTTTCTACTTTTGCATTTACCCTTCTGCTTATTGATAAATTCAAATCCGTAGCCAAAAATCTTACTCTGTCGTTTGATACCGTTTCAATTAAAATATTTGACAATACAGGTTGAGAACTTTTTTGCGCGGTGATTTTCTCAACAACTTTTATACCGTTCAATAAATGCTTTCTGATAATTCCGTCGTATTTCATCCGCATATTGTTTCTGTTCCTCTCTATGCCGTACAGAAATCTGTTCTCTATGCCAACGATATTGCATTAGCGGTTCCGACAAATTTTCTATTTTCCCCAACAATGCCAAACGGCAAACCAAATCGTAATCCGCTGAATAATAAAAACACGAATCATACCCATTCAACAAACGCAATGCATCCGTTCGAATCATCAAAGAAGAATGCACAAAACAATTATTGTCCAACAAAGCAATTTGTATCTCTTGATAGTGACTTACCACCTGTTTTCGTTGTTGATTAGACAGAAAAACACAGTCCGTTCCAACGGCTAAAATATCCGGATGTGCTTCCAAATAAGCCACCTGTTTTTCAAACCGCGTTGGCATTGCTATATCATCGGCATCCATCACCGCCACATATTTTCCACATGCTTTCCGTAATCCCTTATTCCGAGATGCGTAATTCCCTATATGCTGTTCGTTCCGTTCAATCCGGATTCGAGGATCGGTAAAAGAGGCTAAAACTTGGGTTGTCCCATCTTCTGATGCATCATCTATAATAAGTAATTCAAAATCGAAAAAAGTCTGTTTCAAAATACTACCAATAGCCTCACTTATAAACATTGAAGCATTATATACTGGAATAATGACCGACACAGTTACCATAACAATTTTATTTCCTTTTCACTGTACACAGATTATCCCTACCCATCACTAACTCGTAATTAGAGATAGAAGGGCAAAGATATTTATTCACACATTTGACACACGGTTGTTGATCTCGTAAACGAAACCAAGCGGAAGAATGTGTTAGCTCTTCAAAAACTAGTTCCTTTAAAGATTTTTGCGGATAATAACCTATCGGATTACAATTCACATTTGCATATACCTTACCAGACGGAAACATTGTTAACTTTCCAAAAAAGTTTTCATTCAAAACTTGTCTCCTGAAAATAGTCTTATTACTTAGTGGTTCTGCTATTATATCTTCTAAACTAGAAAAAATATATCTTTCAAAAAAAGTCATATTATTCCCTGTATAATATGGTTTCAATTCTATTCGAA
>CASGEP010000019.1 GCA_949300515.1 uncultured bacterium
TCATGAAAACTTCGACGGTAAACAAAACGACATAATGACCCAAGAAGGCGCAACATTTGTCGTTAACGGCGAAGAACACGAGTACGCCGATATCTGGCACGCTAAAAAAGATGAATAATATTACAAAAGTATAAAGGAGTATAAAATGTCATCGATTAACAACAACTATCTGTTAAACCTGATAAACTCAGGACAACAAGACCTCACCGGTGTGCAAAAATCTCTCGAAACGGCACAAAACAATCTGTTCGGACTCAACTCGATAACTGCGGGTGGCGACAGCTTTATAAGCACAACCGAAGCAGGCAGCGCATTTTTGGCAAATGCTGCTCAGGCACAGAGCAAACAGGAAACACAATTAACGGGAACAAAAGACAGTAACGGATTTTTCGTTGCAACAGGCAGCTACGCAAACCAAATTCAGCAATACCAACAATATATATCCCAGCTGGAAGAACAAATTAAAGAATACGAACAACTGCTGGAACAATACAACACCCAGCTTGAAACAGAAAAAGCAAACCTTGAAGCTACAAATCAAAAAATAGCGGCGACCGAGAAAGAACTTGAAAATCTTGAAAATCAAAAAGCAGCTAAAGAAGCACAGTACAACAGCGTTTTAGCTCAGCTTAATCAGGCAAAAGCAAATAACGAAGACGGCAAACAAGACACCGTTATAAGCAGCCTGACTTCAAAATTAAACGGACTCTCGACTGAAATAACCACTCTAAATACAAATATAACCGTAAAAACGGGTCAACTCCAAAACTATCAGGCACAAGCCTGCACAATTCAGGCAACAATTGCCGATTTGGAAGAAAAAATCGATACAACGGAAACCCTTAAAACAACCGCAGAAGTTCAAAAAGCCGATGCTCAGGAAAAACTCTGCGCGGCACAAAAGGCAAAAGCAGCAGAAGATGCAAGAAAAGCTGCACAGGCTCAAGCACAGGCTCAAGCACAGGCTCAAGCACAGGCTGAAGCAAAAAAAGAAACTCAGGAAAAAGCCAACATAACGGACGGCGAATCTCTCATGTCGCAGCTTTCTGATGAAACAAAAGGCTACATAAAAGATAATAATATTGACCTAACGGAAACTTACGAAAACGGAAATGCTAAATATGCAATAGCCCCCGGTGATACTGACGGCGAATATCACGTCTATGAAATGGACGAAAACGGTACAAGAGGAAGCAGCATTACGCAAGCAGAATTTGGTAACAATAATTTGTATAATATGCAAGACTGCGATGATGGCGTAAATGTATACACCGTAACAGATGCAAACGATGATTTATCAGACTGTGACTACGAATGCAGCACTAAATCATACAACACGGCTTCCCCCCTATCCTTTGACCTTGAAGGCGACGGCATAAAGACATCCGATGAATTAATACAATACGATATCGACGGCGACGGCGACTTAGATACTATTAACGACTCAGCAGACGCTATCCTTGTCTTTGATGCTGACGGTGACGGTATCTCAGGTGAAGACGGCTCCGAATGCTTCGGCGATAACACAGACTTAGACGGCGACGGCGTTGCAGACGGCTACAAAGACGGCTTTGAAGCCTTAAAAGCACTTGCCAATAAAGAAGGTCTTGTAAACGGCAAAGACGATAATAAACTGGACGAAAACGACCTTAAGATATTAGAAGAAAAATACGGTTTACAAATCAAAACCGACGGTTATAATTCCGAAGGCTCATCATTGTTTGATGCAGGTATTACAGAAATTAACCTTGCAACGACAGATGAAACAACACTTCATGAAAACTTCGACGGTAAACAAAACGACATAATGACCCAAGAAGGCGCATGTCGTTAACGGCGAAGAACACGAGTACGCCGATATCTGGCATGCTAAAAAAGATGAATAAAAATATACGGTGAAATTAATACTACAAAAACATAAAGGAGTATAAGATGTCATCAATTAACAACGATTTTTTGACAAACAAAATCAGTCAAAGCACATCAGGCTTAACAAATGCGCAAAACGCACTTGAGGGCGCAAAAAAAGACTTGTTCGGTCTGAGTTCAATAACAGCAGGCGGCGACAGCTTTATAAGCACAACCGATGCGGCAGGCGCAACAACAGGCACTTCGCAAAGCCAATTGCCAAATACAACCGACAGCAACGGAAACTTTGTTGCAACAGGAAGCTACGCAAGCCAAATTCAACAGTATCAACAGTACATATCCCAGCTTGAACAACAAATTCAGGAATATGAACAACAAATACAACAGTACAACACCCAGCTTGAGGCTGAAAAAGCGGAACTTGAGGCTACAAACCAAAAAATAGCGGCAACAGAGCAGGAGCTGCAAAACTATGAAAACCAAAAAGCCGCAAAAGAAGCCCAGTACGAAAACGTTCTTGCCCAGATTGATCAGGCGGAAGCAAACAACGAAGACGGCGAACAGGATGTTGTAATAAACAGTCTCACATCAAAATTAAATACTTTATCGACGGAAATCACTCTGCTTGGCATAAATATATCAAGCAAGAGCGCCGAACTTGAAACATATAAAGAGCAAGCAAGCGCTTCGCAGGCAACAATTGCCGACCTGGAAGAAAAAATCAGCTCGACCGAAACACTTAAAACAACGGCAGAACTGCAAAAAACCGATGCTCAGGAAAAACTCTGCGCGGCACAAGAGGCAAAAGCAGCAGAAGATGCGGCAAAAGCAGCTGCTGCAAAAGCAGCTGCGGAAGCGGCGAAAAAGGCGGCTGAATGCGAGTCTGACAGCGACGACAGCGACAGCTCAACTTCTTCTTCATCCTCATCCTCAACTTCAAACAAAACTGTTGACGGAAATTCAATTATGTCAATGGTTTCAGACGAAGAAAAAGCAATCATCGAAGAAGAAGGCATTGACCTGACAGAAAAGAACTCTGACGGCTCGGCAAAATACATAATCGCTCAGGGCGGCACAAGCAGCACCGATTACCACGTTTACGAAGTGGACAGCAGCGGCAACGGAAGCTCGCTTGCAAGGAAATACGCCGAAGATGAAGGCTACGACATTGTAGAAGAAGGCTACGGCAACATTTACGATGCAAGCAATGAAGATTATGACGACTGCTACTATGCTGAGCGCGAAGTTTACAACGTAACGGGCGTGTGCGAAGATACGGGCGATGTTACGATGGAATGCAGCACAAAAGACTACGCAACGGCTTCCCCTCTATCCTTCGACCTTGAAGGCGACGGCATAAAGACATCCGATGAATTAATACAATACGATATCGACGGCGACGGCGACTTAGATACTATTAACGACTCCGCGGACGCTATACTTGTATTTGACGCAGATGGTGATGGTATATCAGGTGAAGACGGCTCCGAATGCTTTGGAAACAATACAGACCTTGACGGCGACGGAAAAGCCGACGGATATAAAGACGGATTTGAAGCCCTGAAAGCATTAGCAGATCAAGAGGGTCTTGTTGACGGTGTTTATGACACTACGCTTGATGAAGAAGACCTGAAAGTACTTGAAGAAAAATACGGTCTGCAAATCAAAACCGACGGTTATAATTCCGAAGGCTCATCATTGTTTGAAGCAGGTATTACAGAAATTAACCTTGCAACGACAGATGAAACAACACTTCATATTAACCTTGCAACGACAGATGAAACAACACTTCATGAAAACTTCGACGGCAAGAGCAATGACATAATGACCCAAGAAGGCGCAACATTTGTCGTTAACGGCGAAGAACGCGAGTACGCCGACATCTGGCATGCTATGAAAGATGAATAAAAATATACGGTGAAATTAATATTACAAAAACATAAAGGAGTATAAGATGTCCTCAATTAACAGTAACTTTCTCACAAACAAAATCAGCGCAAGCACATCAGGCTTGACAAATGCACAAAATACGCTTGAGAGCGCAAAAGACGGCTTATTTGATTTAAGCTCCGTAACCTCGGGCGGCGACAGCTTTGTAAGTACGACAAAAGAAGCGGATACCTCATCTCTTGCCGGCACTGCAACATCTTCCACCGCTCAAACCGATATTGATAAGCAAATTGAACAGTATGAAGCCCAAATTGCAAAACTGGAACAACAAATACAGGAATATGAAGCTCAGCTTGAAAACTTGAACGCTCAACTCGAAGCGGAACAGGCTAATTTTGAACAAATTACTCAAGACTTAGAAACTTCTCAGGCGGAACTTGAAGAACTTCAGGCCCAATACAGCGCAAAAGAAGCAGAATACGCCCAAATTAACGCAGCTATAGAACAGGCAACAAACGAAGCGGAAGCAGAAGCCGCACAAAAACAACAGGCTGCAATATTTGAAGCTATGGCAAACTATAACGAAGAAGAAGACGGCGACTATAACACATACATGCAAGAAGCCTTGCAAGGTGTAATGTCTGATAGCTCAATAAGTACATTACTAACAGGTCTTGCCTCCGAATCAAAATCCCTTGCCGCAGAGCTTGGCAACCTTAAATTAAACATATCATCAAAAACGGCCGAAGTACAAAATTTCCAATCCCTTCAAGCAGCTTCACAGGCAAATATCTCCTCTCTTGAAGGTCAAATAAGCAGTGTAGAAACACTGAAAGCTACCGCCGAGGTTGAAAAAACGGAAACTCAGGACAAAATAAGCGATGTTCTTGTTTCTCAGTTATCGGAAGGCGAAAAAGACCTTATCGAACAATATGACATTGATTTGACCGAAAAACTGGAGGACGGCTCGCCAAGGTACATCTTTGCAAAAGCGGCAGACGGCAAGTATCACGTATACGATATGGTTCCAACCGACGGATACTATAAGTCGCTGGCAAGAAAATATCTGGGATACAGTGATGAAAGTTACGATATAATCCCCTGCGGCAGCGGTGAAATGTATACAGACCAGTATAATGAAATCACAAGCGGCGAAGGCGGTCAAAAAGTGTATTATATGAACGATTGCGGCGATATAGGCTCTAAACAGGCATGCTACCAAACATGCTCTCCCCTATCCTTCGACCTTGAAGGCGACGGCGTAAAAACATCGGATGAGCTCATCCGCTACGATATCGACGGCGACGGCGAATTGGATACAATCAACGACTCAGCAGACGCTATCCTTGTCTTTGATGCTGACGGTGACGGTATCTCAGGTGAAGACGGCTCGGAATGCTTCGGCGATAACACAGACTTAGACGGCGACGGCGTTGCAGACGGCTACAAAGACGGCTTTGAAGCCTTAAAAGCACTTGCCAACAAAGAAGGTCTTGTCGACGGTGTAAATGACAACACGCTTGATGTAGACGACCTTAAGATATTAGAAGAAAAATACGGTCTGCAAATCAAAACCGACGGTTACAACTCGGAAGCTTCATCCCTGTTTGATGCAGGTATTACTGAAATTAACCTTGCAACGACAGATGAAACAACACTTCACAAAAACTATGACGGCAAGAGCAACGACCTTATGACACAAGAAGGCGCAACATTTGTCGTTAACGGCGAAGAACGCGAGTACGCCGATATCTGGCACGCTAAAAAAGATGAATAATTGAACACAGTTAAGCTATAGTCCACAAAACTAAGGTCGAGCACAACGCCTGACCTTAGTTTTTGCTTGTTGCTGACATAGCATGTACACAACCCCGCGCCACTGTCACCCTGAATTTATTTGACAAAGCGAACCAAAATTTTTACTTTAAAAATTTTGTGTGAGCCTGTCCTTGCGAAGCGCAGGGTCTTATTAACGTTGTATGCGTACTTTAAACGTGGCAAAGATCCTGAACCACCAAGTAGGGGCGCAAAATCACGTTTCGGCTTTGCCTCAACGGATTTTCCGGCCAGTTCAGGATGACAACACGTTAAATTCAGGATGGCAGTACATTAGGCCCCTGCGGCGGCGTGTGAACAAATCTAACGCGCAGCTTCGCCTTTGCGGCGGCGTTAAAGTCCGGGGCGGCGGGTGAGATTACCTTATACCCTTAAAAAGTTCGTTAATATTTATTTTTAGTACTTTTGCTATATCATAGACCAAAAAGACGGAAGGAGTTTGCAGCCCTCTTTCTATAAGACTTATGGTGCCTTCGCTCACGTTAATTTTTTCCGCAAGTTCAAACTGCGAAAGGTCTTTCCTGTGTCTTTCGGCTTTTATATTCAACGCAAGAATTTTATTCCTTGAATCCTTCATAATCATGTGATTATTGCAATTGACAAATATATAACAAGATAGTATGCTATGTTTCAGCAATAGTATACTATGTTTTAAAAGGAGAATTTTATCATAAAAAAAGTATTGTGCATTATAGGCAAAACCCGCTCACAAAAGGGATTTTACTCGGGAAATACAGGCAATTTTTTATTCAATCTCGCACTTGAAAAATTTTTAGATAATGCGGGAGCAGATGTTGTATACAATGAAAAGATTTTTGAAAACAAATTTACTCCCGAATACATCAATGAAAACTTTGATTTAGCTCTTTTTTCAAGTGCAAATTTTATAAATCCGAAATGCAAAGAATGGCTTTTATTCCTTGCAAAAAATATTAAAAAACTTAAAATTCCGGTATTTTTTGTGGGTATCGGGCTGCAAAGCCCGATAAATGACGTTTCACACGATTTTATAAACTCTTTTAAATTTGAATGCGGCGAGTTTTTAAACGCCGTTTGTGAATGCGGGGGAAGTTTTTCGCTTCGCGGGTACAAAACGGCGGAAGTATTTGAAAAACTGGGCTGTAAAAACTACAGTGTAACGGGCTGCCCGTCCGTTTTTCTTTTCGGGAAAGATTTTCAAGTAAATTTTAAAAAAGTAGAAAAAGAGCTTTTAAAGCCTGTAATAAACGGAACAGGCTGCCTTCGGGATAAAAAAATAAATAAAATTTTTAAAACATATCCCAAAAGCGTTTTTATCTGTCAGGACAGATTTTATAAAATATTAAAATTGAACTATCAAAAAATTCATCCCGTAAAATATGGGAAAGTTGCATTAATGCTGCGTTATGGGAAAATTACACCCGAGCTTTTAAAGCAAAATAGAATTATGCTTTTTGAAGATATTCCCGACTGGATGAACTATATAAAAAATGAAGGGTTTAATTTTTCTTTCGGCACAAGAATTCACGGGAATTTGATTAATATTTTATGCAATGTGCCCGCGCTTATATACGCGCGGGATACAAGGGTGCTTGAACTGGCGGAGTTTTTTAAAATACCGCACATAAAAACTCTGCCTTATGATTTTGATTTGTATAAGATGTATGAAAATGTTGACTATTTTGAATTTAACAAAAACTACACCGAAAAAGCGGCAAAATTCCAGAATTTTTTTGACAAATTTGAAATCCCCTGCAAAATTTTTTAAAAATTTAAAACAGGATTTATCTTTTAAAATTAAGGTTTGCTTTTCTCATTCTCACGTTTTTGGGCGTGACTTCAACAAGTTCATCATCCGCGATGTATTCAAGGCAGTCCTCAAGAGTCATAATTTTTGGCGCTTGCAGAGTAACCATAACATCAGCAGTCGCCGAGCGCATGTTTGTGAGTTTTTTCGTTTTGCAGATGTTAACCGCCAAATCCTGCGGGCGGTTGCACTCGCCGATTATCATGCCCCTGTAGACTTTTGTTTTTGGCGTGATAAAAAACACTCCGCGGTCTTCAAACTGGTGCAGCGCGTAGGGAATAGCCTCCCCGTCCTCAAAAGCAATGAGCGAGCCTGTTCTCTGGCGTGCGATTTCGCCTGCGTATTCGCCATAGTGCGAAAAAGTATGATACATAATGCCTTCGCCCTTGGTCATTCTTATGAAATCAGACCTGAAGCCTATTAAACCTCTTGCAGGTATTAAAAAATCAATATTTGTGCGCTTTTCGCCCGTTTCCATATTTTGCATCTGGGCTTTTCTTGAGGATAATTTCTCAATTACTCCTCCCGCATACTCCTGCGGCACGTCAACAATGAGATTTTCATAAGGCTCAAGGGTGTGTCCGTCCTCTTTTTTAAAGATTACCTCGGGTTTTGATACCGCAAACTCGTAGCCTTCGCGGCGCATTGTTTCAATTAATATGCTAAGGTGCAGTTCACCTCTGCCCGATACTCTGAAAACATCGGTGGAGTCCGTGTCTTCAACTCTGAGTGAAACATTTTTTTCCAATTCAAAATAGAGCCTTTTTCTGAGCTGGCGGCTTGTGACGAATTTGCCCTCTTGACCCGCAAAAGGTGAAGTATTAACGGAAAAATTCATTTGCAGGGTGGGTTCGTCTATGTGAATTAAAGGCAGGGCGATGGGGTTTGTAAGACTTGAAATTGTTTCCCCTATTTGAATGTCGCTAAAGCCTGCAACGGCAACTATGTCGCCTGACTCTGCCTGTTCGATTTCAACCCTTCCTAAGTCCCTGAATCCGAAAAGTTTTATTATTTTGCCCTTCTGCATTGAGCCGTCGGCTTTTATGAGCGTAACCTGTTCGCCCGCGTGCAAAATGCCGTTTTTAATTCTGCCTATTGCAATTCTTCCCACATAGTCGTTGTAGTCCAGTGTTGTTACCTGAAATTGAAGTGTTAAATCATCATCCGCAACGGGAGGCTGAATGTTTTCCAAAATACAATCCAAAAGCGGCGTAATGTCTTTTTCTTTGTCCTCAAGCTCTTTTTTGGCAAATTTGTGCAGGGAACTTGCATAAATTATCGGAAAATCGATTAAATCTTCTCTGTCCGTTAATTCGGTAAACAGGTCAAAAACCTTGTCCACAGTACCGTTTGGGTCGGCGCCCGGTTTGTCGATTTTATTAATGACAACAATTATTTTAATACCCAGTTCAAGCGCTTTTGAGAGCACAAAACGCGTTTGCGGCATCGGGCCTTCCTGAGCATCCACAATTAAAAGAGCACCGTCAACCATGCCTAAAACACGCTCCACTTCTCCGCCGAAGTCCGCGTGCCCGGGGGTGTCAACCACGTTTATTTTTGTACCTTTGTAGTTAACCGAAATATTTTTTGAAAGTATTGTAATGCCGCGCTCGCGCTCGATGTCGTTATTATCAAGCACGCGCTCTCCCGCCTCCTGATGTTCTTTAAAAACGCCCGTCTGCTGCAACATACAGTCGACAAGAGTGGTCTTGCCATGGTCAACGTGCGCAATTATGGCTATATTTCTTATGTTTTTCTTTTTCATTGTTGTCAATCCTTCTTATGTAAATTATTTTACAACAAACATTTTTAAGGTAAAATAAGTTTTGTAAAAAGGGAGTTTTTGAAATGGAATTGAATATAATCAAAAAACAAGATCCGCAGGTAGCACAATATATTGAAAATGAACTTGAACGCCAGCAAAACACTATCGAGCTTATTGCAAGTGAAAATTTCACCTCTGAGGCTGTTATGGCAGCACAAGGAAGTGTTTTAACAAATAAATATGCCGAAGGAAAGCCCTATAAAAGATTTTACAACGGCTGTGAAAATGTGGACAAAATTGAAGAATTGGCGGTTGAAAGGTGTAAGGAGCTTTTTGGAGTTGACCACGCAAATGTTCAACCCCACAGCGGTGCACAGGCTAATATGGCAGTATTCTTGTATGCTCTTAAACCCGG
Source organism: uncultured bacterium (assembly GCA_949300515.1). Taxonomy (GTDB): domain Bacteria; phylum Cyanobacteriota; class Vampirovibrionia; order Gastranaerophilales; family Gastranaerophilaceae; genus Galligastranaerophilus. The sequence continues at coordinate 9,562 of CASGEP010000019.1, forward strand.
CGACACTATTATGGGTATGGATCTTTCAAACGGCGGACATTTAACCCACGGTTCACCCGTTAACTTCTCGGGTCTGTACTTTAACGTCGTAAGCTATGGAGTCAATGACAACGGCGAAATTGACTACGAGGACGTTAAAAATAAAGCGCTTGAACATAAACCGAAGTTAATTATTGCAGGCGCAAGCAACTATTCAAAAATTATTGACTTTAAAAAGTTCAGGGAAATTTCGGACTTGGTCGGTGCTTATTTAATGGTTGATATAGCACACATTGCAGCTCTTGTTGCAACGGGTTATCACTCTTCCCCCGCACCTTATGCCGATTTTGTGACCACAACGACTCATAAAACCCTGAGAGGCCCCAGAGGCGGCATTGTTATGTGCAGACAGGAGCACGCACAAGGCATTGATAAAGCGGTATTCCCGGGTGTTCAGGGCGGACCCTTGGAGCATGTTATCGCGGCGAAAGCGGTGGCGCTAAAAGAAGCCCTGAGCGATGAATTTAAACAATACGGCAAAAATATTATCGAAAATTCAAAAGCTCTATCCAAGGCGCTTATGGATGAAGGAATTGATATTGTGGGCGGTGAGAGTGAAAACCACCTTATGACGATTGATTTAAGAAAATTAAACAAAACGGGCAAGGATGTTGCAAATATGCTGGAGAGAATCGGTATTACGGCTAATAAAAACACTGTTCCGAATGACCCGCAAAGTCCTTTTGTAACATCAGGAGTAAGGATTGGCGTTCCTGCGGTTACTACAAGAGGTTTTAGAGCGGACGATATGAAAACTCTTGCCAAAATCATAGCGGATGGCATTTTAGAGCGCGAGAACGAGCAGGTATTAAGGCAAAAAAGCCTTGAACTTTGCAAAAAATATCCGCTCTATGCCGATATGAAATGCGGAGTGTAGAAAATGATTAAACTCACGCAGGCTCATATAATAGGCGCCATAATAGCTTATCTGTTGGGGATTTTTATAGTCCCCCTTGTGATATATTTTTCTAAAAAAGCAGGGCTTGTTGATGTTCCAAACGAGAGAAAAATCCACCACGGACCTATTTCGCGCCTCGGCGGGATAGCAATTTGGGTGTCTGTTATGCTTACTTTTCTCTTTTTGGTGCTTTTAAGCTATTATCCTAACGGTGTCGGTTTATCGGGCATTATCGTGGGCGGCTCGCTGATGTTCCTTCTGGGGCTTGTGGATGACATTTTCTGTCTTAATGCAAAATTTAAACTTTTTATACAAATTGCAATTGCAACAATGGTTATACTTCTGGGTATCAGGATTGACGAACTCTGGGTGCCGTGGTCAAATTCGCCGCTTGAGCTTGGTATATGGGCGTATCCTGTTAGCCTGCTTTGGATTGTCGGGATATCAAATGCCACGAACTTTATTGACGGGGTAGACGGACTTGCAGGCTCAATAGTTACAATAGGCTGCATTGCTATAGGCATTGTGTCGTTTGTTGTGACTCCGCCTTCGCCGATTTCGGCGCTTGTGGCGTTTATTTTGATGGGTGCAATGCTTGCGTTTTTAACTTTTAACTACAATCCCGCAAAAATTTTTATGGGCGATTCGGGCGCTCTGTATGCGGGTTTTCTGTTATCTACCCTCTCGATTAAGGGAATTATGAACAATGCGCAAAGTCCCGTTATGTACCTTCCTTTTATAATTCTGGCGCTGCCCATTTTAGATGTTGCGTTTTCAAGCATAAGAAGAATTATGAAAGGCTCGAGCCCTTTTGTGGCGGACAGCGAACACATACACCATAAACTTTTGCACCATGGCTGTTCACAGGATACGGTGGTTTTGATACTTTCGACTTTTGCATTTGCATGTGCGATAATATCAATATTGATAGCAGGCTCATTCAGCAGGTATTACATATACGCGGTAATGCTTGTGGCGGTGCTTTTGATATTGAATATGATTTCAAAAACCATAAAAAAGACAGACAATAAATGAGTAACGAGATAATTAAAAACAAAAGATGGTATGATTCAGACCCTGTTGTTAAGCTTGCCGTTGATATGCTCGAAAAAGCGCCCGAACAAATACAGCTGAAGCTTGCGGATTTTATAATCGAAGAAGCAAAAAACAGAGGCGCGATAATAAAATTTAACAATAAAGAGGAGTTCAATTACGTCTGGAAACGCTGGCAGGACAAGGACGAGAAGCTGTTTGAAGCAATGGAGTATCTTAAGATAATTGACTTTGACACAAAAAAACAGTTATCATTGGAAATAATTGATTTTATCAGAAAACATTAAAATTATTTGAATTTTTAATGTGTTTACTTGATGACTATACGAGGGGAGTTTAATAGAATAATTTTATGACAAGGTTTTTTGTAAATTTTGCTTTGCTTTTGACACTTGTACTAATGAGTGCCGCTCCGTCCTTTGCGATTAAAATCGGGCTGGACGACGGGGTAAGACAGACTTATATCGGCTCATCAAAACAAAGTGTCGTTGTTGACGGAAAAACGGGCAAGGTACTCTATACGCTGAATTCTTTTGTTCCCTATACGATAAGAGCGTATAATAACCTTATAGTCATTAAAATAGACGGTAAATACTATAGTTTCGGAACAAACTACATAAAAGTAAAACCAAAAGAGAAAAAATGTTTCCTTGCAACAAAGAGAAAGTGGTACAGAGGCGAGCTTATCGTGTATAACATCAATAAAAAGCTCGTTGTTATAAACGATTTGCCTATTGAAGAATATCTTTTGGGTGTTGTACCCTCTGAAATGCCTGCCAAATGGAATATAGAGGCGCATAAAGCGCAGGCAATCGCCGCAAGAAGCTACGCAATAGCTAATCTTGGCAAGAGGAAACACAGCGGATACGATTTGAAAGACACACCGCTTGATCAGGCATACGGCGGCGCAAGCGCGGAAACTCCGCAGACGTCGCGGGCTGTTATGCAGACAAGGGGTATTGTCCTGACTTACGGCGGAAAAGTTATCCCCGCATACTACCATGCTTCCTCGGGCGGCAAAACGGTGTCCTCGGGTGCGGTGTGGGCGCGTGATTTGCCCTATATAAAATCTGTTCCAGCTTATGATGAAGGAATAAGGAAAAACGGGCATGGGGTCGGCATGAGCCAGCATGGCGCCAATAATCTTGCAAATAAAGGCTATAACGCATATCAGATTTTAAATTATTTTTACAAAAACGTAAAATTTTCTGTTGTTAAAACACAGCTGTAATAAGCTTTTTCAGCTTTACTCAGGCAAAAAACCAGACATTTTGCATATTTTTAAAAAAATGCTTGCCAAATGCCTATAAATAGGTATAATAAAGGGGTAAATATGGAAAGGGGTTCATAAATGAACAAAGAAGAATTAGTAAAAGCGGTTGCAGAAAAAGCTAAACTTTCACAAAAACAAACATCAGAAGTTGTAGCTTCTATTCTTGAAACTGTACAAAAAACAGTTGCTAAAGGTAAGAAAGTTACATTAGTGGGCTTTGGTACTTTTGAAGCAAGAAAAAGAGCAGCAAGAGTAGGTCGCAACCCTCAAACAGGAAAAGAAATTAAAATTGCCGCAAAAACAGTTCCGGCATTTTCAGCCGGCAAAAAATTCAAAGAATTAGTAAAATAGGTTATGCCTGCTTTGAATTAAAAGTTTAAAACCGGCTCATCCACAGTGTGGCGAGTCGGTTTATGCAAAAAATAAAATTTGTGATAAGATTTAAAAGTTAGCAGATAATAAGGAGATACAACAATTAACAAAGAAATCAAGGCTCAAAAAGAACTTGTCAATGAAAAAATCAGAGCAAAGGAAGTAAGACTCATTGACGCTGACGGTACAAATTGCGGGCTGGTTGCCACAAGTAAAGCACTCGAGATGGCGCGCGACAAAGATTTAGACTTGGTTGTTGTATCCCCTAATCAATCCCCGCCGGTTGCAAAGATAATGGACTGGGGCAAATATAAGTACGAAACCGAAAAACGTGCAAAAGAAGCGCGTAAAAAACAGCATACTATTGAGATTAAAGAAGTAAAAATGCGCTATAAAATAGATACCCATGACTATGAGGTGCGTCTTAAAAGTGCGAAGAAGTTTATTTTATCGGGTAACAAAGTAAAAGTCGTCGTAATGCTCAGAGGGCGCGAAATGCAGCACAACAAGCTTGCGCTTGACCTTGCAAATAAATTCTTATCGGAATTTGAGGAAGGTACATACACCCTTGAAAAGGCACCTTCGCTTGAAGGAAGAAACGTTGTTGCCGTCCTTGCTCCCGCAGGAAAGTAACAAATACAGCCGCACAGACTTTCTATGGTGTTTAAAAGCATTTTGGCTGATGTTTTGTTATGTTTTTATGCAAAAGTCCGGCGCGGTATTTTATGAGTATTTAGCGCGCACCAAAGTATTATTTCAAAATAAAAAAAACCTTTTGTCTCGGCAAAAGGTTTAAAAATGGTAAGTTTATATTTTAAGTTAAATGTAGTTTAGCAGTGTTGCCTGTTGCATAATTGTTGCACCTGCCTGAAGTGAAGCTTGAAGCGCCGTTTGATACATTGCAAGCTGGGTTGCCGCCTCTGCCATATCCGTATCTTCGATGTTAGATTTCATCTGGGTTAAGCCTAGCGTTACATTATCGTTTATTGTGCCTGTTGCATCAAGCCTTTGCACCCTGCTTGAAATAACAGCCTGCGCGCTTGTAATGTTTTTTATGCCCTCCTGAATGGGGTCAAGACAGTCGCTTATGGCTTTTATATCCATATCCGGATTGCTTAGCGCGTCATTTAACTCTTTAAGAGTTGCAAATATTCCTGCCGTTTCGTCGCCAAAAATTTCTTCACCGTTTATGTTGAGCGGCATGGTAACTCCTTCGGATATTTCGATGTTTCTTTCCCAATTGCCGTCCTGTGCGGTTCCTGAATATGTTACATTTAAGTCATCATCAAGCGCATATGGTATTGTTGCCGTGTTGGAGCCTGCAAATATGTATTTGTCCTGATATTTTGTGTTTGCAAGCTGGGCGATTGTCCTTGTCCTTTGCTCGACTTCGCTCCTTATGGCTTCAAGGCTGTCGCTTGAGTTAAAAGAGTTTGCAGCCTGCATTGTAAGTTCGTTTATTCTTTGCAGGTTTTCCTGAATGAGTCCTAAAGTATCGTAAGATTGCCCGAGTTCGTCTTTTGCTGTTTCAATGTTTTTTGACCAGTCGTCAAGTTGTCCCAATTGTTTATTGTATTTCATAAGCTTTGTACCTTCGGAAGGGTTTTGTCCTACCGAGGTGAGCTTTTTGCCTGATGAAATCTGTTCGTAAGTGTTGTAAATATTGGACAGATTTTTGTTCATTGTATTTAACATCAAATTAGATGTCATTTGTGTTGTAATTCTTATACCCATAGCTTTTGTCCTATTCTCCAAGTGTTACGAGTAATTGATATATTTCGTTTGCAGTGTTAAATACCCTTGCGGATGCTTCATAACCGCGCTGGTATTTAATCATATCGGCAAGTTCTTCATCCAAATTTACCCCTGTTATGCTCTGTAAATTTGTCTGCTGCGACTCGTTAAGAGCGTTTGCCGTATCAAATTTTCCGCTTATATCGCTCTGCTGCAGCCCTACCTGACCTGCAAAGTATGTCAAAAATCCTTCAAAAGTTACGTTATCGGCTCCGCCGAATGTACTCATTGTTATTTTATCTCTTAGTTGTGCAGTTTCAACGATGTTGTCGGTGTTTCCGACGTTTTTCTCCCAACCGTCAACGGCGGTGTCTACCCTTGCCGTTGCAATAAGGTTAGGGTCATTTACCACGTTTTGGTTAACACTTATGCTGCTTGCCGTTATCGGGTTTCCAAGGTTAAAAATAGGCTCTGTTGAAGGAACAAGTATCTGTTCACCCGTTATCGGGTCAGTTCCAAGCCGTTTGTATAGGTTTGGGTATCGTTGACTTCCTGTGCAAAGGTGTTTGCAAGTTCGTCAATTTTGCTTCTCATGCCGCTTATTGTAATAAAACCGTCGTCCGAGGTGTTTACAATGTCAAGTATGGCGCCGATTTGCCCGCCTGATACCTCGGAGTTTGCATTTGACAATACAAGTGTTCCGTCCATGTTTTCTACCTGAACAATGGCGGGTGTTGCGGCATCTCCTGTTGTAACATTCAGCCTGTATTGCTGCTGCGCGCCCGAAACAAGCTTCATATCGCCCATTTTTACATCTACGGAGCCGTTTTTGTTGTATTCAACATTTATGTCCACGTATGACGATAAGCTGTTTAAAATATTTTCTCTTTCGACGATAAGCTGTTTAAAATATTTTCTCTTTCGTTAATGAGCCCTGTTGAGTTGTTCGCGCCTTGGATAACTATTTGTTTGTTTAGTTCTGCAAGTCTTTCAAGATTTTGGTTAAAATCTTGTACGCTCATGTAAATTTCACTGTTTTCAATTGTTGCACTTTGTTGCCAGTTACCGACAAGCTCCTCTTGCAGTCCGTCAAGAGAGCCTGCAATTGAGTTAAATTTCATAGCGACACTTTGTGCGCTTTCAATATAAATTCTTCTTGCAGAAGGGTCGGTAGGATTTGCACTAAGGTTTTGTGCTGCCGAAAAGAATTTTTCAAAACTTGCCTGCAGCCCGTTTTCGCCCAACTCGTCGGTAATTTCTCCAAGCCTGTCCATTAAAGAGTTGAGAGTGTAGTAGTATTGTGCACCCGAGTTTGCTTCCCTCGCTGAGTTTGCGGCAGCGTTGTTTGCATAACTTGTAATTTGAGAAATGCAAGCTCCGTTAAGCCCTCTTATATTTGCATATACGTTGTTTCCGTAGCTGTATGTCGGATTTGTCGCAAAATCCGCACGCAGTTTTATATATCCGTCGACATTCATATTGGAAATGTTTTGTGACACGACGGCAAGTGCGTGTTGGTAATTATTCATGGACTCTCTGCTAATATTCATCGACTGTCCGATTGTCATAAAAAAACTCCTTTTTTGTGTACCTTTTCAGGCTTCTTCCGTGATTGAAGAAATATCAAGTCCGCTGTCTTGATTTTTCTTACCCAAATGATTATAGTCCGCATTTTTTGCGGATGTTATGTTTAAAATTCCCTCAAATATTTTGTTTATAACATTTAGTGAGTGAGTAATTAACACTTCGTTATTTTTTTGTAAATGTCCGATTTGTGCCGTTATTTCATTTAATTGTTTTTTTTGCTCGTCGCTGAGCGTGAATTTGTCCTTGTTTTCGTAGATATTTTTTACTTCATTGTAAGCACATATTAAGTTTTCATCACAACTTGCAAGCATTTCTAAATCTTTCTTAATCAATGCCTGTTGTTTTTTTTCAAGAAGATTTTTGATTGTTAAATATATTTCAAGTATTTTTTCAAATGTTATTTTTTCCACGATTTACCTACCCTATGCGCTGTAGTCGGCAAGAACGCTTCTGCCGTATGTAAGTCCGTATTTAATATCTTCTTCGGTTATTTCTTCTCCTATTGATTGCGCTGATTTTTTTATGTCGTCTATGTCTACCCCTTTAAAAACGTCATTTTCTATCAGTTTAATGTCGTCTTCTTTTGTGTTTGTATTTCTTGTTTGATTTGTGTTTTGAATGTTTTGTGAAGCTTTTAGCGCATAATTATAAAAAATGCGATTAAGCGCTTGAGAATCTGCTATTTGATTAGTGTTTGATATATTCATTCTAATTCTACCCTGCCATATCGGTTGTGTGCTCTGTTATGTCGCCTGCTTCAAGCGGCACTGATTTTTCCATTTGCGCGTACAGCTGTTTTGCAAAGCCTATGTTTGATGTTGGTGAATTTGCGACATCTCTGCCTATTTGATTGAAAAATATTGACTTAAAATTATCCATATATTTTGACTCACCAAACATAGAATTTTCCCTGTCAACGGTTTTATCCATCTGAGTCAGCATTTTTGAAACAAGTATTGCCTCAAATTCTTTTGCGACCTTTTTTAACTGCTCTCTTTGGGTGCCTGATGACCTTACTGTGTTAATAAAGTCATAATCTCCGCCTTGCGAGTAACTTTGTGGTATATAGTTTTGTGTGGAATAAAAATTTTCGCTCATTTTCACCTTAAATTATTTGCAATTCAGCCTGTAAGCTGCCCGACATTCTGAGTGCCTGCAGAATTGCTATTAAATCCGTAGGTGTTACACCTATTGAGTTAAGTGCACTTACAAGCTCGCCCAGAGTTGAGTTTGCCTTCATTTCAATCAGGCTTCCTTCTTTCTTTTCTATGTTTATTTCAGAATTTGTCACGCCGACTGTTTGACCTTGCGAAAAGGGTGCAGGCTGTGATACGTCATTGTATGCCTGTATTGTAACAGTTATGCCACCATGAGCCACTGCAGCAGGCATAAGTTTTGCATCAGCTCCGATTACGACCGTTCCCGTTCTTTCATTTATTATAACCTTAGCGCGTTCTCTTGGGGCGCTTACCCTTATATTTTCAAGAATTGAAATAAAAGCAATTCTGTCACTTAAATATCTTTGCGGAATTGTAACTTTTATGCTGCTGCCGTCAAGGGCGATGGCTTCAGAGACATTTCTTGAGATTATATTTGCAATTTGTGCCGCCATTGTATAGTCTGCTTGATCTAAAATAAGAGTAAGCGAGTTTTCATCTCCAATGGCACTTATGATATCTCTTTCAACTATTGCGCCGCCGGGGACTCTGCCTGTTGTTGTAATTGCCGTTCTTGAGCTTGAACCTGCCGCTTTTGCACTTGCTCCGCCAACGGAGAGCGGACCCTGCGCTACAGCTACAATCTCACCGTTTGGCGCTCTCAGCTGAGTTTGTACAAGTACGCCGCCTTCAAGGCTTTTGGCGTCCGCCATGGCGGATACTACAACATCAACCCTGTCGCCGTTTTTTGCAAAAGGCGGAATGGTTGCCGTTACGATAACGGCGGCTGAGGCGCCTTTTTGGATGTAGTTTGACTGGTCAATAACCGTGCCCAGATTTTGCAGTAAAAGTTGGTTTGTCATCTGAGTGTGACGGGAGTTATCACCCGTATTTTGCAGACCGACAACAAGCCCGTAGCCTACTACCTGGTTATCTCTGACGCCCTTTATGTGGGTTATGTCTTTAATTCTCACGCTCTGCGCGCTTATTGCAGCTGCACTGCCGCAGAAAGAAAGACAAAGCAGAAATATTAAAGCTGTTGAAAATAATTTTTTAAACAATTTTGTCATCCTTACTAGAAAATATATCTCATGAAACGATACAGTATACCTTCGTTTTGACCTCTTGAAACCGTACCTGCTCCGCTCATTGCAAATTGCAGATTAGCAACCTGATTTGAGCTTATTTCGCCCTGCTGGTCAATCCATCTCGGGTCAACAATGCCGGATACAAGCAAGTCTACACGCTCATTAGCATTTACAAGGGTCTTTTTACCCTGTACAAGGAGATTTCCGTTTGGCAGAAGCTGTATAACCTGTACTGCGACTCTGTCTTGAATACCAAGGCTCCTTTGGGTGTTTGTGCTGCCTGAAACGGAGATTGTTCCGCTTGTGTTGTTAAGAGCACCTTTTAAATTTGTCTTAAATATTGTATTTATCGCCCCTGTTAAGTTTTCAAGAATGCTTGACGTTTTTTCCGTTTCATAAACACCCGAGTCCGTCAGGGTCGGCACTTCATCTATTACAATTGTTACAAGGTCGCCGACATTCCTTGCGCGCACCGAACTGTAGAGCGGTCTTGGCTCAATAAAGCTTGACTGCGTTGCATTTAGCGAAAAAAGGCTCTCTGCCTGTGCACAGGCACAAAACATGCTTATAAAACAAAATGTAACTGCTAACTTTTTTATCATCCTTTTATCCTTTTAAATTTTTACCGTTGCTTCGTTTTTGTTGCTTACAACAGCGCGATAGACTTTGTTGTATTTTGAACTTTTAACTAAAATATTATCTCCGATACTGCCTTCTTTCAAGGCTTTTCCGTCTATTGTTATCCTTAAATTTCCCATTGATTCAAAAACTATGTTAATTGTCGAATCTTTAAGGACATCAGGTTTTGATTTTACATAGTTTTTCAACACGGGCGAGCCTTTCGGGATATTCCTTGAGGCGACAAGCGCGCTTTTTGGATTTGTGTCTATTGTTTGCCCTATATATTCCCCGATTTGCGCTCTTTTTATTGCGGTGTTTGAGCGGCTTATGTTCTGTTCTCTTGTAATCGGATTAATTGCACACAAGACATCTTTATACACAAGAGTATTTACACTTATCGGAAAAGACTTAACAAAAGTTTCGCCGTCGTAAATGCTCACTCTTTTTAAATCTCTGCTCAAAAAACTGTTTGTGTTTGACTCTACTTTTATTAAAGCTTCATTTTTTGTCGTGATGTCACCCTGCGGCATATTTAAAATTTTAACCTCAATTTCTCCGCCGCCAAGAGGCTCAATTTGTTTTTGGGTTAAAACTTTTATCTGTTCAATAATTTGCGCTTCAATTTCTTCCCTGCTAAGCGTCTGCGAAAATACGGGCGCACTCAGCGCAAGGAATAAAAAGAGTATTAAAATTTTAGAGTAAAAGTTTTTCATAAATTATTGCAGATTGTTTGTTACCTGTAGAATGTTTGAAGCTGATGTTATGATTTTTGAATTTGATTCAAATGCGCGCTCAGCCTTGATGAGTGCTATCATTTCTTCAACCGTTTGCACGTTTGAACCTTCAACGAAATACTGTTGAATTGTTCCGTAGCCGTCCTGACCCGCAATACCGGGAACAGGTACGCCCGAGGCGGGTGTTTCAAGGTAGAGATTGTGCCCGACGGCTGCAAGACCGGAGTTGTTTTGGAATTTTACTATCTGGAGCTGTCCGACTTGTGTTTGTTCGGGCTGGGCGCCGACTTTAACGGATACCATGCCCTGCGGGGTTATGGTTATTTCTTTTGTGTTTTGCGGAATCTGCACGGGCGGCATAAGCTGATAGCCGTCTGTTGTTGTTAAAGAGCCGTTTGCATCCATTTTAAAAGAACCGTCACGGGTGTAGGCAATTGTACCGTCGTCAAGAGTTATTTGAAAAAAGCCGTCGCCTTCTATTGCCACATCAAGGTTTCTGCCTGTTGATTGCATAATACCCGTTGTAAAAATTCTCGATGTTGCGGCAGTTTTGACACCAAGACCGATTTCAACGCCGACGGGCTGATAAGTTCCCTGCCCCATTTGAGCGCCCGAAGCTTTTTCAACCTGGTAAATTAAATCCTGAAATTCGGCACGAACTTTTTTGTATCCGTAAGTGTTGACGTTTGCCATATTGTTGGCTATAACGTCAAGATTGGTTTGTTCCGCTATCATGCCTGTTGCGGCTGTGTGTAATGACCTTAGCATTTATTTAATTCTCCTCCTAGCGGTTTACCACACCGAGATTTATTGCTCTTGATACGGTATCGCCCTGTGTTCTTACTACTTTTGCCATAGCTTCATACGAGCGTGTGACGGTTATTGTATTTATCATTTCATAGACTGTATTTGTATTTGAACCCTCGAGCATGCCCTGCTGCAGCCTTGCGGTTTGGTTGCTTTGCCGCATGCCCGCGTCAATTCCTTCCTGCTGGACATATTTGCTCTCACCCAATTGGGCGCTTAAAAGTTCTTTATGGTCAAAATCAACAATTTGAATTTGCTGCAGTGTCCGCGGGGTATCGGGGTTTGTAATTTGGATTACTCCGTTTTCCCCGATGTTTATGTCTTTTAGCGAGTCTATTCTGTTGTTCGGGTTGTTGTTCGGGTCTTCGGGGTTAAGAACTATTCTTATCCTTCTGTTTTGAGTATCCATAACCCAGTCGCCTTCTTTTGTTACAAGATAGTAATCATCAGTCATCTGGAAATTTCCGGCGCGGGTGTAGTAATAATTTGACTCGTCATAAGGGACGTTATCGGGCACATTTTGGTGTCTTATCTTAAAAAATCCTTTGCCCTGAATGCCAATATCAAGCTTGTTTCCCGTTGTAATTAAGCCGCCCTGTGAATAATCAATATAGGTTCTATCCGCACTGTTCCCGAGGCTCAGGCTGCCGACCCTTATAAACTGTGTGTCTTTTGGATTATTTGTAACGGGCACCTGTTTTACTTCCACATCAGCCTGCATTAAGTCTTTAAATGTTATATTTGTTTTTTTAAAACCTACGGTATTTACGTTTGCAAGGTTGTTCGCGTTTACATCTTCTTGTTTTAAAAGCGACATCATGCCTTTTGTTGCGGCTTCAAGACCTCTTGTAATCATACTCTGCCCCCTTTCATTGCTTCATAGGAGGCTAAAATATTTTTTACATAGTTTTGTGTTTCACGATACGGAGGAACATCGCCGTATTTTTGAACTGCTCCCGGCCCTGCATTATAGGCTGCAAGCGCAAGTTTTGGGTCATTGTTAAAGCGGTTTAACATGCTCTTTAAATATTTAACTCCACCCTCGATATTTTGCTCGGGATCATAGGCATTAGTAACGCCCAAGCCCTTTGCGGTGTTTGGCATAAGCTGCATTAAGCCCATAGCGCCGCATTTTGATGTGGCGTCAGGATTAAAGCCCGATTCTTGTTTTACTACGGCTTTTATAAAATCGGGGTCAAGGTTATTTTTTTGGGCGTATTTTTCAATCAGCCCTTCTATATTTTCTCTTGAATTTTTAAAAGAAGCTTTCTCAACAGGTAATGCATTTTGATTTTGGGGTTTATCCGCCGCGATTTTTTCATCGAGTATACTCTTAAATTCTTTTGCGGCAGAGCTTTTTTGCGCATTTGAGATGTTTTCATCCGGCCCCAAAATGCGGTTGATGCTGTTTTCAATCGTATTTAACCTTCTTAAGGTTAAATCAAGCCCTGTGATTAAGCCCTCACTCATTTTATATAAACCTACCTCTTACCATTTTGGCGCAGTTTTGCGCTTACAATATAAATATACTCTCTATCCGTTTATATTCTCATCAATCAAATGATGGAAATTTTTTAAAAAAATAAGTCTTTGGATTGAAATTTTAATGAGCATTAAAAAACCGGACTTGTGCCGGTTTGATTTTTTATAAAACTTTTGATATGAAACAGACTGCATCGACAAATATGTCTTTCAGAAAGTCTTTTGCCACTTTGTTTAAGGGTCTGTTGTCCAGATTTTCAAATGCAAGTATAATCGGATCCCTTGTTTTGCTGAAAGAGTGAATAATATTTCTTGAGTCAATGTTGTCAAATCTTGATTTCAGTTGTTCGCTGCCCTCGATATCCACATCCTGCGCGTGCGGATCAAATATATTGTTTACCATATCTATTCCTCTCGTAGTATATTGTATATATATAAAAAATATATCTTTTAAAAAATTGCCTTTTTCTTAAAATTTATGTTAAAATTTCTTAATCAAATCGGTATTAAATCACCATGGCAGTAGCAAAATATTTTATTTTCATGTTTTATTTTAACAGTGTTGTGATTAGACAGGGGAAAAAATGAAAATCGGTGCAATTTCAGGTAGTTACAGGTCGCTAAATTTCGGAAGAAGCCTTAATAAAAGTGAGATGGACGGGGCGTATCAGGCAGCATTGGAGGCAAGGAATTTAATGGGCTTTCAAAATGCAAATCAGCTTTTAATTGTGCCTGCAGATAAACTTCCGAAAGCTCAGGAAGAGGGCTTTGGCGATAAATTAAAAAACTTTTTTGAAAGTGCAAAAAAACTTCTGGGTATAAATACTGTTGAAATCACAGGCATTTCAGACGAAGCGGCAAATGCTTCGGTTAAGTCGGCGCTGGAGCAAACAGGCATGAGGCGCATGGGCTATCTGGATGTTCCGGGCGATATGAATGAGTTGAAAGACACTGTCGAAAGGCTTGCGGGCGAGTATGACGGCTTGAGGATTAACACCAATAAAGACGGCATAGGAAGCGAGCAAATACAGGCTATTGAGGATACTTTTAAAAGAGTTAAAGGAGATAAGTTTGACCCTGCCATGTTGATTTATGAACACGGGCAAAGAGCATATGACTGGGGCAATCCGAACAAGATTTCAGGTATATACCAAGGTAAGACAATTCTTACATCAAGCAATAACTTGAACGATAACGGCGTTTTGTGGGGTTCAAGAAGCTTTGTGACAGACAGAATGGGTGCTAAACAGGGCGAATTTATCCACGGGCTGAGAAATTCTTTTGAGAGTGATTTTGCTTCGCAAATTTCAAATAACGGTCAGATAGAGGCTGCGGAACATCTGCTTGAAACAGAGTTGAAGCTTCAGGATGACGAGCTTTTAGACCCGAGAAGGTTTGCTGCCGCAAAAAGGGCTGATGTGGTAAGTTCTAAACATTTTTATAAATATTTGCAGGATGTGGTGCCTAATTCGGATGTAAATATTGATAATTTTGATGATGTTTATCAAAAAGCACTGCAAGATGGCATGGGGGACAATTATTTTGACTCTCTTGCAAAAGTTATGAAAGCAATGGGGCTGGATGAAAGCTCGGGCGAACTTTACGAAAAAATTTGCGGCTACAGAAATGCCCTTTACTCAAAAGGCGCTCTGTCGCTTGATGAACTTGCCAAAATGAGCGAAGAACAGCTTGCAGAGTCTTACAGGGACACTTCAAATGTTGTGCTGCAGGGCAGGGAGTTAAAAGCAAAAAGAATTGCCGCACAGCAGGAAGCCCAAAAACTTGCACAAGAAGCTCAAAAGCGTTTGGACGAGTTTTTATCTTCCGAAAATTTAAGGGTTGAAAACGGCAAGAAACTGCAGGAAGATATGAATTTGTTTGACCAGAGCAAGTTTGACAAATTTGTAAATTTTGTAAGAAGAAATAAAAAACAGGTTGCAGTGGCAGCTCTTGCTGCGACTGTGGCAGCGATCGGCGCTACAATGTACTCTTACGGCAAAGAAATTTCACAAAAGGAACCGAAAATTAAATAGCTCTTGAGAGTGTTTGAAGAATTTGTTCCGAAAAGAATATCATAATAAGCGCGCCCGTGACCATCGCCGGACCAAAAGGCATATAGAAGAAATCTTCGTTTTTGCTTTTGTTTTTGAGTGTTTTTAGCATTATAAACAGGCATAAAAGCAAGATCAAGCAAATTGCCGAAATTAAAATCAAATAGTATTGTGAGGCGGGGTTTATGAGTTTTATGCAGATAGCGCACAAAACAATCGCTATAAGTGCTCCTGCGGCTTTGTAGTTTTTATTTTTAAAATATTTTACAAAAAGTGCGGGAAGTGCAAATATTGCCTGAATGACAATGCTTAAAAAAATTGTCACAATAAGCGCCTTTAGCCCGAAAAGTGCACCTAAACCCATTGCAATAAGGGTGTCGCCCTCTCCGAAAGCGCGGGTTTTTACAAAAAGTGTTCCCAAATGAGCCAGCAGTTCAAAAATCAAATACCCTGCAATTAAACCTATAAAACTTTGGGGTATTGATATTGAGCCTATGTGTAAAATGTTGTACAAAAGGGCAAGAGCCACTAGAATGTATGTGTGCAGGTCGATTACAACCTGTTCTTTAAAATCCGTTATGCAAATGAGGATAAAAATTGACGAAATCGCGCATAAAAACAGGGTTTTAAGACTATAGCCGAAGTTTAAAAACATTGTAAGGTATAATATTGCATTTGCAGCCTCGACAATCGGGTACTGCAGGGAAATCGGCTCTTTGCAGAACTGGCATTTGCCAAGCAAAAAAATGTAGGAAATTACGGGTATATTTGTGTACCAGTTTAATTTTTTGCCACATTTAGGGCACTTTGAGGGTGGAAATACAATGCTTTCCCCGCTAAGACCTCTGAGTGCGACAACGTTTAAAAAGCTGCCTATGCAAAGCCCTATAACCGCCGCAAATATTGAGTAAAGCACATTAGCGCTCATATTTATCCAAACCCTTTTTTGTAATGATATTAAAAAGCTTGTCCAGTGCTTTTTTTAGCTTTCTTGAAACCTGCATTTGTGACATTTCAAGCTTTTGGGATATTTCTCTCTGATTAAGCCCTTCAAAGTAATTAAGGATGATAAGCTGCTGCTCCTCGTAGTCGAGCTTTTTAATCGCATCGTGCAAAATCATCCTGTTTTCAAAGTCTGTTATAAGGTCTTTCTGGCTTTCATCCACGAGCCTGTCGCCCAGTGTCATATTACCGTTTTCTTCGTTTCCTAAAATTTGGTCGATAGAAATTGCCGTTGTGCGCCTGTCGAGTTCGTAAACTTCCTCTATTTTCTTCTCGCTCATCTGCAGAGCCTGTGCAAGCTCTTTGTCGGAAGGCGTTGTACCGAGTTTTTCCGTAAGTTCAAGAGTGATTTTGTGCACGCGGTAGGAAAGTTCTTTGATTTCGCGCGGAGCACGTATGATTGTGCTTTTATCCCTTAAATAATGCCTGATTTCACCTGTTATAAGGTAAGTTGCATAGGTTTTGAAATTTGAACTAATCTCGGGCTTGAAAAGGTCAACAGCCTTGATGAGTCCGAGCGCACCGACCTGAGTAATGTCCTCGATAGGGTCGGTTGAACGCCTTGCAAGCGAGCGCGCGACTTTTTTTACAAGCGGCATATAGGTGAGCACTATAAGTTCGCGCAAATGGTGTTTTGTGGCTTCGTTTTGCGTTGCTTTGTACTCGCTAAGCCACTGGGTAACCCTGTTTTCGGGGTCTATTGAGTCGTTTGTATTTAAAAATTCCTGTGCCATATAACTTCCCCGCTTATTTTTTTACCGCAAACTCAGAGTCTAGCCTTAAAAATACAGGTTGGATTTCTGATTTTTCTATAAGTTTGCCTGTTTTAATCATTTTCGGTTTGAGTTCGTCAAGCTTCATGTTAACATCTATTTTAAGCTGGCGAGCCATATTGGCCGCGATATTGGGGCAATAAGGATAAATTAAAACCGCAACTTTTGTCATTAAATCAAAAATTGAATACAGGACCTCGCCGCATTCTTGCATTTTGCCTTCTTTTGCAAGTGTCCAGGGTGCATTGTCGTTTACAAATTTATTTGCCTCATCCACGATATTTATAATTTCAGCGGCAGCTTCCGCAAGTTCCGCACGATTAAAGCGGTCTTTAACTTTTTCAATTGCACTCATTGATATTTCGCTCAGTTTATTTTCGCAGATATGTTCTTCTAAAATGTTTCCGTCAAAATATTTGCAGATCATATTAAGCGAACGGTTTAAAAGATTGCCCATATTGTTTGCCAAGTCTGCATTTACGCGCTCTTTAAAATCTTCATCCGAATAATTTCCGTCCTTGCCCGACGGTGCGCTCACGCACATAAAATAGCGAAAAGAATCGGGCTCTTTTAATTCAAAGGCGTCCATCACAGTCTTTGGCGAGATAACATTTCCGGTGGATTTTGACATTTTGTTTTTGTCAATTGTTATCCAGCCGTGCGCGTATATTGTTTTGGGCAGTTCAATGCCGAGCGCCATAAGGATTGCGCTCCAGTAAATGGCGTGGAATTTTAAAATATCTTTGCCTATTATCTGAAAATCTGCAGGCCAAAAAGTATTGAATTTTTCGCCGCTTTCACCGTTTGGATTGTAGCCGAGCGCTGTAATGTAGTTGCTTAGCGCATCAATCCACACATAAATTACCTGCGAAGGGTCTGATTTAACCTCAATGCCCCAGTTTACGTTTGTTTTTGCGCGCGAAACGGAAATGTCTTCAATATTTTCAAGCTGGTTTAAAACTTCATTTGCGCGAAAAGACGGCATGATAAAATCGGGATTTTCCTTAATATGCTTAATTATTGCGTCTTTGTACTTTGTTAATTTAAAAAAGTAATTTTCTTCGCTCACGGGTTCGGGCTTTTTGCCATGAATAGGGCAATTGCCGTTTTCATCAAGGTCTTTCGGGCTTAAAAAGCTCTCGCATCCGCTGCAATAAAGTCCTTCGTATTTGTGTTTGTAAATGTCGCCGTTCTGAAGGAGTTTTTCAAAAATCTCCTGTACGATTTTTTTGTGTTCGGTGTCTGTTGTTCTTATAAATTTATCGTAATTAATGTCCAAAAGCACCCAGGAGTCTTTAAACTTTTGCGAATTTTCATCGCACAGTTCTTTTGGAGATATATTAAGCCCCGCCGCAGTTTTTTGAATTTTAATGCCGTGTTCGTCCGTGCCTGTTAAAAAAAACGTCTTGTCGCACCTTTGTTTAAAATGTCTGTATAAAACATCGGTTAATATTTTCTCAAAGGCATGACCTATGTGCGGAGCGCCGTTTACATAGTCTATTGCCGTTGTTACCATAAATTTATTCATAATTTTATTCCCATTTTCCCTATAAAATTATACAATGAACATTAAAGTGCGTAAATAAGCTCCTTTGCGTATGGTTTTAAAGTGCTTATTTCAACCGCATCATCGGCTGAATTAATCGCTTCATCAAGCTTTTCTCTTTTTATATCGTTATAGTAAAGTGTCAAAACCGTTTCGCCGCACTTAACTTCATCACCTGATTTTTTGTTTAAAATGCAGCCTGCGGCAGGGTCTATATTATCTGTTTTTTTATCCCTGCCGGCACCAAGAAGCTTGCAGGCGCGGGCAACTTTAAGTGCGTCAATGTTTTCAATATAACCGTCTTTTTTCGCCTTTAGTTCATAAGAATTTCCGGCTTTTTTAAATAAGGTGTAATTATCTGTTATATCAGGGTTTGCGCCTTGATAAGCTATAATTTTTTTAAATGTTTCAAGGGCTGCGCCCGATGAGATACTTTTGTCAAAAAGCTCCTTTGCTTCTTCTTTTGTTTTGCAAAAACCGCCTGCGATGAGCGTTTTTGCGGCTATTTCAAGCGTTACTTCATAGAGGTCTTTTTGATAATTTCCCTTTAAAAACTCTATACTTTCAATTATTTCAAGGCTGTTGCCTATATGTGTGCCCAAAGGCTGCTCCATAGAGCTTATTATGGCGGAAATTTTTCTGCCCAAAAGTGCGCCCGTTTCAAACATAAGCTCTGCAAGCTCCGCGGCTTCTTCTTTTGTTTTAATAAATGCGCCCGAGCCGTATTTGACGTCTAATACTATTGAATTTGCGCCGCTTGCGATTTTTTTGGACACAACCGAGGCGCAAATTAAAGATTTATTATCTACCGTTGCCGTAACGTCGCGAAGTGCGTATATTTTGCCGTCTGCGGGGGTTAAATTGGGGCTTTGGGAAGATATTGCGGCGTTTATCTCTTTAATTTGCTTCATAAACTCATCTTTTGAAAGCTCACAATTAAAGCCGGGGATTGATTCAAGCTTATCTACCGTGCCGCCCGTGTAGCCCAATCCTCTGCCCGAGAGTTTTGCACATGTTACGCCAAGGCTTGCCAAAATGGGGATTAGAACAATTGTTACCTTATCACCCACACCGCCTGTCGAGTGTTTATCCGCGACAAAAGAGCTTATGGAAGAAAAATCCAAAACTTCGCCCGAATCTACGAAAGCCTGAGTCATCCAGGCTGTTTCATCTTTATCCAGACCGCAAAAACACACCGCCATAAGCCATGCCGACATTTGATAATCTTCAACTTTGCCCTTTGTGTAGCCTTCAATAAGAAAATAAATTTCTTCTTTTGTGTGTTTTTTGCCTTCTTTTTTCTTTTGTATTAAATCGACGGTTCTCATTTTTGCTCCTATTTGTGGTAAGGTTCGTTGTTTAAAATTTTATGCGCCCTGTAAATTTGCTCTATAAGTATGAGGGCTGCCTCTTGATGAAGAAAGGTAAGTTTTGACATTGAAAATTTAAAATCCGACAAATTTCTCACCTTCCGGCTAAGGCCCTCCGAGCCGCCGATAAGAAAAAGAATTTCATTTGCACTGCCCGAAGTTTCAATTTCCCTTAACTTTTTTGCAAATTCAATGCTTGATAACATTTTACCCTCAATCTCAAGGATTATCACATAAGAATTTGTTTTATTTTTCAAATATTCGTATATGTCGCTTATTTCAAGAATTTCAACCTTGTTTAAAAGTCTTTTTTTATATTCTTCAATACCTAATTTAAAACAAGGTTCTTTTATCTTGCCTTCAAGTACGATTTTGATATTCATTAAACTATTTCTTTATAACCGTCAGGATTGTTCAGAAGGTCATAATTTATTTCGTTTTCATTATCTGCAATTATTGCCGCAACAACGGCATCTGACGCTACGTTAACCGTTGAGCGCAGCATATCCGCAAGACGTTCAAGCGCAAAGAGGAAGGAGAACCCTACAACAAGCTGATCGGGAGCAAGGCCGATACCGTTTAGTACAAGAGCAATAGTGATTAATCCTGCTCCGGGAATTCCCGCGGAAGTTGATGAAGCAATCATTGCAAGCACTGCAATTTGGATTATAAGACCTAAAGAAAGGTCAATACCGTATGCCTGTGTTAAAAATATTACCGCAACGGTCTGCACAAGGGCTGTTCCGTCCATATTAAGCGTTGCACCCAGAGGAAGTACAAAAGAGCAGATTTTGTTTGAAATGCCGCGTTTTTCGCAGCAGGTAATAGTTAAAGGAAGCGTGGCAGAGCTTGAAGCGGTGCCGAATGCGACCATAATAGCTTCCGTGATTGCGGTGTAGAGTTTTCCGACGGGAACTTTCGAGAATATTTTCATTAGCAGCGGATAAACAATGAAAAACTGAATTGCAAGTCCCAAAACGATTACAAGGAAATATTTCCATACTTCCCCGAACATTTCCATGCCAAAGCTTGCAACGGAGCTTGCGGTCAGTGCAAAAACACCGGGAGCCGCAAGGTACATAATCCAGTCCGTTACTTTCATTGTGGCTGCAAAAACGCTTTCAAAGAAAGACACAACAGGGCGGTTTATTTCACCCACTTTAGCTAAAGCAATTGCAAAAGTTAGAACAAAAATGATAATGGGTATCATATTTCCGCTTGCAAGGGAGCTAAAAGGATTTGAAGGAATCATATCCAAAATCATGCCCGACATATTTGCCTTTTGCTCGGCGATTGCGCCTGCAACATAGCCCTGCATTTGCGCCGCAACATCAGAGGAGATGAAGTCCTGTGCGCCCAGTCCGGGTTTGAAAATGAGAGCAAGGATTGCCCCGATTGCAACTGCGGCGGTCGTTATGATGAGGTAGTAGAAAATCATTTTTTTGCCGAATTTTGCAAGCTGTTTATTGTCGCCGATGTTTGAGACACCGATTACAATTGCGCTTATAACAAGGGGAATAACTACCATTTGAATAATATTAATAAAACCCTGTCCAAGGAAATTTAATACTTTGTTTATGGTCGGATAGCTGGATGAGGGGAATAAAATTCCGACAATTATACCTGCTATCAGTCCGAAGAATATATGCCAGTTTCTTTTTATGCCTAAAAGTATGGCTATTAAAATCTGCATGTGTATTCCCATATTAATATATTCCTTATCAAATTCCTTATCCACTCTTTGATTGATAAATTAATCTTACAACTATTTTAAAACTCTGACAAGTTATTTTAGGCTCTTGAGGGTATTTTTGAAAGTTTATACAAAAATTCAACCTTTTGGATGATTTCTATTGGTTTTAAATAAAGCAAAATTCATGTAACCCGTTAAATTAATTGTATATTTTTAAAGAAACCCGAAGGAACGCTATGTTCATGCAAAAAATTCCGCACAATTCTCACACTGATTCAAAAAATCAAGTTAACAGCTCTATGCAGCTTGCACAGGCGGCGCATCAGAGATACCTCTTGCACTTTTCAAGTGAGGATTTAACAGCGGCAATTAATTATTATATTGAAGCCTTAAAGGCTGACCCCGACACCCCGAGCGCCTATTTCAGGCTTGCAAGCCTGCTTCATGATAACGGTCAAATAGGTATAGAATCTGCCGTTGAACAGTGCAGAAGGGCTGTCGAGATTGACCCGGATAACGCCAATGCACATATGTATCTGGGGTATTTTCTTTCGTTGAAGGGTGAATTTAATGAGGCAGAAGAACAGTTTAAAACCGCAATTAAACTAAAACCGCTAAAATCGTCCAGAACAAGGCTTGTTCTGGCATTGACACTGTTAGAGAAGTCAAAAAACAAAAAGAGCTCCGTGGTTGATTTTTCTTCGGCGCTTTACTATATTTTCTCAGGCTCAATGCTGTTTTTGTTTGACAGTGCCAACATAAAAATGTTTTGCAAAAATATTCTTGATGATATCAGCTTTATTAAATATCGTGCTTTTGGAGAGATTTTAGAGAAAACAAACAGGGATAAAAGTGCTTATAACCTGTATGCCGATGCGCTTGACAAAACTAAAAACAAGTCAATTTTTTACGAGAAGATGGCAAATATTGCAAAAAAGAAAAAGCGCTATGACGTTGCACTTGAATGTTACAGGAACGCTATTGCTTTAAGTGCGGCAAATCCGATGTCTGTTGTAAGCGCTATTGAATTCATCGAGGAATTTTATCCGGACAAAACGGACGAACTTATTGACCTCTACACTGTTTTAATCGGTCAAAACCCTCATATGCCGCGCTGCTATTATGAACTCGGACATTTATACCTTAAAAAAGAGGATAAAATTAACGCCGTTAATGCGTTTAAGCTTGCACTCAACTATGAAAGCGAAAATCCTTTTTACTTAAATTCTCTTGCTTACGCTTATGTTCAACTCGAGCAGTACGACAGCGCAATTGAACTATACAGAAAAGCGCTGAGCATTAATCCCGATAATGAATGGTCTGCCGTTGTGGCACAGGCGCTTGCTGCTATTTATCATCAGATAAAAGGCAACTCTGATGCGGCAATTTCCGTTCTTGAAAATGCTCTGCTTTTGACAAAAAATAAATCCTCAATATATCAGGCTATTGCAGATATATACTATGATACGGAGGACTTAGACAGGGCAATTGAGTATTATAATCACTCGCTCGATACGGACTGCAACAACCCGAAAGCCTACTCGCGCCTTGCTATGGCATATTGGGAAAAAGATTATATAGAAAAAGCCATAATATATTATTCAAAAGCAATTGATTTAGACCCTGAATATGACATTGCATACAACAATTTAGGCGTGATATTCCTGGACGGATTGGGCGATGCCAACCGTGCGCTTGCATATTTTGAAAATGCAATAGATATTAATCCCAATTACGTGCTCGCGCATTTTAACACGGCACGCGCTTATCAGATGTTAGGGCAGAAGATTGATGCCGCAAAAAAATACCAGACAGCGCTGAACCTTAATAAAATCAACCCCGAAATAGATTCGCAAATGATTGAAGATATGCTTTATAAACTCTTTGAAGCATAAATTGCCATATGAAAAAAAAGATTCTTGAATTCTTTAAAAACACCACCGTTAGGATTATAAGCTTAATGCTGCTTATGCTTTTTGCGCTGAGCGTATTTTTGTTTTACGACGTTTATGTTTATCAGGTTAAAAAGTGTGTGAGCTTTTACTGGGTTTACAGGGGAGATAAATATTACAAGAAAAACAAAACCCAGCTTGCCATTGACTGTTATAAAAAGGCCCTGACTTATTATCCCGAGCACTACAGGGCAAGGTATAACCTTGCAAATATATATGTCGTTTATGAAGATTATCAAAGTGCGCTTGAGGAGTATTCAAAGGCTCTTGAGGTAAAACCCGACTTTATGATTGCCCGCATTGACTATGCTCTTGTTTTGTCAAGTGCCGCTTTTGACCATGACAAGGCAATTGCAGAGTATAAAAAAGCAATAGAAAAAAAGCCAAAGTGGGTGTATATTCCGTTTTTTATAAACAACAGGGAAACATACAAATACAACAGTGCGGTTGCTTATTATAATATGGGGATTGCCTATCGTGCAAAGTCGCTTCTTGTGGGCGAAAATAAATTCAGTGCAAAAGAATATCTGCGGCTTTCGGCCGAAGCATACAGAAACGCACTGAAAAATCTTAAAAACTATGAAATATACTATAACTTAGCCCTGACCCACCAGCTTTTAAAAAACAACAAAGAAGCCGGCAGAAACTATTGCAAGGCTATTGAACTTGAGCCTTTAAAATATGAAGCACACTACAATCTTGCAATTTTGCTGCGCGATATGAAAATGTACAGGGACTCAATCGACGAGTTTAAAAAAGCCGGTCTGATACTTGATATAGACGGCGAGAGTATAAAAACACGCTATATTTACGACGTATTGTCGGGCGTAACCCAAAAAATGGTCTTAAGCGGGGATTACGACTATCTTGCAAATAAAAGTGAAGATAATAAAAATGACAAATACGGCGACAACCTGACATACTCGGGCGGCAAACTTGTTTTTACGGGCGAATATGACCGCTCCGTAGCCAGAAGCTTCAGGATATGCGCGGCAAAAGAGTACTTTGAAAGCGAAGATAAGGAATAATATGGACTATAAAACACTTTATAATTTTATGCTGAAATTGACTTATGCTTTTGAAAAATCAAACAGCAGGGCTGATTTTATTTTGCGTCTGGAAGGCGCTTTTTCAAAGGTTTTGCGCATTGACAGGATAAAAATTTATCTGCTTGATGATTTTTCTTACGTTTTAAAAGACTTTGAAAAGCCCTGGGAAAATCTTGCCGACGACGAGCAAAACCAAAAAGTGCAAAAAGTCTTAAACTCTTTTGTCGGCTCTAAAGACTCTGCAAAATCGGGCGAAGATGCCCTTTATATGCCGATTTATGAGGATACGAAAATCGTCGGGCTGCTGGAGATAATTCTCGAGAGAAAAATCGAAGAAAGTGACGAGTTTTTTGAGATAGCTCCTCTTGTGCAAAGGCAGATTTCCTACGCCGTTTTAAATTTTAAATCGGGCGAGAAAATGAAGCTCAACACGAAATTTTATAAAACAATCAGAAACATAGCAAAAATTATTGAAACACAGTATGAACTGAGCTACATTCTGCCGATTTTGGGCGAGATGATAGACAGTTTTATATACGAACATTTGATTTATATATTTATAAAAAATAAAAATAAAAAAGAATTCAAGCTTGTGTGGCCCGCAAATATTAAAGATACGAGGATTTATGAATATTTGGAACAACTTAATTCAAAATCGGGCGTTACTCTGCAAAGAGAAGGTAAAGTGGGGATTTTCCCTCTTGTAAGCGAGCAAAAGCTGCTCGGTGCGGTTGTTGCGTACAATCCCTTTGATAAATTAAACGAAAATGAGATAAATTACCTTGATGAAATTTCAAAACAGGCATCAATTACCATAGAGCGGGCGCTTGAGTATATGAAAATCCTAAAAGATGCGACACTGGATGCTCTTACGGGGCTTAATAACCGCCACCAGTTTGCAATAAGGCTCAGAGAAGAAACGGCAAGTGCAAAAAGGCAAAATGCCCCGCTCTGCTGCATTATGACAGATATCGATTTCTTTAAAAAAGTAAACGATACGTACGGACATGCAGTCGGGGACTGTGTTTTGAAAAATGTTGCAAAAACAATTAAAAAAGAGCTCCGCGAAAACGATATACCTTCAAGGTACGGCGGGGAAGAGTTTACAATACTTTTGCCGCATACAACGCTTGAGGAAGCTTCCCTTGTCGCCCAGAGGTTAAGGCGTGCAATCGAGAAGAAAAAAATTAATATAGAGGAGTACAACATTCAGGGTGTAAATCAGCTCAGTGTCACAATATCCGTCGGTGTAAGCGCTTACGATAAGTCTATGAAAGAACCGGAGCAGCTGTATCAAAATGCCGATAAAGCGCTCTACGAAGCGAAAAAAAACGGAAGAAACCAAGTTGTTGTTTTTGCATAAGTTCCAAACCCTTGCTATGAGCTTATCTGTTAACATAATGTAACAATATAATTTATACATAATAAGAATTTTATACGGAAAATTAACCCGCCAAAAAGCCTTTTTGGATTGAGTTTTTTAACTTTTATTTTTTTCGTGCTTATTAAGTTTTGTAAAAAAATAATAAAAAAGTAAGCTCGGAAAATACATTAAAGTTATTTTTAATAATTATATTACAATTATAATTGTAATGTTAAAGGGCTGAATAATAATGTCTGTAAGGATATTGCGGGAGTCTTTAGTGAAAAAGCCGGTTGTAGTCAAATACCATGGTAAGCTCTATTACATCAACAGAGGCAAATTAAACAATACTCTAAACAGAATGGGTATGTGTGCAAAATTTGATTTTGTTGATGAAAATATGAGAGATTTTCTCGTGCAAAATAAACTTTTATACACGGAATTTTTGGAATTTATAAGCGATTATTGCGAAATTTGCAGATAGTTTTTTAAAAAAATAAACGCGATTTAATTATTTAAACAGCCAAGAGAGTATTTTAGAAGCCGCCAAGCGTATTGATACGGTTATTTTGAGATGTCAAAATATTTTTAGAAAGGTAATTCATTTACGTTTTATCCAAAATGCTTCCATGGTGCAAAATCCTTTTGGGTGCTGCATTGCAGCCTTGCTGTGTTAAAATAGATATCATCCTAATATATTAAGTTTTGTTTCAAAAATCTCATACATGGTGTTAGAAAATTAATTTTTGAATATAATGGTAGGGCAAAATTAATTAGTACTTTAGGATTATTTTTTTATAAATAAGGATTTAAAAGTATCTTTGTGCTAAGATTTTGCATGTATGGTAGTAAGTATTAAAGGATTTCAAAAATGGCTTTACCAAATGTCGCATATTTCTCAATGGAAATAGCATTAGACCAATCATTAGCAACTTATTCGGGCGGTTTAGGCTTTTTAGCCGGTGCGCACATGCAATCTGCAGGATACCTTCAAATGCCGATGGTTGGTGTTACAATGTTGTGGTCATTCGGTTACTATGACCAACGTATCAACGAAAACGGAGAAGTTGAAGTTGCCTATATCAGAAAGCATTATGACTTTTTAACCGACTTAAATGTATACACTACGGTAAGAGTGTTTAACGAGGATGTAAAAGTAAAAGCATTCAGAGTAGAAGGCGACCTTTTCGGTTCTTGCCCCGTTTATCTTTTGACAACGGATATTGACGGAAACTCCGAATGGGCAAGAAGAATTTCTCATAAACTCTATGACGGTGATGAAAAAGTCCGTATAGCTCAAGAAACAATTCTTGGTGTGGGCGGTGTGAGAATTCTTCAGGAAGTAGGCTATCCTTTTGATGTAATCCATATGAACGAAGGTCACGCGCTTCCCGCCGCATTTGAACTTTTAAGACAATACAATGGCGATTTGAACGCTGTTAAAAAGAAAACGGTATTCACAACTCACACACCCGTTGCCGCAGGTAACGAAGTTCACTGGGTTGATACATTAATGGAAGGCGGATTCTTTGCAGGCTGCTCGCGTGAAAGAGCTATTGAACTGGGCGGAGAAAACTTCTCCCTGACGGTTGCCGCTCTTAGAATGTCAAGAGTTGCAAACGCCGTATCACAGCTCCATGGTCTTGTTGCAAATAAAATGTGGGATTGGGTTCAAGGCAGATGTCCCATCCGTGCTATTACAAACGCAGTTAACCAGCACTACTGGCAAGACCCGAGAATTGCTTCCGCTGAAACATTCCAGGAATTACTGGATGCTAAAAAAGAAATGAAAAAGGACTTGTTCCAATACATTTCAGATACTCAGGGTAAAAGATTTGACCCGAGTGTTTTAACGATTACCTGGGCAAGAAGATTTGCGGATTATAAACGTGCATGGCTTATTTTGATGGATAAACCGCGTATTGAAAAACTTTTGAACGAAAACAAAGTTCAGTTGATTTTTGCGGGCAAATTCCACCCCGATGATGCTATGGGCAAAGAAATGTTCAATAAAATCTTAAAAGAATCTTACAATATGAAAAATATTGTTGTTCTTCCGGGATACGAACTTGCACTCAGTGCAAAACTTAAAAAAGGTTCTGATATCTGGTTAAATACTCCTCTAAGACCTTTTGAAGCTTCGGGAACTTCAGGCATGTCAGCTAACTTAAACGGCGCGCTGCACTTCTCGACTTATGACGGCTGGACGGTGGAGGGTACATTCCCCGGAATTAACGGCTACACTGTTGAATACCCCGGTCTTGATGATGATATTCCCTGGGAAGAAAGACACTGGAAGGATCACCAATGTGTAATGAATACATTGGAAAATGAAATTATTCCTACTTACTACAACAATCCTGACGAGTGGGCAAGGTTAATGCGCCAGGCAAAAAGAACTGCAGAAGCATACTTTAACTCTGACCGCATGGTTATTGAATACTATAACCGCGTGTACAAACCCATAGCTCACGGCGGTTCTCAAGCAGGTCAAGACGACGATAAATCGGATGCAAAAATTGCGGAAAATCCGAACCTTGATGCTTGGACATTCTCTAACATAAAATAGTCTGAAAATTTCATAAAATGGCGGACAGGGTGAAAACCCTGCTCGCCATTTTTGTTTGTGATAAAATTTTTATATGAAGTAATAAACCAATGGAGACAGAAATGGAAGCTACCAATAACAGCACTATATCAAGCATTCGTGAGAACAGAATTCAAAAACTCAACGACCTTACGGACAGGGGAATTAATCCTTATCCCTATTCTTATGACAAAAATATAAGCGCTGCTGAGCTGCAAAAAAAATATAAAGACCTTGCGGCAGGCGAGGAAACAACCGACAGTTACAACGTTGCGGGGCGTATTATGGCAATTCGCAACACAGGCATGTTTATTGACCTTATGGACCCTTCGGGCAAAATTCAAATATTCTCGCACAAGGAAAATTTAGACCCCGACAAAATGGCTATAATTAAAATGCTCGATGTCGGTGATATAGTCGGTTTTTCGGGCGATGTAAGAAGAACGCCCAGAGGCGAGCTGAGCATAAAAGCACGCGATGTCAAATTGCTCTCAAAATCACTTTTGCCCCTGCCCGAAAAATTCCACGGTTTAACAGACGTTGAAATTCGCTATCGTCAGCGATATGTGGATATGATTATGAATCCTGAAGTACGCGACACCTTTAGAAAACGTTCTTTGATAATTCAAAAAATCAGAGAATATCTGTGCAATCAGGGATTTTTGGAAGTTGAAACACCAATGCTTCACACTCAAGCGGGCGGCGCTACGGCAAGACCTTTTGAAACGTACCACAATGCCCTTGATATGCACATGTATTTAAGGATTGCACCCGAGTTGCACTTAAAAAGGCTCCTTGTGGGCGGGGTGAGCGAAAAGATTTTTGAAATGAACAGAAATTTCAGAAACGAAGGCATAGACACCCGCCACAACCCCGAGTTTACAATGATAGAGCTTTATCAGGCATATGTTGATTACAACGATATGATGGTGCTTCTTGAAAATATGGTGTCAAGCGTTGCAAAAGACGTCCTGGGTACTATGGTAATTGAGTATCAGGGCAAAAAAATTGACCTTACCCCTCCATGGGACAGAAAAACCATGCTCGGCGCGATAAAAGAGTTTACAGGTATTGATTTTAGTGAATATTTAACTGTCGATGAAGCCGCAAAACAGGCACAAAAACTCGGCATTGAGGTAGAAGACACAGACAGCTGGGGCAAAATTTTGGATAAAATTTTTGAAGTCCATGTTGAGCCTAAGCTCCTTCAGCCCACCCATATTCTTGACTATCCGCGCGATATCTCCCCGCTTGCAAAAGTTCACAGAGATAATCCGCGCCTGACAGAGCGCTTTGAAACGCGTATTAATGGCTGGGAAATCTCAAATGCTTTCTCCGAGCTTACAGACCCGATTGACCAGAGAAACCGTTTTGAAGCTCAGGCAAGGGAAAAAGCAATGGGGGATGAAGAAGCCTGTGATATCGATGAAGATTTTATCTGTGCGCTTGAGCACGGTATGCCCCCAGCAGGCGGAATGGGCATCGGTATTGACCGTTTGGTTATGCTGCTTACGGACTCTCCTTCAATAAGGGATGTTATAGCGTTCCCTACCATGCGTCCGAGAGCCTAGATTAATATTTCTTAATAATTGCGGTTAATTTTTTGCACTAACCGCAATTTTTTTGCTTCAACGGTTTTGTAAGTGCAGTAGCAAGGTTAGGTTAAAATATGACTCAGATGATACCTGTAAATAATAATCCTTTTGCGGCTTTTGATGTTCCGAAATTTGCCAAACAGCCCGATGTGTCCGCAAATTCAAACTATTATGCAGAAGATACACTTGAGCTGAACAACAATGCAGGAGTAAAAAGCACCGCTGCACCGGCACAGGACGATAATAAAACTTCATTTACCGATAAAATTAAAAAAATGAATCCCAAATTTGCAGCCGCCGCAGCTGCCGTTGCGGCTTTAGTCGTCGGCGCGGGTGTTTTTGCAATTAAAAGAAAAAAACCTGACACTGATACTGTTTTAAAAATCGTAGATTTTGCTCAGGACACGGCTAAAGGCGGCGCGGACTCTCTGTCAAAAACTGCGGATGAAGCGGCAGAACCGCTGAGAGAAGCACTTGGAGCTGCTGCAAAAAAAGCGGCTGATGAGATGACGGATAAGCCGGCACAAGAAGCCGTAAAGATTGCGGCGGAAGCTGTGACGGCGGCTGTGGATGATGTAACGGTTAAACCCGCTGCAAAAATAATTGATACCGTGGTGCCCGATGCGCCTCAAGCTGCGGAGGCTGCCGATAAAGCGGTTCAGGAAGCTGCTCAGGAAGTCCTAAAGACTGCCGAGGGCGTTACGGCGGCAGATGAGATAGCGAATAAGGCTGCAGATGTGACTAATAAGGCAGCTGATACGGTAAACGGTGCAGTATCCGATACCAAAAAAACTAATGCCGATGTAAACCTCGTACTCGCCGCTTTTGGAGTAGGGCTTTTCGCGCGCGCTTTCAGAGAGATTAAAAGCACCGATGATGCTCAGGCAATAGAACTGAAGAAAAAAATGCTTGAGAGCGAGCCATACATTAAACGTATTGAAATCCCTTATATCACAAGGGAAGCGCAGGAGTGCTACGAAAATTACAAAAACGAATTCACACAGGCGCTTGATTATCTGAAAAAACCGTTTATGATAATGGAGCAAATGTATATAAGTTCGCAAAAAGCGTTTAGCGAGCTAAAAGAAGGCAGCTACAGCGAATTTTATGAAGGCACGGACATTGTAAAACGTGAAGTTGCAAGAGGCGCACATGGCAGTGTTACGCTTAAAAATTATGATAAAAACGGCGAACTGTTCAGTGTTGCCGACTACTCCGAAAACGGCACCGCACGCGAAATAAGCTTGTATCAAGACGGAAAAATGAGAGCACGCGCGGAATACAAAATGTCTGATGTCAATAAACCTTATATTTCAAAGCTTTTTGTGTATACAAAAGGCTCTAAACAGGCACATACCGTGTCTTATGACGAAAATTCAAACCCTAAATCTTATCTTACAAGGAATTCCTTAGGACGCTTTACAAAATGTTTTAATTTAAACAGTGCCACAGGCGAACTTGAGAGCGTATTTTTACCCGAAAGGAAGGGTGTACACAGCGGCAAATGTGCAAAGAAATATTTCTACAAGCCCGACGGCGAATTGGATAAGGTTGTAATTATGCCTTCAAATGACTTGCCTCTGAGAAAATACAATTACGAGGACGGCGTGCTGACCGGTATGGATTTATACGACAAGGAAGGCGATACACCTTTACTACATGTGCCTTTTGACACTCTAAATTAGTCTGAATTTATTGAAAAATAAACTTCTCTCAGGCGTTTTTTGCTTATATGGGTGTAAAGTTGTGTTGTTACAATGCTCGAGTGCCCGAGAAGCTCTTGCACTACCCTTAAATCCGCGCCGTTTTCAAGCAGATGGGTTGCAAAAGAGTGGCGGATGGTGTGCGGCGAGATGTCCTTTTGAATTTTTTTGCCTAAATTATGGACAAAAGTATACACGTATTGCCTTGTAATTCTCTTGCCGTCCGGCTTTAAAAATACATACTTTTGGTTTCTTCTGCCTTCATCAGTTGTTAAAACCGTGATTTCTCTTTCCTTAAAATAAACTTTAAGCGCGGCTTTTGCTTTTGTACCGATAGGAATAATGCGTTCTTTTGAGCCTTTACCCATTGTCCTTATGATATTTGTTTTTAAGTCCGTATTTTTATATTCAAGATTTACAAGCTCGGATACCCTCAGCCCCGTTGCGTAAAAAAGCTCAAACAGCGCCTTTTGCATAATATTCAGATGTGCGGCGAGCAGTTTTTCAATTTCCTGTACACTGATTACCTTTGGAAGCTTTTTTGTGATTTTCGGGCTTGAGAGCGCAAGCGCGGGATTTTTTTTGAGTTTATCGTTAACACATAAGTATCTGAAAAAACCTTTAATAGAGGCGATTTTTCTTACAATGCTTACGGGGCTTATTCCGCATGAGGCAAGATGTCTGTTGTAGGCGCTTATGTGGGTTCTTTTTATAGAGTCAATTTCGTCTATTTTAAAATTACCGCTGACAAATTCAAAAAAAGCAAAAATGTCGTGCCCGTAGGCTTCTATTGTGTTTTTTGAAAGTGCACGCTCGTACTCTAAATAATTCAGATAGTCCGTTACCAATTCCGTAAGCATAGAGTTATTTTAGCATTTTTTGCACAAAAAAGCCTCCTTAATAAGAAGGAGGCTTTTTATAATTTTATGATTTACAGTCTGTTTTTAGGGTTTAAAAATTCGGGAATATCAAGCAGACTGCTTGCTGCAGCTTCGTGGCTTTGAGTATCTTGTGATGTTGAAGCGGATGAGTGAGTAGAGCCAAGGCTGCCAAAGTTCAGCGCGCTTGTGCTTGTACCGCCAAAGAAGCTTGCGGCAGAGAGTTTAAGATCGTCTTTAGTGTTTACGGTATCGCCGTTTTTAAGTTCAAAACCTGTTGCGATAATTGTAATCATAATTTCGCCTTGAATTCTGTCGTCAATAACAGAACCGAAAATAACCTCTGCATCGTCTGAAACGGCATCGTGGATAACGCTTGCCGCTTCATTAACTTCATGAAGTGTCATATCGGGTCCGCCGGTTACGTTCATTATAATACCTGTCGCACCGTTGATTGAAGTTTCAAGAAGTTTAGAGTTAATTGCAAGTTTAGCGGCTTCCATTGCTCTGCCTTCGCCCGAGGACTTACCGATACCCATAAGTGCGGAGCCTGAGGACTGCATAATTGTTTTAACATCGGCAAAGTCAACGTTAATTAAGCCCGGTACCGTGATGATATCCGAGATACCCTGAACACCGCAGAGCAGAACTTCATCAACAACACTGAACGCATCACGCATTGTTGTTCTTCTCTCAACTACTTCGATTAATTTGTCGTTTGGTATAACAATTAGTGCGTCAACATTTTCTTTTAATTTTTCCAATCCTTGAAGTGCTTGTGTCATGCGGCGTTTGCCTTCAAATTGGAAGGGTTTTGTAACAACGCCGATAGTAAGAGCGCCGAGTTCTTTAGCTATTTTTGCAACAACGGGCGCTGCACCTGTTCCGGTTCCGCCGCCCATACCTGCCGTTACAAAGACCATGTCCGAACCGTCAAGCGCAACAAGTAAATCTTCTCTTGATTCTTCGGCAGCTTTTTCACCGATTGAAGGATTGCCGCCTGCGCCAAGACCTGCGGTTAACTTTGCGCCGAGTTGAATTTTTTTAGAGGCTGACGACATTTCAAGAACCTGAGCATCTGTGTTCATTGCCCAAAATTCAACGCCGGATAACCCCGCTTTAATCATTCGGTTTACCGCGTTACCGCCGCCGCCGCCAACGCCTATAACTTTTATATTAGCCTGCGAAGCATACCTGCTGTAGTCAGATGCTTGTCTGTCGTAATTGTCTAATTTAAACTTTTCCACTTAAATGGCCCCCATTATTTTTTCATTTTAATTTTACTATATTTTAAAAGCGTTTATATGTAAAGCTTTCCTGATGAAATTATCACTCAAAATTAACATAAATTCAATTAAACTTTACACAATTTTAATTTCGCCATTTTTTTGAGTTTAAAATTTGCGAATATATTCTTAATATTTTGCAACAATGTAATAACTTTAATTTTGTTTTATTGTATATTTTTTAATTATGGATAAGAAAATTTTTGTATCTGGACACAGAGGTTTAGTAGGAAGTGCAATCTTAAGAGAGCTTAAGAGAAAGGGTTATAAAAATTTTGCCCTTAGGACTCACGATGAGCTTGACCTTGAAAATGCGGCAGCGGTTGACGATTTTTTTAATAAAGAAAGACCGGACTGGGTGTTTCTGGCTGCTGCAAAAGTCGGCGGGATTTATGCAAATAACACTTACCCCGTTGATTTTCTGCTTAAAAACTTAAAAATTCAAAACAATGTTTTTGAGAGTTCTTTTAAATACAATGTTAAAAAGTTTATGTTTCTGGGCTCCTCCTGCATTTATCCAAAAAATGCGCCCCAGCCCATAAAAGAGGAATATTTGCTCTCCTCAAAACTTGAGCCTACAAACGAGCCTTATGCCCTTGCAAAAATTTGCGGGATAAAGCTTGCAAATGCGTACAACAGACAGTACGGCACAAATTATGTTTCTGTTATGCCCTGCAATTTGTACGGTATCGGGGATAATTATCACAGCGAAAACGCCCATGTTATTCCTATGCTCATAAGAAGATTTCACGAAGCAAAACTCAGAGGCGATAAAACTGTGTGCGCCTGGGGAAGCGGTACTCCTTTAAGGGAGTTTTTGTTTTCGGATGACCTTGCGAGAGCGTGCGTTTATTTAATGGAAAACAAAGATGCAAAAGAGATAGGAGAGTTTATAAATATCGGTTCGGGCAAGGAGCACACAATCAGAGAAATTGTTGAACTTATCAAAAAAACAGTAGGCTACAAGGGCGAAGTTGTCTGGGATAATACAAAGCCCGACGGCACCCCGAGAAAGCTTATGGATGTATCAAAGATTAACGCTCTTGGCTTCAGTGCGCAGGTTGAACTGGAGGAAGGTTTAAAAATCGCCTATGAAGATTTTCTTAAAAGATATGAAAGCCTGTAAGCTTATAAAGATTTTATAAATTTCTTTGACTATTTAAGAAAAACATTGCATAATAAGCTCATTATTTGTTGCGTACATTAAAATAGGAGTGAAGGTAATGTGTTACATACCGGAGCATGGAAAAACCCTCAGTAAGGAAGAAATTAAAAAAATTATCTGTGAAAATGACATTCATTTAATCAGATTGCAGTTTGTAGACATTAACGGAAATGTTAAAAATCTTTGTGTCCCGTCATCTCAAATCGACAAAGTGCTCAATAACGAGTGCATGCTTGACGGTTCATCCATTAAAGGATTTAGAAGTATTGAAACGTCGGATATGTATTTTTATCCCGACCTTGCGACTTTTGCGGTGCTTCCGTGGAAAGATGCCGAAAGCAGCAACGTTGCAAGAATAATTTGCGATATCCATAATGCTGACGGTACACCTTTTGAAGGCTGCCCGAGGTGCAATTTAAAAAGAGTCGTAAAAGAAGCTCTTGAAATGGGTTACAGTCTGAATGCCGGACCTGAGGCGGAGTTTTTCCTCTTTAAAAAAGATGAAAACGGTATGCCGACTATGGAAACACACGATGAGGGCTGTTATTATGATGTTGCGCCAAATGATAAGGGCGAGTCAATAAGGGCGCAAATGGTTGACGCGCTTCAAAAAATGGGCTTTGAGATTGAAGCAAGCCACCACGAGGTAGCACAGGGTCAGCACGAAATAGATTTTAAATACGCAGATGCAATTACAACGGCTGATAATGTCGTTACTTTTAAATACACGGTTAAAGCAATTGCCGACAAACACAATCTGCATGCTACTTTTATGCCCAAACCCATTTTTGGTATAAACGGTTCGGGTATGCACTGCAACGTTTCGCTGTTTAAAGACGGTAAAAACGCTTTTTATGATGAAAATGCGCCTTATCAGCTCTCTGACGTTGCAATATATACAATAGGCTCTTTTTTAAAACACGTACAGGAATTTACCGCCGTTTGCAACCCGCTTGTAAACAGCTATAAAAGGCTTGTGCCGGGGTATGAAGCGCCTGTTTATCTTGCGTGGTCTTTAGCAAACCGCTCGGCGCTTATAAGGGTGCCTGCTAAGCGCGGCAATGCAACAAGGATAGAGCTTCGCTCGCCCGATCCTTCCTGCAACCCTTATCTTGTTTTTGCGGTTTTGTTAACTGCGGCTCTTGAAGGTATTAAGAATAAAATCGAGCCTCCGAAGCAAAGAGAGGAAAATATTTATGAAATGAGTGAAGCGCAAAAGAAAGAAAAAGGTATATTGGCGCTTCCGGGCAGCTTGAACGAAGCTCTTTATCTGATGAAGGAATCCGAGCTTGTTAAAAAAGCGCTTGGCGAACACATATTTAACGAGTTTTTATCTTCAAAAGAAAAAGAATGGGATAATTACCGAATTCGCGTAACAGATTGGGAACTGCAGCATTATATGTAGTTAAAAGCCCCGCATTGCGGGGCTTTTTTAATATTGTTGTTAATTTTATTTTTATTTCAGAGCGTCCGCGCCTGACACAACTTCGTTTAATTCCTGTGTAATCTGTGCCTGACGGGCTTTGTTGTAGTCTATGGTTAATACTCTTATCATTTCCTGAGCGTTATTTGTAGCGGCAGACATAGCGGTCATTCTGGATGCGAGTTCCGATGCTTGAGCCTCTAAAAATGCCTGAAATATGATGTTTGTGATATACATAGGTACAACTTTTTGCAAAATAGAGCATAAATCAGGCTCAAACTCCGTCAGAGGGTCGATTTTATGCGAGCTTTCATTGTGGCGCACGTTGTGTTCTTCGTCAAATTCCTTTTTATGGAATTCTTTTACCTCAAGAACGGGCAAGAGTGTCCATTTTTCGACTTTGTAGGTCATCATATTCTGATACCTTGTCGTTATAAGCTCGATTGAATCGATTTCGCCGTTTACGTACTCTGCTGCCAAATCCTCCGCAAGGACAAGCGAGCTTGCGGAGTCGGGGTTGTCCATTATTGTCGAATATACCGATTTTATTTCATAATCCAGACTATGCGTGGCGTTTCTCAGTGCAGGATAAGCCTTTTGACCGGCAAGGTAGAGTTTTACTTTTTTACCCTCGCCAAGCGCTTTTTTAACTTCGTTCAGGGTAAATCTTACTATATTTGCGCTGTACGCCCCTGCAAGCCCTTTGTTTGAGGACATTACCACAAAGCCGACGGTGTTAATTTCCCTTTTCTCAAGGAGTTTAGGGTAATTATCAATTGCGCGTTCCGTATTAACAGGTTCAAAAGTGCCTTTTGAAACGGCTTTGAACACTTTAGAAAACATTTTATATAGTTCAAATGTAAACGGACGCGACATTTTAACCGAGTTCTCGGCTTTTTTTACTTTTGCCGCAGCAACCATTTTCATCGCACGCGTGATTTT